>JAGOKN010000019.1 GCA_017994575.1 Nitrosomonas sp.
GCCATTCAGGAAATTACCGAATATATCGAAATATTCTATAACCGACAGCGCAAGCAAGAAAAATTAGGTTATTTATCGCCTGCACAATTTTCGCAGCAGTACTATGCAAATCTACTCGCTGCTTAAATACATGGACTCCATTTTTGACAGCACACCTCATGTCAGTGCCGTCGCAACTTTATTGTGCGAATACTTTCATTAATGCAAAAGGTAGCAATACTACGTCTATATTTATTGATTATTTGTGTAACTAATTGATTTAATTGGTGGCGAATCAGGGATTTGAACCCCGGACCAACGGATTATGATTCCGCATCACTAAATAAATAATATTCAAAAAACAACTACTTGAAATGCTTGCCGCACTCAAAATCAGTCACAATCAACTCTGGTTTGTATCAATTATTTTAATCAATGACACAAATTTGTCACAGCTAATTATATTTAATTGCCAGGGGAGAGCAGGTCAAGAATCTCTTTTATGGTAACCAAGAAAAGAAAAAATACTTAGTATTATTAATCTTTAAGTATTATATCTTCTGGTGGATAGATTGGGCTCCAGCCAGCGACCAAAGGATTATGAGACACAATTACTAAATTAACTATTTATATATAACAATCACTTACATTGCTTGCCAAGACATGAATCACTGCCACAAAGCTTAAATCACTGCGATCTGCGTCATAATCTGGCACAAATTTGTCACAGTAATCCAATCCTTAAATTCACCATAAATGTTGGAGCATCTAACTCGCAGTATTACATCTCACTTAGATATCTTTCAAAACTGCCATGCGTGCATTAGAAAGGTACTGTTCAACATAAAACCGAGGAATTTTATATTGTTCAGCAATAGCCTCATAATTTGGAGGCATTCCCGCAAAACTGTCAAGCTTAGATCTTCTTTCATTGTATGGAAATAAATACTCCATCGCGGCTATTTCAGCCAATAATTCAACTTGCATTGGTGGTTTTGGCATTTTGCTGTTTTCATAAGAATGAAGCCCTATAGTAGTCTCATCTATTAAAGCTCCAATATCCTTATTCTGATATTCCTCATCATCAAGGAAAATATGAAAAAGCTCCTTGCAAAGTACCAGTCTTTTCCAACAGTAATTCTGACCGCCGAGTAGCACTATATGATATGAATCATCAAATGCTAGAAAAAACCCTCTCATTGGTTGCCCTGTATAGTGTAATTTGTGTTCAAAGAGCTTAACGTTCTTATTTAAATATTTTTGACACAAATCTACCAGATCATCAAGTGATCTTTCAGAACTTTTAGTATCCAGATAATACAGATTATGTTGCTCGGTAATTTCACGAGCTTTAGCAATGGAACTTTTTAATTTATCAAGTTGAATTAGCATAAAAAATTAGGCTCCGGTAAGGAGCCTATTTGTAGTTTATTTTTCTGAAGTGTACACATATTACATACGAGGTTTAAGATCTCCGAATGGCTCCAATGTAACACTATCCCCACGTAAATGTGTACTTAACACATATGCAACTTCATCTCTTACAGCGCTATTTAGTTTTGAATTTAATTCAGTAAAGAAAAATTTAACATCACGCAAACCAAGTCTATCTAGCTCAACTTGAACCGTTTCTAGGTCATTGGTATTCATAGCTCCCTCCGCACATACATAAACATAACATACATAAATAACTTACCGCCACTTGCAATAACTACTGCTACTGCAAATAGATTACAAGCAATCAATTAATTTCAACAGATTTAACAAGCATCTAACCGAATAATTTATCTTAACATCAAATATCTTGATACTGCAAATTTTTCAATAATAACGGTATTATATTGATTAACTTTATTAACCTTCATTGCTCATTAAATTTACAATATAAACATTAGTAAATTTTAGTAGGACATAGTTCACAGCTGCTATGATTTCATATATACGCAAGTCAGTAATACATTGAAAAGAAGCTGTCACTTGGGTGCGCCGGACGACCCGGCGCAAGGCCATGCCCGGCTTAATGGGCATGCTGGCCGATCCCATTCCACTACCGTGTTTCAACTATCTGCGCCATCCTGCAAAACGCTTTTGACTTTTCTTTCTTTTCTGCCTTCTCTAGCATGTGACCAAAAGAGGTTGTCTATTACCCCTTAATCCATTATGCTTAATATATTGACCGAGGAAAATTAAACAATGTCTGATCTTGAAAAACAACCCATTCCTCCCTTATCTCCTGAAGAAGCCCTGCAATATGTTGCGATTATCGACAAGGCAACTGAGAATTTTCGCGGGCAAGCTGATGAACTTCAGACCGCTATCGGCATGCTTATGACTGGCCGACTATTAGGATGGAAAGTATTACTCATTATTCATAACAAACGCACTATACGTAAATATGAGGAAATCCTCGATATCAATGTTCGTGAAATGTTTCCTGAGGAAGGCCCTTTAGCTTATAAATCCCTTGGCTACAAACTAGCCCGCACGGTTAGTAACTTCTGGAAAGCTGTTAGTGGCGATATAAAAATAGAGCGTCGTCGTGAATTAGATGCAGATTAAAGGATATTAAATATCCTTGACAGGATAATGCATACCCCTTATATTAAGGGGTATGGAAAAACCTTTTTCAAAACTGATTGATCAAACTTACGCCAGGGACAATGCGCGGTTGGGAGCGCCAGCGACCAACACAGCGCATTTCACTGGCGCAACATCGGATAGGGTTCAGCTATCTGATTCGGTTCATACTACCAATAACCCCCGTACGGTAATACGGGGGGAAAGTCCCTCCGAAGAAAGAAAAAAATCACAGGCAGCTTTAACCGATTGGTTGAATGTTTCCTTTCCTTTTCATCCTGAAAATAATAATCCTTTAAAGTTCTTCAAATCCTTTAGTGAAGTAACTAACTTTAGATTTGGCGGCATGACCGATCAAGAGCGTGGACTCCAAGGCTGGAAAAATTCTTATCGCTTTGATCATGGTTGTGTCATGTTTGCCTATGGTGGTCAAAATGAAACTGCGTTTTTATCGCTACCTGGTGAGGGTTGTTCATTCATATCTGATTGGCAAACATTTGCTGCATTTCTAAGAGATGACCTTCTAAGCAAAATTACTCGATGGGATGGCGCTGTTGATGATTTTAAAGGCCTTCATTCAGTAGACCACGCCGTTGAACTTTATAAAAGTGGAGGTTTCAAGCAGGGCGGCAGAAATCCAAACCCCAAACAGCATGGTAACTGGATCACACACGATGATCTTGGCCGTACATTTGAAGTAGGTAAGCGCAAAAACGGCAAGCTCATCAGGATTTACGAAAAAGGAAAGCAGTTAGGTGACCCTTCAAGTCCATGGGTTCGTTGGGAAGTAGAACTTCATGCAAAAGACCGCATTATCCCATGGGATGTTTTGCTGCATCCTGGTGAATATGTTGCAGGTGCTTATCCTTGTATGTCATGGGTATCTGAACGCGCCCTTCGTATTCATACTATCAAAGAACAAGATCGCATTAGCTATGAACGTTTAAAACAAGTTGCTTCAACTGCATATGGCGCTCTCTTTAACGTCATGCTGCAACGAGAAGGTAGTGCTGAACGTGTTGTGGAACTCCTGAAGAAACAAGCTATACCGAAACGCCTTGCATTCTCAGATCATTATTTACGTACTCAAGGTGAATCTTCCAATGAACTTTGAAATGGATGATCTCGACTGGGCTATGGGTGAGCTTGCAAATCTTTTTGCACAAGCAAATCGTGAAGGCAAATTTCCGCATGAGCTTGATCGAGAATTATTCTATGGAGCATGGACTGTACTGTGCTTTCAACCGCTGGAAGTCTCAACTCGTTGTCGCCAGACACTAATCTCAATGCTTACCGTCCCCTTATGGCAAGTTTCTAGGGAAGGCTATATCAAGAAAAGTTTTGCTTTTAATGATTCCGACAAACCTATGCGTTATGAAAACACTTTCACTCATTGAAGCAGCCAATTTTCTCAAGATGCATGCAGAAGAAGTGCGACGACGTGCTAAATCTGGACGATTGCCAGGTGCTAAACTTGGTAAACGATGGGTATTTATTCTTGATGATCTTGTTGAATACATCAGGTCGCAGTATTCTATCCCTCGGCAAGCATTGAGAGTGGTTTCACAAAAGGAGGTAAACATATGCCACTCTACAAGCGCGGTAATACGTGGTGGATCACGTTCACTACACCAGCAGGAGAGCGTATTAGATGCTCTGCTGGCACAGCCGACAAAACCCAGGCGCAAGAATTCCATGACAAGTTAAAATCTGACTCATGGCGTGTTTTGCATTTGGGAGCAAAGCCGAAATATACATGGGATGAAGCAGCTTGTAAGTTTTTACTTGAATCACAGTATAAAGCTACACATAAAGAGGACAAAGAAAAACTGCGATGGTTACAGCAATTTTTGCGAAACAAGCTATTAAATGAGATTGATCGAAAGTTGATAGATCATATCGCACATATTAAGGCCACAGAAGCAAGTCCTTCCACTGCTAACCGATATTTAGCTTTGGTACGGACAATTCTTAGAAAAGCTTGTCATGATTGGGAATTGCTCGACAAAGTACCAAAGATTAGGCTATTGCCAGAACCTAAGCGTCGTATACGTTGGTTAACACCTGAACAGGTAAAGCGGCTTCTTAGTGAACTGCCAATCCATCAGCAGGAAATGGTGATATTTGCGCTATCCACTGGATTAAGGCAATCAAATGTTCTTAATTTGGAATGGAGTCAGATTGATCTGGACAGAAAGGCTGCATGGATACATCCTGATCAGGCCAAGGCAAGAAAAGCAATTCATGTTCCGCTTAATTCCGTGGCTATTTCAGTTTTATTTCGGCAAATCGGCAAACATACAAGCAGAGTTTTTACTTATCTAGGTAATCCGATTGCTTGGGCTAACACTCGTGCATGGAAAAAAGCATTAAAACGAGCAGAAATAGAAAATTTTCGGTGGCATGATCTGCGCCATACTTGGGCAAGTTGGCTGGCTCAACAAGGAACTCCTATGAATGTATTGCAAGAACTTGGAGGTTGGGAGTCTGAAGAAATGGTAAGTCGATATGCACACCTATCGAAACCACAACTTATGCAACATGCCGAGTTGATTTCAAATTTCCTTGATGACACAATTTTGTCACATCAGAAAGAAAGAAGATGCTAGAAATTAATCTAACCCATTGTTTTATTGGTGGCGAATCAGGGATTTGAACCCCGGACCAACGGATTATGATTCCGCTGCTCTAACCACTGAGCTAATTCGCCACGCGCTTTGACACGAGAGGCAGCATTTTGCCCTTGAGGGGATGGCTTGTCAAGATCAATAATCTGACTTGACAAGGGTTTATGCGTGTTTTCATAAGATTGGAATATATGTGGATTTGCACTCTCAGCCAAAAGCGATTTAATATGCGTGTGAAATTCCGGTAATGAATCGAACTTTGTAACTGTCAGCGGTACTGTTTGTGTACCTTTTTAATGCAAAGCGGTTGTATAATCAAAATTATGAATTTCGATATTATAGTCATCGGTGGCGGACTCGTTGGTGCAAGCTTGGTGGTTGCTCTGAAAGATAGTGGCTTGAAAATTGCGCTGATAGAACCGCATGTATCAGTCCCATTACCCAGAGATGCGAGTTGGGATAGTAGGGTCTATGCGATTAGTCCGGGAAGTGCCTTGTTCCTGCAAGGGTTGGGGATATGGCAGCTATTGGACGTTGATCGTTTGGCTCCAGTCTATGAAATGGCTGTATTTGGTGATGATAATAGTGCGCATATAAATTTTAGTGCATATGAAATTGGCTTGTCGGAACTGGCATTTATTGCAGAAAATCGTCAATTGCAGACCGCCGTTTGGGATGCGCTCAAATCTTCAGACGAAAATACATATATATATTGTCCCGCAAAATGCACATCGATTGTATGGGAAGAGTCGCATGTTGAGGTGCAACTGGAAGACGGCAGTCGGCTTCAAGCAGCACTAGTGGTGGGGGCGGACGGCGTAAATTCCTGGGTGCGCAAGCAGGCGGATATCGATGTTTCACGTCATTCGTATAATCAAGTAGGCGTGGTCGCCAATTTTAGTGCGGAGCTTTCACATCGTCAGATTGCTCACCAGTGGTTTAGGCGGGACGGTGTGCTGGCATTATTGCCGTTACCAGACAAACGTGTATCCATGGTTTGGTCTACTCATGAAGAGCAGGCTGATCTGCTACGGAATTTGCCCGCAGAAGAACTCTGTCATCGTGTTGAAGAAGCCTCTTCGCATACTTTGGGTGCATTGCAATTGATTACTCCTGCGGTGGGCTTTCCATTAAATTTTGTGCATGTGAATAAGCTGGCTAAGCTGCGTTTGGTGTTGATCGGAGATGCTGCGCACGGTATTCACCCATTGGCTGGGCAAGGTGTCAATTTGGGGTTGCGTGATGCGCGTGAGCTTGCAAAAGTATTAAATGGGCGTGGTATGCAGACGGATTGTGGAGATTACATGTTGCTGCGACGTTATGAGCTGGCACGCAAAGAGGATGTTCTTGCTTTGGAGTTAGTGACGGATGGTTTGCAAAAGTTATTCAACAATACTAATCCGACGCTGGCTCGCTTAAGAAACTTGGGGCTAGAGATCACCAATCATTTCCCCCTGGTCAAAAACCGATTGATGCAACACGCTTTGAATTAAATTTCATTTTAAAACTGGAGTTGTCATGACGATACGCTGGAAGTTTTTCATTTCAATCTTGGCATTAAGTTTCTTTTCTGGAAACGTCTGGGCAAATGAAGAAGCTGTCAAAAAAGCTGTCGAGCCGCACTTTGCCGGCAATAAAATTGAGAGTTTGAAAAAAACACCTTATTTGGGATTGTACGAGGTGGTGGTCGGTGATGAAGTGTTTTATACCGATGAAAAGGCGAATTATTTCTTCTTTGGTCATGTGATTGATACTAAAACCAGGGCGAGCATGACCAATGAGCGTATACAGGAAGTCAAAGCTGCGCGTCGTGTGCCTCTTGATTCCTTGCCTTTGAAATCGGCTATCAAAATTGTTAAAGGTGATGGCAAGCGTCAATTAGCTGTGTTTACAGATCCCAATTGCCCTTACTGCAAGCAATTGGAGAAAGAGTTGGCGAATGTGACGAATGTGACGATCTACACCTTGCTGTATCCGGTGCTCAATGGATCGATGGAGCTTTCTAAAAAGATTTGGTGCTCGGCTAATCAAATTAAAGCTTGGGATGATTTTATGCTGAAGGGGATTGCGCCAGCGGGAAAAGATTGCGACACACCGCTGGAAACACTGGTGCAGTCAGGGCGTGAGAATAAGGTATCGGGCACGCCAACGTTGATTTTCGCAGATGGTTCGATTGTGGGTGGTATGATTCCCGTGGCTGTAATTGAAGAAAAATTAAATGCCGCCAGTGAAGCGGCAGTTAAAAGCAAATAAAACTTAAGCCGGAATAAAAGAGCTTGCGGAATTATCCTGCAAGCTCTTTTATTGTCTTGTTAGTGCAGGAATTGTATAGTCGCGAGGCATCAATACCCACATTTTCCCAGTTTGTTTCATTTTTCCCGCTTGACTGCCAGCTTCATGACCAAATCCCCAGAAAAAGTCAGCGCGTATTCCTCCTTTTATTGCACTGCCGACATCTTGTGCCACCATTAATCGATTGAGTGGCTTATTTGTGTTGGGCCAAGTGGTCGCGAGGAATACCGGCGCTCCTTGGGGTATTGAGAGTGGATCAATGGCAATGCTCCTGCCGGCAGTAAGAGGTACGCCAAGTGCACCGATAGGGCCTGATAAATCAGCAGCTAATTCACGAAAAAATACATAGCGCGCATTTTGCTGCAGCAACTCAGGTAGTTTTCTGGGGTTTTTCTGTCCCCATTGCTTGATTCCCTGCATGGAAGCATTTTCCAGAGTGAGTTCGCCACGCTGTACCAATAGCTTGCCAATAGAATTGTAAGGATGACCGTTTTGATCGGCGAACCCAATTTTTATCATTTCACCATTATCAAATACGATTCGACCGGATCCTTGAATGTGTAGAAAGAACAATTCAACCTCATCTTCTACCCATAGCAATTCTTTGTTATTCAGTAGCTTAGGATTGCTCATTATTTCAGCACGACTGTAATAGGGAACCACTTTGCGTCCATCCAGTCGGCCTTTTAAGCGAAGATCCTTAAGCTCAGGGTATGAGGCCCCTAAATCAATCGTCAGGAGATCGTCAGGAGCAGCGTGAATCGGGTGACGATAACGTTTTGAAGGGGCGCGACTACCTTTGAGCAGAGGTTCATAATAGCCGGTAATGAGTCCTTCTTCACTGCTATCAGTGTTGATGATCTGATAGGGAATGAAATAGGTTTCAAAAAAATGTCTCAATGCTTTGTTGTTCGGTTTGTGGAGTGCAGTCGCTGCCTTGCAAGATTCTTTCCAGAGCGATTGCTTACTTAATACTGTACAGCTATTTAGAAAGGCCTGCCATGCAGGCAACAGATCATCGTTGGTCCAGCCTGTTAATGTAGACCAATGAGCACGTTTATGTATAGATTTGGTTGATGGTTTTTCGGGCGGTGGTGGTGTAACCGATTCCGCCGGCTGACTGGGTGTTGGGGGAGGGCTGATTGTTCCGGTGGAACAGGCATTCAGTAACAATGTGATCAATAAAATAAAACTTAATTGGTTTTTCATTGGATATTGGTTAAAGTAATAGCTTATTTTTTAACTTTACAGCAACCTTAAATTATGTGGGTAGTCGCAATCGAAGCAGCTTTGGCGTTAGGTTTATTTCTTTTCCTGATATGGTGGACCATGTTTTCAGGTAAAAAGAAGAAGGATGATGAAAACAAAGACTGATCAATAACACGAATTGAGTCCATCATTATATATTTTGTGATGCAAACATGGTTAATAATTCCCATCACACTGGATTTTCAATATCAATAAACTGATGCTGAATGTTGAACTGTTGCGCAATGTGATCACCCAGAGCTTGCACGCCATAGCGCTCGGTCGCATGGTGTCCTGCTGCAATGAATGCGACACCTGATTCGCGTGCTATGTGTACAGTCTGTTCTGATATTTCGCCGGTAATGAACGCATCGACGCCTTGCTGGATAGCTGCTTCAAAATAGCTTTGGGCGGCACCGGTGCACCATGCAATTCTCTGTATGGATTTGTCAAGATCGCCGATCAGCATGGGTTTGCGCAACAGAGTGCGTGAAATTTTTTCACTGAGTGTGCTTAATGTCACGGCTTGCGGTAGCTTTCCATGTGCAGCAACATCCTGATCACCAAAACGACCGATTTCTATAAATCCCAGTTTTTTCCCCAAGCAGGCATTGTTGCCAAATACTGGATGAATATCCAGCGGTAGATGATAGGCAAATAGATTGATGTCGTGTTTCATTAGTAAAGCAATGCGACGACTTTTTAGGCCAGTTATGCGCGTGTCTTCTCCACGCCAGAAATAGCCGTGATGAACGAGAATGGCATCGGCTTTAGCCGCCACCGCCGCTTCCAGAAGATTTAACGAAGCGGTTACACCACTAATCACAGTGTGAATGTGATCGCGCCCTTCCACTTGCAGCCCATTTGGGCAATAATCATGGAAACGGGATATGTCTAGTAATTGATTCAGGTGGTTCTCAAGTTCATCTCGATGCATTGATTTTCCTTTTAGCTCATACTCGCGGCTAACTGCGATATTGCCGCAGCTACTTTATTTTTGGAGTAACACATTTTCATGTACAGACTCTGGTTGATTTTTACACAAACCGCAACAGTGTTGCTGGCTATTTTTTTTGTTGTTTCAACATTGAGGCCTGAATTGCTACCTTGGAAGCCTCGGGGAGAAATCGTGACGGTCAAGGAGGCTGTGCCAGCAATTGATACGGTTAGGCAAGACAGCTATGCCAAAGCGGCTGAGATAGCCATGCCGTCAGTGGTCAATATTTTTACCAGCAAGGAAATCAATGAGCCGCATCATCCGTTCATGAATGATCCTATCTTTGAGAGATTCTTCGGCGAACAATTTGAATCCAGGCCTCAGCGCACATCTAGCCTGGGTTCGGGCGTGATTGTTAGCTCCAATGGTTATATCTTGACGAATCATCATGTCGTGGAGGCAGCCGATGAAGTCGAGGTGGCATTGGTCGATGGCAGAAAAACCAAGGCAAGTATCATCGGTTCAGATCCGGAAACTGATTTGGCAGTTTTGAAGGTGAAGCTCGAGGATTTGCCGGCCATTACCTTTGGTCAGTCACAGCAAGTCAAAGTGGGCGATGTCGTGCTAGCAGTCGGCAATCCTTTTGGTGTCGGACAAAGCGTCACTATGGGCATTGTCGGTGCATTGAGTCGGAGTCAGGTCGGTATTAATACTTTTGAAGATTTTATTCAGACGGATGCAGCGATCAATCCGGGTAATTCCGGCGGTGCATTGACCGATACGAGCGGTAATTTGATTGGCATTAATACAGCAATCTATTCCCGCACCGGTGGTTCATTAGGCATTGGCTTTGCTATTCCCATTCATGCTGCCAAGCAGATCATGGAGCAGATTATCCAGTCCGGGGGAGTTGTCCGTGGCTGGCTGGGTGTTAGCATGCAGGATATGACAGAGGAGTTGGCGGAATCATTTAATCTGGATCATTCCGTTGGCACTTTAATCGCCAGTGTGCTGAGAGAAGGTCCGGCGGATAAAGCGGGCATTAAGCCGGGAGATATTCTCATTGCAGTGAATGGTAAGTCGGTTAAGAATTCTTCGGAAATGCTCAATCTGGTTGCGGCTCTTCCTCCCGGTGAGACGGTGACCGTTACCGTGATACGTAATAAGCAGGAAAAATCAATTCCGGTGAAAGTAGGTGTGCGTCCTCAGCAAAAATAGCCAGTCCGGGCGAAGATTAGCTATGTATTGATGTTTAGGGTCAGCGTGAAAGCTTTATTGGGAATATCATCTAATTGAATTTATGAAGAATCTACTACCATCCAATGGATTTGTATCGGTTATAGCGCATTGGTTTAGCGCTAATATTCTTGCGTTAGGGCGTGAGATGCGCTTGTCGTATCTGCCGCCTCTGATGGTTTACGTGGCAGCCGGTATTTCAGGTCTGACAGGCATTGTGGGTACTTTCTATGTGAAGGAGAAGCTGGGGCTATCCGCCGAGTTTCTGGCCATGCTCGGGTTTTGGATGATGTTGCCATGGGCGCTAAAAATGCCGCTGGGGCATTTGGTCGATCTGGTATGGCGCTGGAAGGGACTGTTGGTGTATTTGGGAGCAAGTCTGATCATGGTGAGCTTGCTCATTATGATTGGATTATTGGGACATACCGAAGCGATGGCTGCCATGGCTTCTGTTGAGACCTGGTATGTGTTGTCTGCTTTACTGGCGCCGATTGGTTATGTGCTACAGGATGTGGTGGCGGATGCCATGACCGTCGAAGCAGTGCCGCGCGTGGATGAGAAGGGTACAAAACTGGATCCCGAGAAGCGAAAGTTAATGCATGTGACCATGCAGACCTTGGGGCGTGTGGCTATTATCGGTGGTGGAGTGCTGGTATCGGTAGCCAATGTATTTTTATTGCGCGATGCAGGAGTACTGCCGGAGACTGAAAAAGAAGCGGTATATTTACTGGTTTATGAATTAGCTTTAATCATTCCGGTAGTGTCCATTTTTGGCGTGGTATTTGCCTCCTGGCTTCGGCGGCGCGAAATGAAACATTTGCTTGCACAAGGCCACAGCCGACAGGAGGTAAGCATGCTGCTGGGCATTTATACAGAACCACCCTCAATCAATTGGTGGATTCTGGGTGGTGGATTGATTTTTACCTTATTGTCATTAGGTGTCGGTTTGAGTCGTGTGCCAGGTGGAGAGGAAATCGTATTTGTAATTTCCATGGTGATTATTGTATTTCTGATGTGGCGATTGACTGCGGAACTGGAGCCTGATGCGCGAAACACATTGGTGGGGACGGCCATCCTGATATTTGTGTTTCGTGCGATTCCCGGGCCAGGTGCGGGCTCTACCTGGTGGATGATAGATGAACTGGCATTTGATCAGCAGTTTCTTGCTGTACTGTCCATGATCGGCGCTATTCTAACGTTATTCGGCATGTTTATTTTTCGCCGTTTCATGGCAGAACGTTCGATTGCTTACATCATTGGCTTTCTAACCATCGTCGGCAGCTTCTTGTCGATGCCTATTATTGGCATGTATTTTGGCTTGCACGAATGGACGGCATCGTTAACCGGTGGTGTCGTTGATGCCCGCTTTATTGTATTGATTGATACGGCGTTGGAATCACCCTTGGGTCAGATTGCCATGATTCCGATGCTGGCCTGGATTGCAAATTCTGCGCCTGAAAAACTCAAAGCCACTTTTTTTGCGGTGATGGCATCGTTTACCAATCTGGCTTTGTCTGCGTCTCAACTGGGAACGAAATATCTCAATCAGATTTATGAGGTTAAGCGCGAAGTTAAAGACGTTGCTTCCGGTCAGGTGACTGTCCCAGCCGATTACAGCGAGCTGGGGCAATTGCTGATTACTGTCACGATCATTGGTTTTGTATTGCCACTGATTACCATTCTGTTGGTCAAGCATTCACGTTTTCGGAATGCTTAGCTACAAAATTATTATCCGATTTCCTGGTTGTTTGTTGTGTGATGGTTTGTAAGCTAATGAGTCAATTCAATTAACTTTTTCAGCATCCGATATGAGATTTAACCGTATCCCTGAACTGCTCTCAGGATACGGTTGTTGTTTATCGATGTTTGTCTTCTTTATTATAGGAGGTTATATGAAAAAAGTGTTGTTAACTATGATTCTATTATTCGCGTTGACTAGCGCTGCATTTGCAGCAGTTAATATTAATACGGCTTCGCAAGCTGAACTTGAATCTCTCCAAGGTATTGGGCCTGCCAAAGCAAAAGCGATCATTGAATATCGTGAAACTGTTGGGCCCTTTTTGTCTGTTGAGGATTTGGGGAAAGTGAATGGTATTGGTTCTGCAACTATCGAACAACTTCGAGATGTGATTGCTGTTGAAGCCGAAAAGAGTGTGAAAGCTCCCACCAAATCGAAGTAATGTGCTAATAGAATAATTTTCTAAATAGAGTTCCTTTTGAGAGAATAATTCAAAGGGGCTCTATTTGAATGATTACAGGACTTCAATACGGATAGCATGTGTGATAATGTCAAATTGTTTGCTATGAAGCCCGCATTTATGTTTAAGACGATAGAAAATTTTGTAGGTAATACACCTCTCGTAAGACTCAAGCATCTCCCTGGGAAAACATCCAATGTGATACTGGCTAAGCTTGAGGGAAACAATCCGGCCGGGTCAGTGAAAGATCGCCCTGCATTGTCCATGATTTCGCATGCGCAACAGCGTGGGGAAATTAAGCCGGGTGATACGCTCATTGAAGCAACCAGTGGTAATACGGGTATTGCATTGGCAATGGCTGCAGCCATAATGGGCTATCACATGATACTGATCATGCCGGAGAATCTCAGCATAGAACGACGCCAATCCATGACTGCATACGGTGCAAAAATTATCCTGACACCGAAAGCGGGGGGGATGGAGCAAGCACGAGATCTGGCAGAGAAGATGCGTGAGGAAGGGCAGGGTTTCATCTTGAATCAGTTTGCCAATCCAGATAATCCTTTGGCCCATTATGAAAGTACAGCGCCAGAAATATGGCGTGATACCGATGGAAAAATTACTCATTTCGTCAGCAGCATGGGAACCACTGGAACAATTATGGGGTGCTCAAGATTTTTTAAGGAACAACAGCCAACGATTAGAATCGTTGGCGTTCAACCCGAAGAGGGGGCGCAAATTCCAGGTATCCGCAAATGGTCTCCGGCGTATCTTCCCAAAATCTACGATACCAATCAGGTGGATGAGTTGCTGTATGTTTCTCAGCAAGAAGCTGAAGATCTGACGCGGCGATTGGCAAAAGAAGAAGGTATTTTTGCCGGCATTTCTTCGGGCGGTGCTTTGGCTGCTGCGTTGAAAATATCCAGTCAAGTTGAAAATGCGGTGATTGTATTTATTGTGTGCGATCGGGGTGACCGCTATTTGTCTACCGGTGTTTTTCCGGCTTAAGGAGCCAGGATTGCCTGGCTCAAGTGAGAAATGATTTGACAGCTTCAATTATCTGCAAATTAAAAGCAAAACAATCAATCACAATTTAGGTATTCAATCCGCATGATTAGAAATTTTTATTCACTGCCATTGCGTGTCTATTATCAGGATACAGACGCTGGCGGAGTGGTATATCATTCAACCTATCTTAATTTCATGGAACGAGCACGCTATGAATGGCTGCGTGAATTGGGATTCAATGCCAATGCATTGATTGAAATTCACCAAGTATTATTCATGGTACGCTCGCTTGAGATTGAATATTTCAAACCAGCGGTACTGGATGATTTGTTGCAGGTGACGGTGGCGGTAACGGATATGGGTAGGAGTCGCATCACACTATCGCAGGAAATTTTACGCAATCAGATCAAATTAGTGAATGCCACAATTCATGTGGTGTGTGTCGGTACAGAAAGACTCAAGCCAGTCAGTATTCCTGTGCCATTACGTGAGAAAATTGGGAAACCCGCATGAGTACAACAGTAACACAAGATATGTCATTTCTGCATTTGATCAGTAGCGCCAGTTTGTTGGTGCAACTGGTGATGTTGATTTTGGTCATGATTTCACTTTTATCCTGGTGGTTTATTTTTCGCAAATTATTTGTCATTCGTAATGAAATAAAGAAAACCGATGAATTTGAGGATGTTTTTTGGCGTGGCGTCGATTTGAATGCGCTGTATCAGCGTACAACCAGTTCACGGTATGCGTCAGGCAGTTTGGAACGTATCTTCGCTGCCGGCTTTGGTGAATTTAATAAGCATCCATCAGGTACCGATCTCGATGCGGTGATGGAAAGTACGCGTAGGGCCATGCGAGCCACTTATCAGCGTGAAATGGATTATCTGGAATCTCATTTGTCATTTTTGGCTACGGTTGGATCAGTTAGTCCTTATGTCGGTTTATTGGGAACAGTATGGGGAATTATGAATTCTTTTCGCAGCTTATCCAGTATGACTCAAGCAACCATTGCGCACGTTGCGCCAGGAATTGCAGAAGCTTTGATTGCAACCGCAATGGGTTTGTTTGCGGCGATTCCCGCTGTAGTGGCCTATAACCGCTATGCCAGCGATACGGATCAATTAGCCACGCGATTTGAAAGCTTCATGGAAGAATTGTCCAATGTGCTGCAACGGCGCGCAGCTGAATAAACAGAATTAAGAGGATTTTATGGCTCGCCGTGCTAAGCGTAGACTAATGAATGAAATCAATGTGGTTCCCTATATTGATGTCATGTTGGTGTTGCTGATCATTTTTATGATTACAGCGCCCATGATTAATCATGGGCAGATTGAGTTGCCGCAAATCGGAAAATCTTTGGCGACACCAACGGCGCCCTTGGAAGTGATTATCAAAGCAGATGGCGGTCTTACACTGCGTGATCGCGCTAAATCAAATACCGAACAAAAAGTGGATCGCAAGCAATTGATCGATGCCATTAAACAAAAGCAGGCACAAAATGCCGACCAGCCTGTTGTCATTGCCGCTGACAAAAATGTGCGTTATGAAGAGGTCATTAAAGT
The DNA here is from genome assembly GCA_017994575.1 of Nitrosomonas sp. GTDB lineage: Bacteria > Pseudomonadota > Gammaproteobacteria > Burkholderiales > Nitrosomonadaceae > Nitrosomonas. Next base: position 15,665 of record JAGOKN010000019.1, read on the forward strand.
AATGGATATTCTGCAGCAGAACCAAGTGCAGAAAGTTGGCTTGTTGGCTCAACAAAAATGAACGATTTTTAATGAATGTGAGCGTATTACGCAATTCTTCCCATTCTGAACCAAGATCATTATTGGCGGGTGCGCTGGCAGTGTTGGTGCACCTTATTTTCGTTGCTATGTTGATTTTTGGTTTGAACTGGAAAGATCATCCTCCTGAAGGCATGGTGGTGGATATATGGGCTGAGCTTCCTCAGCCAACACGGGAGCCTGTAAAAACTGTAACACCTCCCAAACAAGAATCTAAGGCTGTGCAGGAACCGGTTAAACCTAAACCGGAGCCACCTAAACCAGAACCACCGCCTGAGCCAGTCAAATCTGAACCCCTCAAGCCGGCGCCTCAGAAAGCGGTGACGACTCCTCTTGTCAAAAAACCGGATATTGCGCTGAAGCAGAAGCCTGAGCCAATTAAAGAAGATAAACCGGATCTGCAAGAACAAAAGAAAAAAGAACAAGAGAAGGTCAAGGAACAAGAAAAAATAAAGGAACTGGAAAAACAAAAAGAGTTGGAGAAAAAGAAAGAATTAGAAAAGCAAAAAGAGCTTGAGAAAAAGAAGGCGCTTGAGAAACAAAAGGAATTAGATAAGCAGAAGGAACTGGAAAAACAAAAAGAATTGCAAAAACAGAAGGAAAAAGAGCAAGCCATTCAACGACAACGAGAGCAAGAAGCCAAGGCTCAACGAGAAGCTGAAGCTAAGCGCGCTGCACAGCAGGCTGCGGCCAGGAATCTTGTAACCAATGAAGTGTCGAAATACAAGGCTTTGATTCTGGCTAAAATAAGAAGCCGTATCGTGATGCCGCCAGATTTACCAGGTAATCCCGTTGCTGAATTCAATGTGACGCTACTTCCAGGAGGCGATATTTTAGATGTCAGGTTGAGTAAGAGTAGTGGTCACGCAGCATTTGATAGTGCTGTCGAGCGTGCCATATTTTTATCCAAGCCGTTGCCGTTGCCGCCCGATCCTGCTTTGTTTGGCGAATTTCGTAATTTGAATATTAAAGTGCATTATCGCGAATGATTGCTATAATCAGCGTGAATTTTTTGGTTCCTAACATTTAAACTTATGTCAATTCATTGGTATCCCTATATTCGTAGTGCATTGATTGTTTTCTTGGGATTGATGAGTGTGTGTGCTCATGCCCAACTGAATATCGAAATTTTTGGTGGCGGAGCATCGCGTATTCCGATAGCGATTGTTCCATTTGCCGAAGAAAATAAGTTGCAGCAAAGCCTTACTCCAGTCATCGGCGCTGATCTGCAGAGAACCGGTTTATTTAAATTGGTTGATCCTGCCGGGCTGTCGCCGCATGCGCCTGTGGAAGTGGTTTATTCTGACTGGATGAATCGCGGGGTTAATGCATTGGTAATTGGGCGTATCGTCAGTTTGCCGGGCAATCAAGTGGAAATTCAATTTCGTTTGATGGACGTGGCAAAGAAATCGCAACTAACAGGTTTAGCCATTACTGTGCCTGTTACTCAATTACGTGCTGCAGCACATCGAATCGCTGATGTTATCTATGAAGCATTGACGGGGGATGTAGGCGTATTCAGCACGCGCATCGCTTATGTGATCAAACGAGGCAATAAGTATGCATTGCAAGTTGCCGATGCTGATGGGTATAACGCGCAGTCGATTATTGAATATACCGAACCAATCATTTCTCCCGCTTGGTCACCGGATGGCAATCAATTAGCTTACGTTTCATTTGAAAATAAAAAACCGATAGTTTATGTACAGACATTATCCACGCGTGAACGCAGGGCGGTTGCCAGCTTCAAAGGCAGCAACAGTGCGCCGGCCTGGTCTCCTGATGGTAAAAAGCTGGCTGTTGTATTGACTGGACAAGGTGGCTCGCAAATATTCCTGATCAATGCGGATGGGAGTGGTTTGCAAAGGTTGAGTAAAAGTTCCGGCATTGATACCGAACCTAACTTTTCTCCTGATGGGCGATTCATTATATTTACTTCCGATCGCGGAGGCAGTCCTCAAATTTATCGTATGCCCATTACCAGTACCGAAAGCAGTAATGCTGAGCGCCTGACTTTTGAAGGCAGTTACAACGTTAGCCCCGACTTTAGTCAAGATGGTAAAAGCTTTACTTTTATCCATCGCAATAATAGTCAGTTTAATGTGGCGGTACAGGAGATTGGTTCGCGGCAGATGCAGATATTGACTAACTCAAAATTCGATGAATCCCCTAGCTTTGCACCTAACGGTAAGATGATCTTATACGCAACTGAGGTGAATGGGCATGGTATATTATCTGCTGTTTCCCGGGATGGGCAAACCAGACAGCATCTTTCTGTGCAGACAGGTGATATCAGAGAGCCGGCGTGGGGGCCTTTGCCTAAATGGAAGTAACGCTTTAGATTTTTAAATAAGAGGAGTGAATAGATGAGAAAGTTACTAGGTGTTTCGTTGATTGTTTTGTTATCAGCCTGCGCCAGCCAAACAACGCAACCCGAAGTTGAAGATCTGGCAGGTGGTGCGGGCACAGGTAGTGGTTTAGGAGGAAGTGATTTGATGGGTTCCGGTTCTGGTAGTCCCGGCTATTTCAGTCAATTGCAGGATCCCAATAGTATTCTGTCTCAGCGTAGCGTTTTCTATGACTATGATAGTTATACGGTAAAAGGTGAGTACAGAGAGTTGGTGCTGTCTCATGCTAAATTCTTACGTGATCATGCTGATGCCAGCGTGATTCTACAAGGAAATACCGATGATCGCGGCAGTCGTGAATACAATCTTGCTTTGGGTCAGCGTCGCGCAGATAGTGTAAAAAATATGATGACTTTGTCCGGTGCCAGAGATGGTCAAATTGAGTCTGTCAGCTTGGGTGAAGAAAAACCTCGTGACTTGGGGCAAGGTGAATCAACATGGAGTCAAAATCGTCGTACAGATATTATTTATCGAGGTGAATAAATATGCTGCTACGCGCTTTCTGTCTAGTGTTGTTAATGAGCAGTAATGTTAGCTATGCAGCATTGTTTGGCGATGAGGAAGCCCGCGAACAGATTAAAGCATTACGTAAGCAAGTGAGTGAAATGGAAGCGCGTATTGCCAAGATGGAAGAGGCACTTAATAATCAAGCATTACTCGAACTGTATACAAAAGTTGAAACGCTTGGGCTTGATCTGGGAAAATTGAATGGTCAAATAGAAATGCTGGGTAACGAAAATACTTTGTTACAAAAGCGGCAAAAGGATTTCTATATTGACCTGGATAACAGGCTGCGTCTGCTCGAACAGCCTGATAAACAAGTGCCTTCTTCAATAGAATCGAAAAAATCTTCTAGCGGCTTGGCAACACCGCAATCCAAACAAACGGCTATCGCTCCTTCGGCTAATACGGCTTCTGAACCTGTATCAACTGGGGAAGCGGTGGCTTCAATGCAGTTTGATTCCGGGGCATCATCTGCTACTGAATTGACGCCAGCGAGTCCAGTGGAAAATAATGCTTATCAGGAGGCTTATGCTTTGTTCAAAAATGGTGATTATGCTAGTGCTATAGGGCAGTTTGAAAGTTTTCTAGAAAACTATCCACAATCTAACCTGGCGCCGGGCGCCGCTTATTGGATTGGAAATGCACGTTACGCACTGCGAGATTATCAGTTGGCAATCGATGCGCAAAAAAGACTGATTAATAAATATCCGAATAGTCAGAAAGCACCAGATGCATTTCTGAATATCGCCAGCAGCCAGTATGAAATGGGTGATAGTAAGGCAAGCAAACAAACTTTAGAAAATCTGGTGGCAAAATATCCGCATAGTGAGGCTGCTAAGAAGGCCAAACAACGTTTAGCCAATATCAAATAAATTCTGACCAAATAAATAGCAGCTAACTATTTGTTGCATTAACCAAAAAGTAATGTAGTTGAATCTCTTTCCTCTAGGTGATCAAATATTGTGCAAGCGTTAGAAACGACAACCTTGCGTGTCAGTGAAATTTTCTTTTCTTTACAGGGTGAAACAAGTCGCGTTGGATTGCCAACGGTGTTTGTGCGTTTGACGGGCTGTCCACTACGTTGCGGTTACTGTGATACGGCTTATGCTTTTACCGGAGGAGAGTCTATATCCATAAGCATGATTCTGGAGCAGGTCGCTCAACATCAAGCCAGTTATGTCACGGTGACAGGCGGTGAGCCATTGGCACAGAAATCCTGTTTGGTTCTACTGAAAGCACTTTGTGATACAGGTTACTCAGTATCACTTGAAACCAGTGGTGCACTGGATCTATCCAAAGTGGACGCGCGTGTGTGTAAAGTCATGGATATCAAGACGCCTGGTTCAGGTGAGATGGATAAGAATCTTTGGTCTAATTTGAATTATCTGGCGCGACAAGATGAGATTAAGTTTGTATTGAACGATGAAGTCGATTATCAGTGGGCATGTGAAATCATGCACGCCAAGCAATTGCACGTACTCTGTTCAATCTTATTTTCACCGGTGTATGCTAGCTTAGAACCTGCTACATTGGCTGCTTGGATATTGCGTGACAAGTTGCCGGTAAGAATGCAGATCCAAATGCATAAATTACTGTGGGGGGAGGGACCGGGGCGTTGAAACATAGAAAATACCGATCCATCACTTGGTTAATGAGCAAGTGAAAAAAGCGGTTGTATTGTTGTCTGGTGGCTTGGATTCCGCTACCGTGTTAGCAATTGCGCGCGACAGGCAGTTTGAATGTTATGCATTAAGTGTCGATTATGGGCAGCGGCATCTATCCGAATTGCAAGCTGCAAAGAATGTTGCGCGATCGCTGAATTCCCGGATTCACCACATTATCAGGCTAGATCTTACCGAATTTGGGGGATCGGCACTAACCGATCGGTCAATTAATATTCCGGTTTCAGGAGAGAGTGTCGAGATTCCGGTGACTTATGTGCCTGCCAGGAATACCATCATGTTGTCATTGGCTCTGGCGTGGGCTGAAACACTGGATTGCCAGGATATTTTTATCGGTGTCAATGCGGTGGATTATTCCGGCTACCCGGATTGTCGTCCGGAATTTATTCAAGCATTCGAGAATATGGCAAACTTGGCAACTAAAGCCGCTATCAAAGGCGGAAAGCTGTCCATTCATGCGCCGCTTATGTATCTATCCAAGCAAGAAATTATCCAGGAAGGACTTAAATTAGGTGTTGATTACCGCCTCACTGTTTCCTGCTATCAAGCTAATGAGGCGGGACAGGCTTGTGGTATATGTGATTCTTGTCGTATCCGACGCGCGGGATTTACTGCGGCTGGTGTGATCGATCCTACGCTCTATCTATCTTCCTTGTCTGGAGAATATGATGAGAAATAACGATTAAACCTTTAACCAGTAAAGTGTTGAAAGAATTTTATTTTTTTTGAGTATTATTTTTATTGTTTTTCTCGCGCATTTTTTTATCCAGCTTATCCATTTGCTCAGGCGTTAGTACTGCTTGCAAACTGGTGCGAGTTTGTTCCTGAATCAGTTGTAATTTTTTTCTTTCTTCATCAAACACAGCTTCCACTTTTTTTCTTTCAGTATTGAAAATGGCTTCAACTTTGGATTTTTGTGCGTCATTGAGCCCTAATTCTTTACTCATACGATTGAGGACATCTTTATTGTCCGCGGGGGCAGTGCTTTGTTTTTGTGCCAGAACACTCAGGGGAAATAGAAGAAGAACCAGGATCAATGTTGCGCTAATGAATTGCTTTTGCATGAGAACCTCTGCCTAAAGTTTCTAAAATGTTGCATTAGCAAACAATTTCCATTTTCTAAAACAACAGGATAATTTCTTGAACAGCTCCGGTTTGATGGAATCTTAACAGAAGCTGTGTTTTGAAGTGCATCGCATGTATTTGCTGCTGCTGAATTTCAGCCCCATTTACGCTTCTGTTTAGAACAAACCTGAAATGGAGCGTGCTAACCCATTGGTTAATTCAATGGCAGCTTCTTCATATTGCAAATTGACTTTATTGGCGGTGCTAACAACGCGAGTACGATATTTATTCATTTCACTGACTTTGGTGGAAGATTGTCTTCTTGCTCCTCCTACGCCTTGTTTAGCATCTTGTTGCCTGTCTTCACGAACAATTACGCCGTCTTCGGCCCGTTCTGCTATTTCAACATCGGTAATGGCCATAAATGTCACATCCTTGACGGCAGCGCTGGCAATGGTATCAGCAATGCCGAAGGCCGCTGCGCCCGCCAATCCGCCAATCCCTGCGCCACTCCAGCCGTCTATTGCAGCACCAGTAGCTGTTCCGACGGCGGCGCCGAGTGCAACGCCACCGTAACCGGATCTCAGCGCTGCTTCTGCGGCAGTGGGACTGGCTTTATCGACGCTTAAAATATTGACCTGCAGCCAATAATGCGCTTCCTTGGGATTGTTGGTAATACGGTAACCTCTTCCTTCGAGTGCCCTGGCCACGGTGCCCGTGATGTCAAAATTGGTTTTGTCAGAGGTATTGCGAATATTCAGATAAACAGTCTTTTGACTGGGCTCAACAGGATCCAGAAATATGGAATCACTCATTTTAGTCTGAACATCCAGATCTTTTTTAGCAATCGATGTATGAACCGCCGCACATCCGCTTAAAATCAAAGAAAGTATCATAATTCCTGTAAGAATCCAGGTGTTCTTTTTAATGAGATACCCCATTTCATCTCCCTTTTAAATGTATTAGTGGGTAAGTAAAAAGTATTAAAAATCAAAATAACTGATTGAGTTATTGAAAATTAATTGTTTTTTGATAGATTCTTCAATCAAGTTTCTTTGAACAATTACCAGCCATAATAATAAGGATTATAGGCATTCACGCCATAAAATCCCCCATAATACGGACGTGCGTAGCCTCCAAAATAACTGCCATAGCCAAAATTTTGTCCTGTAATACATCCGAGACCCATACATCCAGCGGTATAGCCTCGTGTCTTGGTTGGTGTTCCTCTTTGCGTAGCCTCTTTTAACGCTGCTGTTAACGAAGCATCATCAGGAACGCTGAAAGGTTTGGTAACTGTTTCTGCATTGAATTGTCTCTGAATTTCACTATTGTCCTGTCCGGCCCACGCATTGCTATGTATGATACACAACAATAAAGTGCTGATAAACGTAGGATTGAGATGAGTCTGAGTCATTGAACACCTCCAAGTATGTGATGAAGAATGTATTTATATTATATGGTTATTTCGATGAGCCAAGAATTTTTAAACGATCATTTTTTACTCATGATGAGTAAATTTCTGTTTGCCGAATAGCAATAAATTACCGTGCTGATTTTATCAGAACTGAGCGGTAGAATAAGTGTTGTTTAAATAAAAGTTGCTTTTAATTACAGTGTGCTAGTGATGTTTGGTTGATGGTGTTGCAGTTTTTGATGTGCGCTCAATACATATGCCCAATTTTTTTACTCCACGTATAATGCCAAGCTTTGCAACGCTGACCTTGACCCAAGGTGAATGGAATTCCTGGAGAATGGTTTGTGCAATATATTCGGCCAGTGCTTCTAATAACGAAAAGTGCATGCCTACCAGAATTTCATTGATTCTTCTGATAATCATAGAATAATCCAAGGCGTCTTCAATGCTATCTGATTGACATGCGCGGCTGGTGGGTAATGCGATTTCCAGGTCTAGCTGAATGGTCTGACGGACTTTGCGCTCCCATGGATAAATTCCAATTAAAGTTTTTGCTTTGAAATCGTGTATAAAAATAATATCCATGAGTGATTATAGCGATAAAATGAATCGGTTATTTTTGGGTTCGTCATTAAGTGGCTGGGAAATTGTGGATGTGAAGCTGGCGAGATTCTATTCTATTTTGTTAAGGTGGTGCTAGCTCATGACAATATTGTTATTTGCTTTGTTAGCTTATTTATTGGGCTCTGTTTCCTTTGCAGTGGTGGCGAGTTGGATTTTTAAATTGCCTGATCCGCGCACCTATGGTTCCAAGAACCCTGGAGCGACCAATGTTTTGCGAAGCGGTAAGAAAGTTGCGGCTATTCTGACTTTATTGGGTGATGCCGGCAAAGGTTGGCTTGCGGTGATTCTTGCGCAATACTATGCACCATTCTGGAACTTGGGTGATGAAGGGGTTGCAGTGGTTGCGTTGGCAGTATTTCTTGGGCATGTTTTTCCAATATTCTTGCGTTTCCAGGGAGGAAAAGGTGTTGCAACTGCTATGGGTGTGTTGCTAGGCCTGAATCCATGGATTGGCCTGATGGCTTTAATAACTTGGTTGTTGGTGGCTATGATTTGGCGGATATCTTCTTTGTCAGCTTTGGTGGCGGCCATACTTGCGCCGATTTATGCAGTTATTATGCTTGGCTTCGAGGAGAAGACTTTGGCTGTTCTTTTGATGTCACTTGTGCTGGTGTGGCGCCATCAATCCAATATTGTTAACTTGCTGGAAGGTAAAGAAGGGCGTATTGGTGAGAAGAGTTCTACTAACTTGTGATGTGTTGATTATAGTCGATTGCTTCCAGCGTTTCTAAATTCCAGCGTGCTTTAACAGTGAAGCTGCTGGCAGGCTGTAGATTTTTGGGGGGTATGGTTTGCAATCGCATGGCACCGGCAAACGCAATCATGGCTCCGTTGTCAGTGCAGAACTCGAGTTCTGGATAGAAAACGGTTGCACCTCTTGTGTTGGCAGCGCTAGTAAGATTCTGGCGCAATTGGCTGTTGGCACCTACGCCACCTGCTACTATCAGTTGAGTTAAGTCGCTTTGCGATAAAGCAGCCAATGATTTCTCTGTTAATACTTCCACCACTGCTTCTTGAAATGCCAAAGCAATATCTGCCTGAGTTTGTGGCGTCATTTCGTGTTTGTTAATTAAAGTGAGTACTGCGGTTTTTAGACCACTAAAACTAAAATTGAGATCTCCGCTATGCAGCATGGGGCGAGGAAGTTTAAAGCGTCCTGATCGACCTTGTAGGGCAAGTTTTGATAATGTAGATCCGCCTGGATATCCTAATCCTAGCAATTTTGCGGTTTTATCAAAAGCTTCGCCGGCAGCATCATCAACGGTTTCGCCTAGTAGTTGATATTCGCCGACCGCGTTTACCCGCATTAGCTGCGTATGACCTCCCGATACGAGGAGAGCGATGAATGGAAATTTAGGTGTCGGCGTAGATAGCAAAGGGGAGAGTAAGTGCCCTTCAAGGTGGTGAATGCCGAGAGCCGGTATTTTTAATGCGAAGCTCAGCGCGGCTCCAATACTGGTGCCAACCAATAGTGCGCCCGCTAATCCCGGACCTTGTGTATAAGCGATCGCATCAAGATCGTGTAGTTGGCATCTTGCAGTATTTAAAGTTTCCTTAATCAGCGGTAGGGCGCGTCGGATATGATCACGTGAGGCGAGTTCTGGCACTACGCCGCCATATTCGCTGTGCATTTGGATTTGTGAATAGAGTGCATGACTCAACAGACCGTGCTCTGTGTCAAAGAGCGCGATTCCTGTTTCATCGCAAGAAGTTTCGATACCTAAAACAAGCATTAAAGTAGTAGAGAGGATTGCTCTTTTATAACAGAATTCTTGGTGTTATAATTAAAGGCTTTTGTTGCGTATGATTGGATAAGTTGGCGCTTAACGAAAATTCATTTCTTATTATATATTAACTAACCAAGGGTTTTGCACATTTATGACAACTATCAAAGTCAAGGAAAACGAGCCATTTGAAGTAGCTATGCGGCGTTTTAAGCGTTCCATAGAAAAAACAGGAATACTGACAGAGTTGCGTGCGCGGGAATTTTATGAAAAACCAACTGCGGAACGTAAGCGCAAGCTGGCAGCAGCTGTGAAGCGCAATTACAAGCGGTTGCGTAGCCAATTACTCCCTCCCAAGCTTTATTAAGCTATTAATATTAAATAAGACTCATGATTGATAATTGATCGTAGTCAAAATTTAAATCGACATTTCAATATTTTTCACGATGAGCCTGAAACAGAAAATTACTGAGGATATGAAGGCAGCCATGCGCTCGGGTGATACCAAGCAGCGGGATACCATTCGGCTGTTGCAGGCCGCTATCAAGCAACGTGAAGTGGATGAGCGCATAGAGCTAGATGATTCTGCGGTGATTGCGGTGATTGAGAAAATGCTCAAGCAACGTAGAGATTCTATTGCTCAGTATGAAGCAGCGCAGCGGCAAGATTTGGCTAATGTTGAAAAAGATGAAATCTCTGTTTTGAGTGTTTATATGCCGCAAGCGCTGAGTAAATCGGAAATAGAGGTTTTGATAGCTGAAGCGATATCAGAAGTGGGAGCAAAAGGCATGCAGGATATGGGTAAAATAATGGCTTTATTAAAACCAAAGCTTGCGGGGCGTGCTGATATGGCCCAGGTATCCTCGTTGATTAAAGGAAAGATATCAGCCTGAGATTGCATTTTTTCTGAGATTGTTGTCATCTCAAGAAGATTTCTAGTTGCTGGAATTTCTTTATACTTGAATGCTAAGTATGATTGAAAGCTCTCGATAAATGATTCCTCAGTCTTTTATTCATGAATTGCTCAATCGAGTAGATATTGTTGATGCGATTGATCGGTTTGTTCCTCTCAAAAAAGCAGGTGTTAATTTTGTCGCCTGTTGCCCATTCCATAGTGAGAAAACTCCATCATTTACAGTTAGTCAGGCAAAACAGTTTTATCACTGTTTTGGTTGTGGCGTACATGGCAATGCAATCAATTTTTTAATTGAATATAGTGGGCTGAGTTTTGTTGAGGCGGTAAATGATTTGGCGGCGTATGCGGGTGTACAGGTACCAGTGCAGCAAACTGATGCATTTTTTAAGCAAAATGATATCGGTGATGCATCGCAATATTCGACTGCAGGACATGACGAGAGTGGTTTGGAGGTGTCGCCGCAAGATTTAATTGGTGCGATAGCGGCCGCCACGAGATTCTATCGAGAGCAGCTCAAGGTTTCTGAGAAGGCGATTGCATATCTCAAAGAACGCGGATTGTCAGGGAAAACAGCTGCTCGATTTGCAATTGGCTATGCACCGCCCGGTTGGCAAAATCTCGAATCGGTTTTTGCCAATTATAGATCTGCAGGAACCAGGAAACTGTTGGTTCAAGCAGGGCTAATAATTGTTACTGATGAGGCCAAACAATATGATCGGTTTAGAGATCGTATCATGTTTCCAATCCTCAATCAGAAAGGTCAAATTATTGGTTTCGGTGGCCGAGTATTGGAGCAGGAAGAACCTAAGTATCTGAATTCTCCAGAAACCATACTGTTTGAAAAGGGACGCGAGTTATACAATTTCTTTTCGGCGCGCCGGGCAATTCGAGAAGCAAATTATGTGGTTGTAGTAGAGGGTTATATGGATGTCATAGCGCTCGCGCAGCATGGGATTGATAACACAGTAGCTGCGCTCGGTACGGCGACCACCGGTATTCATATACAAAAGCTGTTGCGCCAAACGGATAATATTGTTTTTTGTTTTGACGGTGATAGAGCAGGCAGGAAAGCTGCGTGGCGTGCACTTGAAAACAGTTTGGCTTTGTTGTCTGACGGAAAACACTTGGGTTTCCTGTTTTTGCCTGAGGGGGAAGATCCTGATAGTTATGTGAATCGATATGGAAAAGAATCTTTCGAAAAACAGCTTAAACAAGCAATGCCTTTGTCGGAATTCCTGTTTAAGGAGCTTTGTGCAGGCATAGATCTGCAAACTAGCGAAGGCAGAGCCAAATTAGTAAATGAAGTAAAGCCACTTCTGCAACAGGTAAAAGCGCCAGCGTTATCATTAATGCTATTAAGGCGTTTGGTGGAACTGAGTGGAATTAGTCAAGCTGAGTTGGAAGAGTTGTTGCAAATAAAACGCTCATCAAGAATCCGTAGAATAGAAAATGTACCTAGGAAGCAACCAGCCACGCCTTATCGCTGGTTGATTCTGATGTTGCTGCATAGTCCGAGTCATGTCACTAAACTGAATAAAAATATGTTTGTCGAATCTACTGAGAATACTGAAGAAATAACTGTATTAAAGACGCTGGTGGATTTTCTTGAAGAGAATTCTTATTTAACTGAGAGTAATTCGAGGCATTCAGTACTGACTTATTTGCAAGATAATCCACATAGAGCATTATTGGAAAGCATTGAAAGTGAAGCTCTGGAATGGGGGGATTCTGTTGATTTAGAAGCAGAATTTATGGGAGCATTAGAATTGCTGCAGCAAAAGCAACGTAAGAAGCGTATGACAGAATTGCAATGCATATCCTTGGATAAACTTACTGATGAGGAGAAAAGAGAGCTTCAACGATTGGCTATGTTATGAAATCAGTTACAGGGTGTCAGTAGTATCGAATTTTGATATAATCTGGCGTTTTCAGCTTTTAATTTATCCATATTATTGGAATCCGATATGCCAAAAACAAAAGTGGTTAAGTCAAAGGATATTGAAGTCAGCACTAAAGTAACAACTAAAAAATTAAAAGATATCGATAAAGAAATGATGGAAAAACAAGAGTCTGATCAATTAATGGCAAAAACTGAAAAGAAAGTGAAAGTATCTTCTGATATTAATAATGGTGTGGAAGAATTAACTCAAGCAATGTTAAGCGTCAATGATAGCGAATCCGGTGATGGCAAGAAGGCTCGCGGTAGAACGCCCAAGAAATCAAAAGCAGCAACAGATAAAGACCAGTTCGATAATTTAGAGCCTATTTCTATTGGTCAGGGCGGAAATTCATTGCCGCAGGATATTGAGGCGCGTCGGATGCGTTTAAAAATGCTCATTGGCTTGGGGAAAGAACGCGGTTATCTGACGTATGCTGAGATCAATGATCATCTGCCTGATGATATGCTGGATGCTGAGCAGATTGAAGGCATCATTAGTATGATTAATGATATGGGCATATCGGTGCATGATGAAGCGCCGGATGCTGAGACATTACTCATGTCAGATGCAGCCACAACCGTAGCTGATGAAGATGTGGCAGAGGAAGCGGAAGCTGCACTTTCCACGGTAGATTCCGAGTTCGGACGTACAACAGATCCTGTGCGTATGTATATGCGTGAAATGGGATCGGTTGGTTTGTTGACGCGTGAAAGTGAAATTGAGATTGCAAAGCGCATCGAAGGTGGTTTACGTCATATGATTCAAGCGATTTCGGCCTGCCCACCGATTATCGCGGGAATCGTAGATTTGGCCACTGAAATTGAAAAAGATAATCTTCGTATTGATGAAGTGGTGGATGGATTGTTGGATGCCAATGCGCAAGACATCATGAATGAAGAATTCTCTGAAGAGTCATTGGAACAAGAATTAGAGTCTGGTGAGCTTGATGAGGAAGATGATGACGAAGATAGTGATAGCGCAGCGATTGCCAGTGCGAATTTATTGAAACTAAAGGAAGATGCACTGGAGCGTTTTGCGGTGATTCGCGGAATTTATAACGAAATGCAGGTACTCCTCGAAAAGGAAGGGTCTTATCATTTAGGGTATGTTGAGTTGCAGGACAAGATTTCGTCTGAATTGATGGCTATTCGCTTTTCAGCAAAAATGGTTGAGAAGCTTTGCGATACTCAACGCGAACTAGTTAGTGATGTTCGTAACTATGAACGTAAAATAATGGATTTATGTGTCTCCAAAGCAAAAATGCCGAGGAATCATTTCATCAAGACTTTTCCTGGAAATGAAACCAATCTTGATTGGGTGGCACAAGAAATCCAGTCTGGAAAGGCGTATAGCCAGGCATTAGAGCACCATAAGCCGGCAATTATGGAAGAACAGCAAAACTTGCTGACACTCAAAAATAAAATTGGTATTTCAATTAAGGACCTTAAAGAAATTAATCGTAAGATGTCGACGGGAGAGGCGAAAGCGCGTCGCGCAAAACGAGAAATGACCGAAGCGAACTTACGTTTGGTGATTTCCATCGCTAAGAAATACACTAATCGTGGGCTGCAATTTCTGGATTTAATTCAAGAGGGAAATATTGGTTTAATGAAAGCCGTCGATAAATTTGAATATCGACGTGGTTACAAATTCTCTACTTACGCGACATGGTGGATACGGCAAGCGATTACTCGATCAATCGCTGATCAGGCGCGCACCATACGGATTCCAGTACATATGATCGAAACGATCAATAAAATGAACCGTATTTCGCGTCAGATTTTGCAGGAAACCGGACAAGAGCCTGAGCCAGCAGTTCTGGCCCAGAAAATGGAAATGCCAGAAGAGAAAATTCGTAAAATTCTTAAAATTTCCAAAGAGCCGATTTCTATGGAAACACCAATTGGTGATGATGAGGATTCTCATCTGGGAGATTTTATTGAGGATGCAGCAACCATGGCACCTGCTGATGCAGCAGTTTATGCTAGCTTACGTGGCGTCACAAAGGATATACTTGACTCATTGACGCCGCGTGAAGCGAAAGTGTTGCGTATGCGTTTTGGTATTGAAATGAATACTGATCATACTCTGGAAGAGGTCGGTAAACAATTCGATGTGACACGCGAACGTATTAGGCAAATAGAAGCAAAAGCTCTTCGAAAATTGCGTCACCCAGCTCGTTCAGAACGTTTGCGTAGCTTTCTGGATACAGGTAATAGTTAAGAAGATAATAACAAAATAGGGTCTGTAGCTCAGTTGGTTAGAGCAGGGGACTCATAATCCCTTGGTCGCTGGTTCGAGTCCAGCCAGACCCACCAATAAATCAAGCACTTAGAGAAACTTTCTAAGTGCTTTTTTCTTTTGTGGGGCACTGGTGGGGCATTTTGCCGCAACAATCCACCAATCCCAGCAACAATAAAATTTCCCGGTCATTTCATCCTGTAATTTAGAAAAAGACATTTTTCTTTAACATATTTTATTCTTAACTGCCCCTATATTGCCCCATTAATAATTAATTAATAGTTAATTATATGTATTCAATAAATTATTTATAATTAATAAAGGGAATATAATTCCCTTGTTGTTATTTGTTGCGCTTTGTTGTAGCATCCTATCCAGTGTTTAACACTTGAGGGTTAACAATTATGGCAAATATAGAAAAACGTATTTCTAATGATGGTAAAACCAGTTATCGGGTAAAGATTCGTTTAAAAGGCTACCCTATTCAATCCGCCACATTTGAGCGCGTTACTGATGCCAAGAAATGGGCGCAGCAAACAGAATCGGCAATTCGTGAAGGCCGCCACTTCAAAACGACTGAAGCTAAACGGCATACCATGGCTGAGTTGATAGATCGCTATATCAAGAATGTTTTACCTACCAAACCTAAGGCGATACGGAAACAAACAGCGCTTCTGCAACGGTGGAGAGCCGAGATTGGCAGTCATGCCTTAGCCGATGTAACCCCCTCTCTGATTGCTGAATGTCGTGACAAACTGGCTGGTGAGATAACCTTGCGTGACAAGCTTCGGTCTCCAGCTACCGTGAATCGGTATATGGCTGCCCTATCAGTTGCCTTCACCACAGCTGTAAAAGAGTGGGGTTGGTTAGAAGATAGCCCGATGCGAAAAGTAACCAAACCTAAAGAATCACGGGGACGGGTTCGCTTCCTATCTGATGATGAGCGCATGCGCTTACTAAAAGCCTGCAAGGAATCCAGTAATCCTTATTTATATACCGTTGTTGTATTGGCACTTTCGACTGGAATGCGTCAAGGTGAAATTATGGGCTTGACTTGGGACGTGATAGATTTAAACCAAGGCCGCGCAATATTACATGAAACAAAAAACGGAGAACGCCGCGCCATAGCAATTACTGGTCACGCTTTGGAGCTATTAAAAGAGCTTTCCAAAGTACGCCGAATTGATAGCAAATTACTTTTTCCAGCTAAGGAAAATGCACCACAAAAGCCACAGAAGCCACAGAAGCCTATGGATTTACGCTCCCCATGGGAAACAGCCGTAAAAAAAGCAGAACTTCAAGACTTTAAATTTCATGATTTACGCCATAGCGCAGCTTCCTATCTTGCCATGAATGGTGCAAGCCTTGCTGAAATAGCCGAAGTTTTGGGACATAAAACCTTGCAGATGGTTAAGCGATACGCTCATCTATCGGAAGGCCATACTGCCAGCGTAGTGGCTTCTATGAATGACAAGATTTTTGGGAACGTGTAATTGCCATGTCAGAAAATATTACTCAAAGCAATCTCGAACTATGGGATTTAGACGAAGCAATTAAACAAATAACACATAACGGTCTGCTAGATACTATCGAGGTTATGAAGCAACCTAATTATTTTATTAACCAATTGATTGGCTCTACTCTGGATAAACATGCGGCTGAATTCAGAATTAAAGGAATGTTTAATATTGCGATAAGGCTAGGTCAAATTAAAGACCCTGACACACCATCCAATTGGATTGAATGGGCAAAGCGCAAGGGTTTCGATACTGATCATCTTGACCATTTCAAAGATACACAAGAATCGACACCAACAGGCGGTACACCTGAGAAAATCGGCGAAACAAATACAGAAAAACGTAGAAAAAAGCAGATTGCTGCAATTATTAAGCAAGCAAATGAGCTTGAGTATCCGCTTTTGTCTATCCCGTATGGTGGCAAGAAAAAAATAAAAGATGCCTGCCTGAAAGATTTAAGGCTATTCACAGATGCCAGTTTCGATCATGCATGGAAAGAAGCCAAGAAAAAAGGTTTAATCGAAGTTGACAATATAGATTCTTATCGCTAATCCCCATAAAACCTTGTGGGCAAAAAAATGCCTACTATGCCTGCTTTGGACTGCCCACTGACAGCTTGTATTTAATACTCACCGAACCACAGCAACACCGTGGCATATGCAATAACAAACGGAGAAAATTAAATGCAAGATTCACTCGCGCAACAAACCCCAACTCTGCTGACAGTTCGTCAATTCGCAGACAAACATTCTGCTTTTTCTCAAGGAGCTTTACGAAACCTAATATTCCTTTCTGAAAACCGCAAAACATCACGAGGCACAATTCAAGGTAATGGCTTGAATATTGCTTTAGTCAGAATTGGCCGGAAACTGCTTATTGATGAAGCAAAGTTTTTTTTGTGGATTAACGCACAGCAAGAAATCAGCAAATGAAAGCCTTTGTACTGTCATCTCAAAACATTAAGGCATATATTCCACCTGTTGACTTCTATCACGCAGAACTACCAGCAATGCCGCCGCCTCGTGGCAGCGGATGGCGTGATGGCGGATTATGTCCATTTCATGCTGATAAGCACACAGGAAGCTTTCGAGTGAATCTTGAAACCGGAGCATTTGCTTGCTTCTCATGCGGAACTAAAGGCGGGGATATTATCGCTTTTATTCAACAAAGGGACGGCTTGCGTTTCCCGGAAGCAGTGCAAAAACTATCTAATGAATGGGGGCTATGATGCAGGGCATACCTCAAACATTTAACAGCAAACCGCGCCGCTTTGTGTGGGAATACCGCAGCAATCAAGGTGAATTGCTGGGTTACGTTGCCCGCTTTGATGATGATGGCAAGAAAAAAGAGATTGTGCCCTATTTTAAAAGAATCAATGGGGATGGCTGGCAGCATGGCAGCGCTACCGAACCGCGCCCACTGTTTGGATTGGATGTATTAAGCCAAGCTGATAATAAACGAGCTGCATTCATTGTTGAAGGTGAAAAGGCAGCCGCTGCCCTGCAATCGTTGGGAATAATTGCGATTACTTCACAAGGTGGCAGCAATGCAGCACTTAAAACAGACTGGAAGCCATTAAATGGGCGTGAGCGCATTTATTTACTTCCAGATAATGACGAATCAGGGGAAGCCTATATAAAGGCCGTGACTACAATCCTGATAAGCCTTGATAGCCCGCCTGCTCTATCGATTGTACGTTTGCCAAACCTTCCGCCCGCTGGTGATGTTGTCGACTGGATAATATCTAAAATTGATGAGGTTTTACTGGATTGGGATGGTTATGAGCCAATACCAAAAAACGTCATTGATAATGGCACTTTGCTGAATGATTTTAAAGAAGCAGTAAAACAGCATAACGAACCAGTGCCAGATGAATGGAAAGCTGATTTAGAGCAATCAGACATGAACAACTGGCAAGCACCTATCAGCTTAGAATCTGCCAAGCTTCCACCATGGCCGGGTGATGTCTTTCCGGGCAGCATTCAGGATTTTGTAAGCGCTTTGAGTGAATCTACTGAAACCTCGCCTGAATTATCTGCAATGATGGTGCTGGCAGCCATCAGCGCCACCGCACAAGGTAAGTATAAAGTACGTGTAAAACAGGATTATTTCGAGCCGGTAAATATCTGGGCATGTGCAGCACTTCCACCGGGCAGCCGTAAAACAGCCGTACAAATGGCTGCAACCGCACCGTTAGCCAAGTGGGAGAATGTGCAACGTGAAAAATTAGAGCCAGCAATCAAGAAAGCACAGGCAGATGATGCCACTATACGCGAACGGATTAACTATTTACGCAAAAAAGCAGCTCAGGCTAAAGACACTGACTTTGAACAGCTAAAAAAAGAGATTGCCGATACTGAAGCCAATTTACCGGAAATTCCAACAGTGCCACAGATTTGGGCGCAGGATGTAACCCCGGAAAATCTGGGGACTATCATGGCAAATAATAATGAACGCATGGCTATCTTGAGTGATGAGGCGGGAATATTCGATATATTGGGCGGGCGTTATTCTAGTGGCATTCCGAATCTTGATTTATTTCTGCAAGGCCATGCAGGAAGTTCGGTAAAGGTGAATCGTGGCAGCCGCCCGCCTGTATTTATGCAAACACCAGCTCTAACCCTTGGCCTATCACCTCAGCCGGATGTATTGCGCGGATTGACAGAAAAGCCCAGCTTTCGAGGCCGTGGATTGTTAGGGCGTTTCCTGTATGTGTTGCCAGCATCAAATTTAGGTTATCGCACACTTGATGCAAGCCCAATATTTCCAGATTACAAAGCCCGCTATGATGGGATTTTAACAGGCATACTCAATCAGGAAATGGCGATCCACAACGAAGGCGAACCATGCCCGCATATCCTGAAAATCACGGATGTTGCTTTGCAAGTGTGGCAAAATTATGCCCTTAAAGTTGAAGCCGGTATGCGCGAAGGCTGTACCTATGCACACTTGACTGATTGGGCTGGAAAATTACCGGGTGCAGCCATACGTATCGCCGCTTTGCTTCACATTGCACGCCATGCATTTGTAAGGCCGTGGGAAAAGGAAATCAGCATTGAAGATATGAGCGCAGCATTACGTATGGCTGATGTGTTAAGCATTCATGCTTTGGCTGTATTTGATCTGATGGGAGCTGACCCAGCCCTTGACGGTGCCCGCGTGGTATTACGATGGATTGAGCGCGAAGGTAAGCCAGAATTTACTTTTCGAGATTGCCACTATGCACACAAGACACGATACAAAAGAACCGCAGATTTAGAGCCAGCTATTGATGTTCTGACAGAACGCTATCTTATACGGCCAAGGGTGGCAAAAGTAGCACATAGACCCAGCCGAATATTTGAAGTGAATCCGGTTATTCTGAAAGGTTCGTTATGAATACCCTTTTGTGGCTTTTGTGGCCAATTTTCTATGGATAAGAAAAAATATCTTTACTAGCCTTATTCGAAAATAAAGGTACTTCCTGAGGTTTTGAATACGCGGGTAATTCGATCCCCGTATTTT
Source organism: Nitrosomonas sp. (assembly GCA_017994575.1). Lineage (GTDB taxonomy): Bacteria > Pseudomonadota > Gammaproteobacteria > Burkholderiales > Nitrosomonadaceae > Nitrosomonas. The sequence continues at coordinate 35,285 of JAGOKN010000019.1, forward strand.
TTCTAGCGTAGCAACTTTATAACTTGGTTTCTTTAACACGGTGCATTCTAGTTTTCTCCACCACACTAAGCAGGGCTAAACAACTACTTTATAAGGTAACAAATTTATGAAAACAATTGATTTGGCAGCAAGTTTAAGCATATCGCCACAAATGGTAAACAAGCTAAAGCGGCAAGGTATGCCCTCAAACTCATTAGAAGCGGCTATCGCATGGCGTAGAAGCAATTTAGAGCCGTTTTGCACAAAGTTTTCAAGAATTGGCGGCAATACAGGCAAAAAATATCAGCCAACACCCGAAGTGGCGACAGCTTACATCGCTGAAGAAATAAATGGCGTCGAGAAGGCGTTAACGAAGCTAATTCCTGAGATTTGGTTTGGCCAGATTGGTTGGTTAGGTACAGCACTCAGAGAGCAAGCAGTCACAATTACCGCCGAACAATTGATCGAAGCACAAGCCGTGCTGTTTTTGATTTATATGAGTGTGGTTGATGATCTTCTAAAAACCGATAGCCAGTACGTAATGCCGCCAACTTTAGCAACGCGCCACGGCGATGAAGGCTATCCGCAATTGCTAGCACGATTAAATCAAATATTGAGCGAAGAGTCCATGTGCTAGAACTGATGATCCCTAGAACTTAAAGTTTTAGATGATGAAGAGTTGATCGTAACAAAAAGTATTACTACTATTCCTAAAAATTAATGACAATCAATAACGTTGTTTATTTAAGTGATTGGTGTAATGATGAGTACTTCAGAATCCAAGCATTGGGAAACCAATAATAAACAATAAAAGGCGAATCGATGGACTTAATAGATCAAATCAAAGAACTGGCATTACGCATCAGCAAAGTAAAAGATACCATACAAACCGAGGAAGCCACTAAGAATGCGCTGATAATGCCTTTCATACAGATGCTTGGTTATAACGTATTCGATCCATCAGAAGTGACCCCGGAATTAGTTGCTGATGTAGGTTTAAAGAAAGGTGAGAAAGTTGATTATGCAATCTTAATGAACGATAAACCGATCATATTATTCGAGTGCAAGAAAAGCGGAAGCGATCTAAATATCAACCATGCGTCACAATTATTTCGTTATTTTCATGTTACAGAGGCACGTTTTGGAGTATTAACTAACGGGATTTCATACCGATTTTTCACCGACTTGGAACAGCCCAACAAGATGGATGAACGACCATTCTTTGAGTTCAATATTCTTGATTTTAAAGATCAGCATGTTGAAGAGTTAAAAAAATTTTCCAAAGCAGCATTCAATGTAGAGCAGATCTTGAATACAGCCAGCGATTTAAAATATACAAGAGCTGTTGGGAATATCTTGGATGAGTGGATAGACAATCCGTCCGAAGATTTTGTTAAGTTGGTATGTGGAGAAGTTTTAAACGGCAAACGCTTTACGCCAGCAATCAAGGAACAATTTACCCAGATTACCAAGGATGCATTTAGTCAGCTTATCGGTGAAAAAATCACTGAGCGACTAAAGATGGCGATGGATCAATCAACAGGATCAAGAAGCTCGCAACAAAGTCAGGAATCCAATGACATAACCACCAGCAATGAAGAAATGGAAGGATTCCAAATAGTGCGTGCAATTTTATGCGAATTAACTGACCCAAAAAGAGTTGTTATGAGAGATGCAAAAAGTTACTGCGCCATTCTTTTTGATGACAATAACCGCAGGCCTATTTGCCGCTTGAGATTTAATAATCCAGCCAAGCTATCTATCGGATTTTTTGACGGAAGTGAGGAAAGTATTATCCAAATTAATGATTTGTCAGATATCTATAAGCATGCTGACAAATTGAGAAAAACAACTTCTACATATGTGAAAACAGACGAAGTTAAAGCCATTTGAGCGATCAATGATGTCTATCGGACTATTATCAGTGTTTGGCTTTGAAATATTAAGACAGCAGAGTTACCTGCAGAATAATTCTTAAAAAATTAATCACAAACCTGTCCTTGTGGCAGTTTTTTTTATTTGTTGTTTTTTTGTATTCTTTTTGTGGCTTTTGTAGTCAAGTTTCTATAGGTTCAAAAAATACTTCAACAACTGATAATGCAATTCAGACATTGTTAAGAATCTACAATACTCAACATAGAAACTGATTGTTCCTTGATTACATTCTGTGGGGCAATTGCTCTATGAATAAGCACGGGGCACTAGTGGGGCACTCGCAGATAAAAAACCAGCAGAAAGTACAACAAGTGGCAATAAGAGAAAAGTATTAACTATTTGATAGAATTGCTTTAGTTTGTTGTTATGTGTTGTAACTTATTGATTATATAGGACTCATAATCCCTTGGTCGCTGGTTCGAGTCCAGCCAGACCCACCAATAAATCAAGAGGTTAGAGTGTTTCTCTAACCTCTTTTTTCTTGGGGTGTGTCAAATTTGTGCCAATAAAGATATTTGAGACCAGTTCGGCATGCTGTAAAAGTTGGGGTTTTGATAGGTGAGCATACCGCCTGACCATCTCTTCCGATTCCCAGCCTCCAAGCTCCTGTAACACATTCATGGGCGCACCTTGTTGGGCTAACCAACTTGCCCATGTATGGCGCAGGTCATGCCATCTGAAATTATCTATTCCGGCCCGTTTCAAAGCATTTCTCCATGCGCTGGTATTTGCCCAAGAAATTGAGCGACCTTTATAAGTAAATACTCTGCTTGGATGCTTGCCACTTTGCCGAAATAAAACAGCCAAAGCTATTGAATTTAGCGGAACATGGATTGCCTTTCTGGCTTTTGCCTGATCAGGATGAACCCATGCAGCCTTGCGTTCCAGATCAATCTGGCTCCATTCCAAGTTAATTACGTTTGATTGTCTTAATCCAGTTGATAAAGCAAAAATCACCATATCCTGTTGATGAACGGGTAATTCCTTAAGAAGCATTTTCACCTGCTCAGGAGTTAACCAACGTACTCGATGTTTAGGTTCCGGAAATAATCTAATTTTCGGAACCTTGTCAGTCCACTCCCAGTCATAGCATGCCTTGCGCAAAATTGCCCTTATCAGCGCTAAATGCCGATTAGCAGTTGATGGGCTAGTTTCTTTGGCCTTGGTATGTGCAATATGATCTATCAGCATCCGATCAATCTCATTCAATAGCTTTTTACGTAAAAACTGCTGTAGCCATCGTAATTTCTCCTTGTCACGTTCATGCGTCGCTTTGTGCTGTGTTTCTAACAAAAACTTGCATGCCGCCTCATCCCAAGTCCGCTTTGGCTTATTCCCCAGTCTTGCAACTCGCCAGGATTCCGCTTTCAGCTTATCGTGGAATTCTTGCGCCTGGGTTTTATCTTCAGTTGCAGCAGAGCATCTAACTCGCTCGCCGCTTGGTGTGGTGAAACTAATCCACCACGTCTTACCACGTTTACAGAGTGACATAATTGTTTCTCCTCATGTCCCACTTGCAACGCTTGCCGAGTGCAAGCATATAACGAGCGAATGTG
>JAGOKN010000100.1 GCA_017994575.1 Nitrosomonas sp.
AACAATTTTGAGAGAAAACTGAATGAGAAAAATAAAATCGCGATAAACTGCAATCCGCTTTCACAGGTCGAGACTCACTCGACTCCATGAAAAAATGTCCGTCAAATTGGGACAACTCCAACTCCAAACCACATTGACTGCATTGACAGGATTCCGGCTCATGTCGGTGCTCAATGCGTAGCAAGTGATCCGATAATGGTTGGCGGCCAGCACGGGAACGCGGTACTTTTGCTGACGGATCAAGTTGTTCAATTTCTGCGTTTACCGCCGCCACATCAGATTGTAGGGTTTCCTCAAAAAGATCAGGATGCGAAGTAGACAGTGATTCACTCTTTTTGCCAAAAAGATTCCGACGCAAATAGGCCAGTTCCATAGTCAATGCTTGGATTTTGAGCTGTTGAGAATGAATTTCTTTTTGCGATTGCTCAAACAGCATTTGAACCTGCATTCTAGTATCTGCATCAAGGTTCAATTGATCTAATTTGGCGGGCGCATTCATGCTGCAAATTATACCACACGACCCACTGAAACACTGATGAATAAAGGCTATTTACTATTTCTCAGGCCTTTAGATGCGCGGGTGGAAACGCCGATAATCGCTGCCAATTGACACCGGCCATTAGCCAATTCCACTGCGCTGGCGTCAACGTAAAACAGCGTTCATCTGACTTTGGCCAAACAAATTTACCCTGATGCAAACGGCGCTGGCACAACCACACGCCGGCGCCGTCCCACAGCAACACCTTGATGCGATTTCCAGCACGATTGCAAAACACAAAAGCTGAACCCGCACAAGGCGATCGCTGCAACGCCTGCTCCACCAACACCGACAACCCGTCGATACCGCGACGCATATCAACCGGCTCTACTGCCAGCCAGATGCTACCCGGATTAACAATCAATCCAGGCATTTCAACAACTGCCCCAGCCATTGCGGTGATATTTCTGTTGGTAGTTCTAGCGTATGACCTTGCGGACAACGCAAACACAGTGACCCGGATGACGAAGGATCCAACTTGATCTCAACCGGAATCAAAGTTGACGCAACTGCAGCAACTGGTTGAGAACGATAAACCCGCAACCAGTTCGCGAACGTTTTGGAATTCAACTGATGCTGACGACAATAGGCCACCTGCGATAATCCACTCGACTGCCAAGCCTCTTATATGTACTTGCTGATCTGTCGGTAATGCCATTGGTGTTATCCCCTCAAAAAATATTTGAGGATAATTGAGCGCATTAAAAGATGTTAGATGGTGCCGTTGGACGCTTACGAAAAAGTTCGATTTTTAAACAGACAAGATTGCGTCAACTCACACCCCACGAAAGATACAGAGCTACTTCCATTTCCTGCTCCCTCATTTAAAGCACTTACATGCTGCGGAATATCCAGCTTTATCGAGGTTTGTTACCTACTTGATGAGGTTTTTACAACAACCCAATGATTCTAGGTGTTAATTTTCACAAATGATTGGAGCATTTCACTGCCTATGCATTACACTTCCAATGCATTAATTAATCAATCCAACAATCAACTATCCGATTAATTCTCACAGGCGAGGTATTGTTCATCATGTAAGCACGCGGATTCTTATTAATCATAGATTATCAATCAGTTACACAGATCGTCCAATAACTTGCCATCGAGAAAATTTACAAATGACACTATCCATATTGAATAGAAAATTTTTAAGCAAAAAAGTGCAATGGATCACTGCGATTCTTATGACTCATCTGATGTTTAATGTCACATGCATGGATGTACTCGCGCACAATCCGCATGATCCGGTGTTAGGTTTGGGAATATCTCCCAATTTTGTGAATGACAAAACGCTGTTTGTAGCCGCCTATAGTGAACTGACTGGGAGTTATCCAGATATTCTGAGATCGACCGATGGTGGTTCAAATTGGACAAAACTTCCCAACGGCATGGATAATCGAGCCAAATTTTCTTCTATACGTCTTTCACCTCACTTTAGTCAAGACAATACGGTGTTTGTCACAACTCTGGGCAATGGGACTGGTGTTTATAAATCAATAGACCGGGGAGATTCTTGGCAATCTTTTAATACGGGTCTTATTAACCGCCATGTAACGGGACTGGAGATTGCCAAATCAGGCGCTGATACTTATGTACTTTTTTTGGCGCCTGGAGATGGCGAACTTTACCGAAGCACCAGCACACAAGCTGACTGGACCAAAGTGCTCGATCCATCGGGTACGCCCATCGGTGCCATTGCTATATCACCAGATTTTATGCAAGACAATACCGTAGTGATAGCAAAATCCCCCGGGAACCTTCTGATATCCGCTGATGGAGGTATTCAGTGGAGCGACAAAGGAAATCCAGTTAATGCAATCATCCATGACATCGCCATCGCACCAGGAAATGCCAAAGAATTATTCCTAGCCACCAGTGAAGGGATATTCTACAGTAATGATTGGGGTGAGACATTCATCCACAAACCTGCCAATCTGCCCATTGAGGCCATCAATAATATTGCCATTTCACCGAATTATCTAATCGACAAAACAATATATTGCACTACCATAACCGAAACTGTTTTTAAATCAACCAATCGCGGCAACACTTGGCTGTTGCATAAATCAGGCGCTGTTGTTACTGGACAGGCACTTACCAAACTTAATGAATTCAGTGAATTACAAATATCCAACACGTTTTCAGCGGATGGCGCAGTTTTCCTGTCCGCATATGACGGATTATTCATCTCGACAGATGGCGGCAAAGCATGGTCTGAAAAGCAAACTCGGCAAAACCTGATTACAGGTTTGGCATTTTCTCCAAACTTTACAAATGATAGAAGGATACTTGCGACCACTTATTTTGGAGGTGGGTTTTATACTTCTCCGAACAGTGGTGCCTTATGGACTCGCAGTTCACCCATTGGCTGGGAGGAAATTTCCAACAAAGATCAGCTTTCCAGCTTTGATGTCAATTTTGTGCAAAATCATACGGGCACACCGTTAGCGATTGCCACATCGAATCATTCGAAATTGGGATTTTCCAATGATTACGGGAGGAATTGGAATAAAGTATTATCCATCCCACAGTTTCCCGAGATCGCGAGCGGTAGTGTTTATGTCAACGTGTTTGCACTATCGCCAAATTTCGATACCGACCATGAAATCTATCTGGGATCCAGAGCACATGGGGTTCTTCAATCAAAAGATGGGGGAATCAGTTGGCGCTCAACCGTCGAAATCCCAGCTAAATATAATATTTCCAGTATCGCCATTTCACCCAATTATGCGAAAGACAAAACCGCTTTTGCAGCTAATACTAAAGGAACTGTATGGCGCACTCAGAATGGCGGCGACAATTGGTCACACATCGGATCAGAATCGATAGTACCACTGGGCATCAACACTGTTTTTATGTGGCTGGCAATCTCTCCTCAATTCGCTACTGACCGACTCATATTGGTCGGCACGAATAATGGCATTTATCGCTCAACCAATGGTGGCGATAGCTGGCAACAGATTGCCAATACGAAAATTGGACCATCAACCGTAATCCAACAGATTGAGTTTTCCCCCAATTTCGGCAGCGACAACACCGTTTTTGTGACCGTTCGGGGAAAAGGTCTGTATCGCTTGGATATGAATAGTTTAGGATGGGTAAAATCGACAAAGAACGTGGGTTTATCACTACTCAATAAAAATATTCAATTTGCTGAATTCCGCATATCTCCCGATTTTGCGCTGGATACAACTCTGATAGGTGCCTCAAGAACGAATGTGTACATATCAAAGAATGGCGGCTTAACTTGGAGGGAAACCGGACATCCCCAGTAGCATAGACATTGTTCTTTATAGTATTGGGAAATCAAATAAAACCACATCAGCATTTCGCTCTCTAAATGTCATCTGAACATTATGGTATTCCACCGAAGCGAAATGCTACATGTCAACAGCTTAGTGAGTAAAGGGACACCTCAAATTGTGCGTCCATATGAGTCCTCAAATCTTACGATATCATCCTCACCCAGATACGCTCCTGACTGAACCTCTATTAAATGCAAAGGAATTTTGCCTGGATTCTCAAGGCGATGAGGTTTCCCTAATGGGATATAAGTCGATTGATTCTCGGCAAACAACATTTCTCTATCTTCCACAATCACTTTGGCGGTACCACTCACAACCACCCAATGTTCGGCCCTATGATGGTGCATTTGTAACGAAAGCTTTTCTCCCGGCTTAACCATGATTCTTTTGACCTGGAAACGCTCTCCTTTATCGATACCCTCATACCACCCCCACGGTCGATGGATTCTCAAATGATCCAAGTGCTCCTTGCGTTGACTGGATTCAAGATGCTGAATCGCGGTCTTGAGTTGTTGGGTTCTGCTTTTGTGCATTACCAGCACAGCATCCGCTGTTTCTACCACAATCACGTCATCCAGGCCGATCACCGAAACCAAGCGATTCTCTGCCCGAATATAGCTTCTGTGCGTGTCAATAACGAGCGTATCTCCGTTGGTAAAATTATCATCAGCATCTTTTGCAGCAATCTGCCAAAGAGAATCCCACGATCCCACATCATTCCAACCAAACTGAGCCGGCACAACGACAGCACGATCCGTTACTTGCATGATCGCATAGTCAATGGAATCAGATGGACAAGACGTAAACGCATCCTTATCTGGCAGTATAAAACTCAAGTCCATTGTTCTATCCTGCCAAGCCTTTTGCACGGAAACAAAAATGTTCGGGCGATGGCGTTGCAATTCTTGCAGATAATTCTTGGCAGTAAAAACAAACATACCACTATTCCAGGTATATCCGCCCTCCTGCAAATAAGCCGCGGCAGTAGCCCGGTTGGGTTTTTCAAAAAAAGATTGGACTCGATAGACTGATAACGATGACGATGCAGCAAAGGTCATCAGCTCACCCACTTTAATGTAACCATAGCCGGTTTCCGGCGCATGTGGAACTACACCAAACGTAACCAGATAGCCTTCCTGTGCCGCCACGATTGCAGTTTCCACAGCTTGAGCAAACGCAATCTGATCGTCAATGACATGATCTGCGGGCAATACCAGCATCGTAGCATGCTCATCAATGTGTGCGAGATGAAAAGCAGCAAGCGCTATTGCTGGCGCCGTATTACGACCAATAGATTCAAGATAAATCGCTTCTGGTTTAATGTTGATGGCTTCACATTGCTCTTGAATCAAAAAACGATGCTCAGAGTTACATACCACAATAGGCATCTGCACATTGTTTAAAGCGGATGCTCTGGCTAATGTGGCCTGCAACATGGTTTCTTTGCCCACGAGCGGCAATAATTGCTTGGGGTAGTTAGCGCGTGACAGTGGCCACAATCGAGTACCACTTCCACCAGACAAAATTACGGGATGAATGTTTAAGTTCATTGCTCAGGAATGTCCTCGGTTATGCGTAAACAGGTATTGAATGAAATATCGATGATTCTTTTTAAGAAAGCAAGTCCATTCAGAAGGGTCATTTTGCTGGGCGTTGCTCATGCTGAATGCAGTTAAAAAGCATGAATCATCAATCAAATTTGAGGCTGTCAGTGTCTCACCGGGCCATGGCATTGATCATACCGCATTCCTTGCGGCTAGCAATGGGATTTATCAATCGTCAGATCAGCGTGCTTCTTGGCAATCCTGTCATTGAATTATGCGGATAGTAAAATCTATGATCCATCAAAAATGACTGAATCAAGGACTAATGATGATTATTGAAATCAGTAAGTTCTCAAATAAAGCTCATATCAATAAAAACGGCTACCAGTTTTTAAACTGGTAGCCGAACCTAGAATGGACTTCTATCTAAGTTGATTAATGGCCTATCGGATTTTTCTGTGCATCCGTCAAACCTTCCTGCCAATTTGAAGGCAGATTCTGCACCCAACCATTATAAACAACCGGAATGGCCAGAACACCTTGACCGCCAAATCCTGGCAAGCTGCTAACGGTATCATCACTTGCGGTATTTTCGCCAGTTACTAAAGAAACATCACCCGCGATGCCTGCATCCGCTATATTGCCATCACCGTTTGGATCGATATCAACCACGATCATTCGGTTGGAGAATTTAGTGGATACGTATGCATAGTATCCTCCACCTTGTTTGGCGCCGAAGTTCGCACCATGGCAGCCAGGATCACAAGGCAACATCTTAACGATGGAGTCAGTTGCTGTATCGACAACGACTATTTGACCTCCCGTTGACGCAATGATTACTGCTTTACCATCGGGAGAAACGGGTGATTGAATAGGCAGAACGCCAACCGCGATTTCACCATTTCCATCATTGTCGGTAAACGCTCCAGTGATCGGATGATAGTCGGCGATTAGATTGATGGTTTTTATCAATGTTCCGGTATTGCCATTCAACACCGATAACGTGTGATGCAGCAAATTCGCAGCATAAATCTTGCTCGAATCCGGCATCATGCCAATCGCGATTGGATGAGCGCCAGGCGCATTATTGCCGGTGGCAGTCCTCGAGAGAATTTTGCCATCCACGTCATAGATTCCGATATCGCCTGTGTTGATATTGGGCGTAACAATCGATTTCCCATCTGCACTAATCCAATGACCATGCGGATTGGCAGAGGTATGTCCAGCGGCTTGCGTTGGCAAGATCTTGCTAATCTCAAATTTTCCTGCGGGAATTAAAGCAACACCATTTTCGCCATTGATAGCGATGGTAATATCATCGTTACTGGGTAACGTCATGACATGGGAAGGTGTATCGCCGACATGGATATTTTTGATTAACTGACCATTATCACGTCTCAGCATGGTGAGTTTGGTATCAAACCATTGCGTCTGATAAACGACTGAGTGATCTCGATTAATCCACATGTTATGGGGATTGTTCATATTGATCTCAGGTAATGCAATTTTACGCTTTACGGTCCAATTGCTTGCGTCCACCACGGTAATGGTACCTGGTTTGGTCTTGCCACTGGTTTTCTCAAACTGAGTATTAATCCATACTTCTCCTACACCAGGCACAGCAGGTACGCCTTGTAAGGCAAGAGGAGCATTATTTACGTTCAGAATACTCAATGGAGCAGAAACGCCACCTTCGGTAAGTTCTTCACTGAAAGGGGCTCCAGAGATTCTCACTGGCAGTGTAGGAAACTTAACATTCCAAGCGAAAGAAGAATAATCTTGCCAATTGTCCGGAGATGTCGCCACAAAGAAAGTTCTCAGCAAACGTACGGCCAGATCACTGCTTGTAGGCAAGCCGCTGATGCCTGTAACCAGATCAATCTTATATTCTTTCTCTGGATTACCCAAATCTAGTCCAACCGTATTAGGATCATCGACAATGACCGCTCCAAACATGTAAGGATGTACTTTACAAGTAAACACATACAATCCGGGAGTATCCAGTTTAATAATACCGCCCCCCCTGTAAGCGTTGGTTTGATCAAAAGGCATGTGATGCGCGCCGGTAGGCCATAACAAAGTACTGATGGTATGAACACCATTAGTATCAGACATCACAAAGTTAACACTGCTGCCGGGAGACATGACTTCCAAAGATTTGGTTTTAATATCATACGGCAGGCCAACAATGGCATCACCTCTGGCACTTCTGAACCAGCTCGCTCCTTCATCTGAAATCTCGAAGGTCACCAAACCAGGAACACTTTGATCTGGGCCAAGCAGAATTTTACCGTAAGGCGAAGCACCTACCGTACTGGAGGTACCTGCGCCACCGACTTTGAAACTGCCGTGCATACCAGCTTCCATGTGAGAAATCAAATGACAATGAAACTGCCAATCACCTTTACCAACACCGGCGCCTGCCTTGATGGTAAAACTATGCGTATCCGCTCCATCAGCCAATAACTTGGTATCAATGACGGTATCGGTGCCTGGTTTAAGCCAGCGATGGGCGTGCAAATGGAAAGTGTGTGCCGGACCAACGGAAAGCACATGAAATCTGACGATTTCATCCTCAGCCGCGCCTAATGTTGGATTGGCCCACAGTGGTTTTTGGATGCCATCAACGATTTCAGTTGCCCAGAACGTTGACCCTACCATGAACAACACGAGTTGTTTATCGATGTCTGCTTGTGCAACGGCGGTCAGTGCACCATTGTCATTGACATAGCGTTCGACTGAGCCATCGGTTTTATCCACAATCAGCGCACCAAATAAACCCAGCAGCTCTTTACCATTGCTATTGCCATGATATACATAGGAACCTACCGTTGTTGCATCCACGACATAAGTCGCAGTGGCTCCTGGCGCAGTCATGGCAGGATTTTGCTCCCCTACTCCTGGCACTTTAAAACTAACAGGCACAGCAGTGTTATTAGTCAGTGTCACATTGACACTATCACCTTGTTTGACAAACAACGTTGGACCGGGAATTGCAGCTTGCGCATCGCTGCTGAGTTTGTAAGCAAGCTGACCGTTAGGCAGTGTTTCTGCGGTTAATGTGTAGTTATGTACAGCCGCAAATGCCATAGAAGAAGCAAATACCATGGATGTAAACAGTATAAGCACTGTCATCTTAGCAAGCGGAATGCTTAATCCAGAAAAATATTTATTCATTATCATGTCCTTAAAATCTATTCACTTATTTATTGGGAAACCTTCAATTTACCGACCATTCCCATCAATTTATTCGTGAAATTTTCATCCGAATACTGTGCATTCTTGGTTGCCTTGACAGTAAATACATGTTTCTCAAGTGGACCGATAGCAACTTCATTAATCATGTTATTGGTGCCCGGATCAGTCCATTGGTAGCCACTCAGCTTAAATTTATGAATGTCAGTACCTAATGCGATCAGATGGAATCTAACATCGCTGTCTTTTCTGGCAATGAGATCCGGATTAACGCCATGTTTCTTCTGTATCATGCCGTTACTGTCAATCTCCATGCCCCAGAAAGCATCATCCGTTAAATAAAGAACGAATTCTTTTGCATAAGTTGCTGCACCTACAGGATTGACGATAATTGCGCCAAAAAGACCTTTGTGCTCAGCACCATTGTGCGTTTCGTAATTGTGGTCATGGTATGCCCAGGTACCGGCAGTTCCCGGTGCCACATCCCATGTGTAGGAATAGTTGGCATGTGTTTGCACTGGCCCCACCCCTGCTCCCTGATCATCCTCTTGATTGATGACCTTCAGGGTGCCATCACTGACTATTTTGTAATGAACACCATGAACGTGCACGCTGACCTGACTGCTAATCCCTTTCAGAACACCTACATTGGCACCAGGAATATCGTTGTAAATAGTGAGATTAACGGTGTCGCCTTCGGAAAGAATTAAGGTTGGACCTGGAATTGTGGCGTGCTCACTATAGCGTTGAGTAATATTTGTGCCATTCACGGTATGACTCAGCATCTTGTATGCCATCAATTTGCTGCCGAACCCATCCTCATGCACTTCTTCCGCTGTCATTTGAATGATGTGTTCTGCTGCCAAGCTCTTCCCAGCGGGCAAAAAAGATATTGCCAGTGCCATTGAGCAAGAAATCAGCAATTGCCTTAACAATGTCGTGTGTGGCGTATATTGCGTCGCACTCGAGTTCTCGGAGAACTCCATGCCACAATAAGGTCGATTGGATTGAAACAACATTTTAACTACCCTCCTCAAGTAAAAAGAACATACCACGCGCATATGTAGGAAAAAACTTCGCTGTAAGTAGCCAAAATTATTTTTCTACCATTCACGATTTGATAAATCAAAAAGATTGCAATGCACAAATAACGTTGTTACGGTGATCGCTATCTATCTAATTTACAGAGGATAATTTTACCAAACCTATCTTAGGCGAAACAGATGTCATCTGTCCCTAAAATACAGTTATTTTGCACCATCTTCCGGGAAAGATATCCCGAGCATGTAGGATTCTTTGAAGTAGTTATATAAAGGTGCTTTTAGACAAAGCTCTATCTGTTTTTTAACACCTGTTTTTTTATAGATCATTGATAATTGATTACGCACGGTCTTCTCTGTCACAGATAATTGCAGGCTGATTTCTTTCGCTGACAAGCCTTTACAGGCTAGATAAGCAATATGACGCTCGCTGTCAGTTAATTTTAGATCGCGCGAAACCTTAGTCTCACTCCTTGCCTCTTGTGCTGGGTTAAGCTCAAACTGCGCTTGCCATAGCAATTTAGTGATATGACGATCAAACCAGATTTGACCTGAATGGATCGCATAAATAGCTTTCAATAACAACTCGGACGAATGGTGCTTGCTGATAATGCCTACTGCTCCTGAACGAAAAGTCTGCAGATAGGTGGGTAATCCTCCCATTTTTAACAGGAGCCTGCAGTAGAAGGTTTTAGTTTTAAAGCTTCTGCCAACTTCATTGCTGGCGTGATACCTCCAAGTGCCATACTCGGACGTTCATTATTGTAAATCCA
>JAGOKN010000101.1 GCA_017994575.1 Nitrosomonas sp.
AAAACGAATAGCTATGCTGATATTGCAGCACAGCTACATTCTGCGCCTAGAGCGGTTGGGAGAGCTTGTGGCGCGAATAGAATTCCCATAGTAATACCATGTCACCGAGTGATTGCTAAGAATGGTGGATTAGGAGGCTTTATGAATGCAAGTGATGGAAATCCCTTAGAAATCAAGCGCTGGTTGCTGCGTCATGAGAGTGCTTGAATTAGACGCAAACTTGCTGGATGAGTTTTCTGACGCTTTATGGTTGGAAGATGGACTATCGCGCAATACATTGGATAGTTATCGCAATGATCTACGACTTTTCAGTGAATGGTTGAGAAAGCGAAATCAAGATAATCGAGTGTTAACTGAGGCAACACACTCTGATTTACTGGAATTTCTTGCTTCTAGAGTATCTGCCAAGATTAAGGCTAGTACTACCAGTCGAGAGCTTTCCAGTTTAAAGCGCTTCTATCGGTTTTTATTGCGTCAGGGGAGAATTACGACAGATCCTAGTCTTAATATTGAATCTCCAAAGCTAATGCGTAATTTGCCTGAAAGCTTAACAGAAAATGAGGTTGAGCTTTTGTTAAGCGCGCCTGATCTTAAACATCCGCTCGGGATGCGCGATCGCGCGATGCTGGAAGTTTTGTACGCTAGTGGGTTGCGTGTATCTGAATTGATTAATCTAAGGTATTCGCAAGTCAGTATGGATATGGGGGTGTTAAGAGTGACGGGAAAGGGGAGAAAAGAGCGCCTTGCTCCTCTAGGGGAAGAATCCCTCGATTGGTTGAGTCGTTATACCAAACAAGCTCGCCCTATGCTGCTGGAAGGTATTGTTACGGATACTATTTTTGTGACGGCGCGTGGAGCGGCTATGACTCGTCAGGCCTTCTGGTATCTTATTAAACGGTATGCGCATTTGGTTGGAATCGATAAGCAACTATCACCGCATACACTGCGGCATGCATTTGCCACTCACCTGTTAAATCATGGTGCAGATTTGCGTGTAGTACAGTTATTATTGGGTCATGCCGACATATCTACCACTCAAATTTATACGCATATTGCTCGTGAGCGCCTTAAACAGCTTCATTCGAAGCATCACCCCAGAGGATAATGGATTTATTGCTTACTAGATATTTTGCTTATTTCTTTGCTAGCATTAGATAAATCGATATCACTCCAAGTGTGGCAAATGTAATCAACGACCAATCTGGAATAGTTAGTGATAACAATTTCCAATCCACGCTTGCACAATCTCCATTAGCTTCAAACATTCCGGGCCACCATGCTGCAATTGATAAGGAATTAAGAAAAGCTTCTTCCGGACTAATGCCGCATTCAAAAGACTCCGGATAACGAATCAACCAGGCATGTCTTGCCGCAATAAGTGCACCTAACAGTGCAAATATGCTCATTAAGAAACCATAGATACGGCGTCCAATGATTTTGGGATTATGGAGAAACGCTAGTAATGAAATTAATCCAATCAACCAATAAGCAACACGCTGCGCTACACACAGAGGGCAGGGTAATAGATTCTCAACATGTTGCAGATATTGTGCATAACCCAGCAGACTGGAGCAAATAAGTAGTATAAATAAAAATAGAAATTTCATTTCTTTTTTCCATTCTCGGGAGAATTAATTGAGTTCGTTTATATTTATAAAGCTATTGCTCGATTTGAGAAGTAATACATTGTGACGCTGGATTGATAGCAGATTTACTCGCGGGCACGATGTGTTATTTATCTTTCCAGATCGCAATGACCAACAAAATCCATGCACTAAGAAATGAAACGCCACCAAACGGCGTGATCATACCAAACCCACGCAATCCGGTTAGGCTTAGAACATAAAGACTCAGACTGAATAGAATGATACCAACCATCATCAACCAACCTGAGATCGGAATTAAGCGAGATTTAGGGAAATGCAGAAACAAAACACCAATGATGAGTAAGCCAAATGCATGATAAAAATGATATTGGATACCGGTCTGATACACCGCGAGCATATCGGTTGAAAGTATTTTTTTCAGGCCGTGCGCACCAAATGCGCCTAGTGCTATGCATAAAAATGCATTCATGGCACCCAATATCAGAAAAGTTTTTGGCATCGACAATATTTCCTTATTAAATAGCGAGAGGGTGCGAGAGTAGGATTAAGGTTCTGAATTAAGAATTCTTTGTGTGTGTGACATCAGCTTCACACATTCCGTGTGCAAATTTTACCTGAATTTTATCGCCGACATGGATTTGTTTACTCCCAAGGATTATCTTGCCTCCTATCGAATAAGTAATGCTATAGCCACGCTCAAGAACTGATTGAGGGTTTAAGTTGGATAATTGAACTTGCCTATGTTGGAAACGAATGGTTTGAATTTCGAGATAGCGTGCCCAGGCATAGCGAAAACGTAAAGCCAATTCACTTTGTAATTCTTCCATCCGAGTGATATTGGGCTTTGCGGTCGATAAGTGTTGACCGAATTCGAATAGCTTCCAATGCTTTTTTTCCACCTGCAGTTCCCAGGTTTTCATGAAACGATCTTGTGTATAGTGTAAATGAGCGAATTGATGCTCGATTCGATCCCCTGGATAAATCAATCGATGGGTCAAAATGTCCACTTGCTGCATAGTGAATTCAAGGCGGCGCAAGGTGGCGCGATACATGCGTTGATGCAGAGCATTTAGGCGATGCTTGATTTCCTGATAATCTTTGCAGACCATTTCAGCAGCACCAGTCGGTGTAGGTGCGCGCACATCGGCAACAAAATCTGCGATAGTGAAATCTGTTTCATGGCCGATGCCACTAATGATCGGTATGGTGCTGGCAGCAATGGCAAGCGCCATGATCTCTTCGTTAAAGGCCCATAAATCTTCAATACTGCCACCACCTCGGCAAAGGATTAGCACATCGCATTCTGCGCGTTGACATGCTATTTTAATTGCTTCAGCAATACTGCATGCTGCTGTTTTTCCTTGAACCAATGTGGGATAGATAATAATGGGCAGAGAGGGCATGCGGCGCCGGAGTGTTGATATTACATCGCGAAGCGCCGCTGTATCGGGAGATGTGATGATGCCAATTTGTCGGGGAAACAGGGGAAAAGGTTTTTTATTTGCTGGATTAAATAACCCGGCTCGCTCCAATTTATATTTAAGTTGCTCAAATGCTTCGAATAACTGACCTAGACCCGCTTTCCGCATGGTTTCAATGTTGAGTTGAAAATCCCCGCGTGCTTCGTAGAGTGTGACAAGGGCGAGTACTTCTACTTGCATGCCATCTTTTGGTTGCCAATCTATGTGCTGATTCTTATGATTAAATAAAACACAGCGAACTTGTGCAGTATTGTCTTTCAGTGAAAAATACCAGTGGCCTGATTGATAACACTTTAAATTGGAGATTTCACCTTTAATCCAGAGCAAAGGAATATTCTGTTCTAGCAGTTGCTTGATGCTACGATTAAGTTCACTAACAGTTAGTACTGTATGAAAATTATTGGGAGTTGGAAGCAAGTTCATTGTGTGATTATTAAATAAGCCACATATTTTGTATATATCCTAGTGGGCTACTAAATTTCATGTACAGGTTGCTTAATTGGATTTAATTGATTGTTTATTCAATGGATTGTCTGGTGTTTAATAATTAATTAGATTGGAAAAAATGTTTAGACTAGGCTACTTAGTATGTCTGTTCGTAATATACTCACAAACTTATCCACAGAAATTGTGGGTAAGTGTAAATGGTTTTGTTGCTGAAAATTCGTGATCAAGATACATTACATGCCAAATTGGCCGTGAAGTTATAAAATATGCAAATCAGGTACTATATTAAGTCGCAGAATAATACCTAGATATACAGTTATTGAGGAGATTATCGAGTGTTATCTTTAATTCAAGCAGCTGGCTGGCCGATCTGGCCCATCATTATCGCTTCTGTCGTGGCAATGGGCATTATTGGGGAGCGTATGTGGACGTTGCGTTTGAGTGTTATTTCTCCCAAGGAATTATTGCCCAGGGTATTAAATGAATATAAAAGAAACGGAGCAAACCCTGAGATGATTGCTCGCTTACAAGCGCATTCACCACTGGGCAAGATATTGGCCGCAGGGCTAAAAAATGTAAAGAGCACGCGCGAAGTGATGAAAGAATCGATTGAAGAATCGGGTCGTGTCATTGTGCATGATTTAAGTCGTTACCTGACAACGTTGGGAACCATTGCTGCCTTAAGTCCTTTGATGGGTTTGTTTGGTACTTTGGTGGGCATGATCGAGATCTTTGGCTCAAATTCTCCGACTGGCAGCAATCCGGCGCAATTGGCCTACGGGATTTCCGTGGCTTTGTACAATGCGGCATTTGGTATTCTCGTGGCAATTCCAAGTATGATTTTTTATCGTCATTTTCGTGCAAAAGTAGATGATTTCGTTATTGAGATGGAATTACAGGCACTGAAATTAGTGGAGATGGTGCATGGAGAGCGGCAAAGCTAGGCATCAACAGAATTGAACAAGAACAAACAATTTGCGTAAATTTTCTCGATTTTTCTGTTGATAAGTAGAAGTGCCTTTTGACTGCTCACATTTAGTCAGGCGATTGCTTGAGAATGGGATGGTAAGGGTACTTGAGCTTCCTGATGTGCCTACCTGAGAATGTGGTAAGTGGTGCGTGGTTCGTTTGAGACGCTCACATAGTGCGTAAGGCATTAAAAGGTGTGCAAAGGTTATATCATCTGGCAGAAAATCCAAATTTATGGGTACAGAAAAAAGTGGTTTTAATCTCATAAACTTTGAAGGCACTCGTACTATTTTTGCTGAGGCAGCAAAGCAAGAATCTTGAAGTTATAGTGTATACTTCCACGGAGTCGATTTTGACCGGAAATGCACGCAGGGACACACTCGTTGATGCGGCAGTGGTGCGAAAGTTGAGTGAAATGCTCGGTCCTTATTGCCCTTATTGCTTATCGGCCCAGGAGATCGCTGGATCTCTCAATGCCAAAACACCCGCTTATCTGGAGTGTGGATTATATGGTGAATGTGCGTGATGTAGCGGGACATATCCTTGCAGCAGAGCGTGGTCGTATAGGTGAGCGTTATATTCTGGGAAACGAGAATCTGAATCTGAGTGAATTATTGGGCTTTATTGAGAAGATTACAGGTTTAGCGATGCCAAAGGCGCGTATTCCTTATTGGTTAGCATTAATTTCTGGTGTTTTATCTGAGTTGATAGCTGATATGTCAATTACCAAGCGTCAAGAGCACCACTAACCGGTGTTCGAATGGCGAGATATCCCAAGTTTTTTAAAAGTGAGAAAGCGATCAATGAACTGGGTTTTCCTCAAAGTTCATTGCGTAAAGCACTGGTTTGATGAGATTGAGTGGTTGTTGAATAATGGTTTGATCGTAGGGCGTTTACCTTTGTTGAAAGAGATTTGAGATTTGAAGATTGATATTTTTTGTGATGAATATGTTTTTCTCGAAATTGATTGTTGTATTAGTTGATGAATAAGCACGCTAGATTCTTGAGAAATTCGGATTTGAAAGTAAATCATAACTACCTAATTATTGTCGCATTATTTGTAATTTGTGTAATCCTGCAAGGTTGTGCAACCGCATCAAAGAAGGATGATCCGGATTTAGATCCGGTTGATCCACACGAAACAGTTAATCGAGCCTCTTATGATTTGACCGATCGTGTTGATCGATTGATATTTGAGCCTGTTGTCAATGTGTATATTGACTATGTGCCTAATGCAGCGCAGAGATCCATTGGAAATTTTTACGATAACTTATCTTATCCCAATGTCGTCTTGAATGACTTCTTGCAAGGAAAAGTCCAGCAGGGCCTGCAAGATAGTCTACGCTTCTTTGTTAATTCATCGGTAGGCTTATTTGGACTTTTTGATATGGCTACTCATATGGGATTGCAAAAGCATGATGAAGATTTTGGTCAAACATTGGGCGTATGGGGAGTGAATCCAGGTTCATATTTGTTTAT
This sequence comes from Nitrosomonas sp., assembly GCA_017994575.1. GTDB lineage: Bacteria > Pseudomonadota > Gammaproteobacteria > Burkholderiales > Nitrosomonadaceae > Nitrosomonas. The sequence continues at coordinate 5,984 of JAGOKN010000101.1, forward strand.
TCCATTCCTGGGTCCGAGTAGTGAGCGCGATGTCTCGGGTATTCCGGTCAGTATTTTTACCAATGTGCTTTTCTATGCGAGTCTCGCCGTGGGCGCATATTTTACAGCTCCCTTAACTATTTTGGGCGCTATCGATAAGCGGGCACGGTTATCTGGCCCCATGCGTGTGCGCGATGAAGCTGCATTGGATCCCTATTTGTTTGTACGCGAAGCTTCCTTACAGCAACGTGAATTTCTGATTTATGATGGCAATCCACCACTCGATCTTTATTATGAACCTTTTCAAGACAATCCTTTTGAAAAAGACCCGATAAAACAGAAGAAAAATCAGAAGTAAAACTTGATGGTAATAACTGATCAGAAGCTGTTTGATAACAATAAGGCACGATCAGGATGGACTGGTATATACGCTTATACCAATTGGTAAATTTGTAACAGACATAACGGTTAGGAATATATGGACGGTTCTCAAAGAATATCTAATGTATCGCAGCAATCAGGAGATTTTGCTATTAAAGATAATGCCCATTTAACAGATACGACAGTTGAATTGAATCAGGAAAACATCGATGTGATTGAATTGGAACAGAAATTTACCCAAGCTCGCTCAGCCATGCTGGCTTTGCAGAATCTGGATGGGCACTGGTGTTTTCCACTGGAAGCTGATTGTACGATTCCGGCAGAATATATCTTAATGATGCACTTCATGGATGAAGTGGATGTTGCATTAGAGAACAAAATAGCCCGTTTCCTTCGCGATAAGCAAGATACCAAACATGGCGGATGGCCGTTATATTATGGTGGTGCATTTGACATCAGTTGTACCATCAAATCGTATTACGCACTGAAATTGGTCGGTGACTCTCCTGATGATCCTCATATGGTGAGTGCACGGACAGCGATACTGGAGCGTGGTGGCGCAGCGAAAGCGAATGTTTTTACACGTATTCTTTTGGCAATGTATGATCAGATTCCGTGGCGCGGAATACCCGTCGTACCTTCGGAGCTGGTTTTGCTGCCCCGCTGGTTTCCTTTTAGCCTCAATAAAGTTTCTTACTGGTCCCGGACGGTCATGGTGCCTTTGTCGATTCTGTGTACGCTGAAAGCACGTGCAGTTAATCCGCGTAAAGTGGATATTCGAGAATTGTTTATTGTCGCGCCCGAAGAGGAAAAGAATTATTTTCCACCAGCGGAAACGCCCTTGAAACGCTTTTTCATGTTTGTTGAACGTATTTTGTCGCGTGTTGAACCATTCGTTCCCAAATCGTTGCGCCATTACGCAATCCGTCGCGCAGAAGCCTGGACGCTGGAGCGCTTAAATGGGGAATGTGGGATTGGTGCCATTTTCCCAGCCATGGTCAATGCACATGAAGCTTTAGCCTTGCTAGGGTATGCATATGATCATCCGAGGCGGGTACAGTGCCGTAATGCACTATTAGGTTTGTTGGTCAATGAAGGAGAGCGTATCTGGTGTCAGCCTTGTACGTCACCTGTTTGGGACACTGTGTTAACCAGTCTGGCCTTGCAGGAGGATCCAACGACCGATCAGAAGCCCGTTCTGAAAGCATTGGATTGGTTGGTAGAACAACAAATTTTGGATGAGCCAGGCGATTGGCGCGATAACTGTCCGGATTTGCCGGGTGGCGGTTGGGCTTTCCAATATGCGAATCCACATTACCCTGATCTGGACGACACGGCCGCTGTCGCTTGGGCCTTGGACCAGGGTGATCCGCAGCGTTATCAGGGGACTTTGGAGCGTGCCGCAAACTGGCTGGCAGGAATGCAATCGAAAAATGGTGGGTTTGCTGCTTTTGATATCAATAATACCTATCACTATCTGAATGAGATTCCCTTTGCCGATCATGGAGCATTGATTGATCCTCCTACCAGTGACGTTACGGCGCGTTGTATTGGTTTTCTTGGTAAATATGGAAAACAAGCTCATCAGAATGCGGTTTATCGTGGCGTCAGTTTTTTGTTGCGTGAGCAGGAAGCGAATGGCGCCTGGTTTGGGCGCTGGGGAACTAATTATATCTATGGTACCTGGTCAGTATTGGAAGCGATGCAATTAGCCAAGCAAGACATGAAACATACTGCTGTGCGTCGTGCTGTGCAATGGTTGAAATCAGTGCAAAGAGAAGATGGCGGTTGGGGTGAAAGTAACGATTCCTACCTGGATCCTAAATTGGCAGAGCTTGAGACCAGCACCGCATTTCAAACAGCTTGGGCGCTACTGGGATTAATGGCGGCCGGTGAAATCAAGAGCGAATCGGTGCGCAGAGGGATCAATTACTTGTTAAGTACCCAATCGAGCAATCATTTATGGGAAGAACCCTGGTTTACGGCTCCCGGTTTTCCTCGGGTTTTCTATCTCAGATATCACGGTTATTCAAAATTCTTCCCAATATGGGCATTGGCGCGCTACCGTAGGTTGACGCGGGAGAATGCTGCGTGAGTGTCATTGGTGTTGTGTCAGCCCTTAAGTCTGAAGCCAGTTGTTTGATGAATCTGCGTTTCCCAATCGGCAGAGTAGTCAATATAGGAGCGCGAACCCGATTATGCCTTAGTGGTATGGGCGATGCTGCAGCGCAAGTAGCTGCGCTGAGATTGCAGGAGTATGGTGTCAATGCGTTGGTAAGTTTTGGCGTCGCTGCAGCGCTCGATAACCGATTGATTCCTGGTGATTTGGTGTTGCCTGAATTTATAGTTGATGGCGACGAGCGCTGGCCTGTGAACTTAGAGTGGCGCAATCAATTGGCGCAATTATTACCCTCTCAGTTGACCATCGTAGGGGGAGTGCTAGCATCGAGCTCAATACCCTTAACTTCCAGGGAAACAAAGCTTGCATTGGGTGAGTTGGCTGGCGCTTGTGCCGCTGATATGGAAAGTGCCGCGATTGCGAGAGTGGCTGCTAATGCCGGCATGCCATTTATTGCCATACGCGCGATTGTTGATCCCATTGATTTTTCACCACCAGAGGCCTTGATGAATGCTGTTCAGCCGGATGGAGGCGTTGATATGCTGCGTTTAATGGCATTGCTGATGAACCGGTCAGTTTCATTCAAGACATTGATTCATTTGGGCCTAGGAATGCATGCGGCGCGTTCTACTTTGTCATGTATCGTTCGAACAGCGGGAGCAGGTTTTTCGAGTGAAGCATTGAATCTGGAGAATCGCGACGAAGAAGAAGGCTAGTAGTCAATCAATCGCCAGCGATTGAAACTGTAAAGCGGCCAGTTGCGCATACATTGGACTGGATATTAATAATTCAGCGTGCGTGCCCAATGCCGTTAATTGTCCATGGTCCAGTACGGCGATACGCTGCGCTGATTGTACAGTGGCCAGGCGATGTGCAATCACCAATGTGGTTCGATTCACCATCAATTCCTTCAATGCTTGCTGCACCCAAAATTCGCTTTGTGCATCCAACGCACTAGTCGCTTCATCCAAAAGCAATATCGGCGCATCGGCCAATAGGGCGCGGGCAATGGCTAAACGCTGTTTCTGGCCGCCCGATAATCCTAGACCTAAATCTCCCAAGTTGGTTTGATAGCCTTTGGGTAATTCACTGATGAATTCATGTGCGAAGGCTGCGCGCGCAGCCGCTTCAACTTCGGCATCCGGTGCTTCAGGGCGGGCATAGCGCAAATTATCGCTGATAGTGCCATAAAATAATGCCGGGTTTTGCGATACCAAAGCAAAGCAGCGGCGCAAAGCAAAAAGATCCAATTGTCGAATATCAATGCCTTCGAGTTTGATGCTGCCGGATTGATGATCAAAGAAGCGTAATAACAAATCAAATAGCGTTGATTTTCCTGCGCCACTGGGGCCCACCAATGCCAAAGTCTCTCCTGCACGGATGTTCAGGGTCAAATGATCAATGGCGGGCGCATCGGGGCGAGAAGCGTAAGCAAAACACAGTTGCTCAATTTGAATATTTCCCTTTGCTGGTGGGAATGGCGTGGGATGTTCTGGTGATTGAATCAGATTCGGCGCATGCAACAATTCCATTGTGCGCTCAGCAGCCCCGGCAGCGCGCTGCAATTCACCGATCACTTCAGAAATAGAGGCAACCGCAGAACCCACAATGACGCTATAGAACACAAATGCGGCGAGTTCGCCGCCACTGATGCGGCCTTCAATGACATCAATTCCACCTACCCATAACATCAGACCGACAGCACCCAATACCAGCACGATGACGATCGTGACGAGTAAAGCACGTTGCTGAGTGCGCTGTTGGGCAACGGCAAAAGCTTCTTCTACCTGGTCGTGAAATTTGCGCTGATCAATGGATTGATGATTGTAGGCTTGCACCGTCTTGATTTGCCCCAGCACTTCACCTACATAAG
>JAGOKN010000102.1 GCA_017994575.1 Nitrosomonas sp.
GGCTCATGATAATCAGCGGCTTACGCAGAGGGCGGATCAATTGCCGGCGCAACACATGAAACATTTGCGCTGGCGTGGAAGGCACGCACACCTGAATATTGTAATCTGCGCATAATTGCAAATAGCGTTCCAAACGTGCGGAAGAATGTTCAGGCCCCTGCCCTTCGTAACCATGCGGCAACATCATCACCAAACCGCACACACGCCCCCATTTGGCCTCGCCCGAGGCAATGAACTGATCGATCACGACCTGCGCACCATTGGCAAAATCACCAAACTGCGCTTCCCAGATCACCAGCTCATTCGGTTGCGTGGTAGCATAGCCATATTCAAACCCCAGCACAGCCTCTTCCGACAACATGGAGTCGATCACCACGAAATCCGGCTGCTCCGGATAAATGTGGCGCAATGGCACATAAATGCTTTCCTCTTGTCCTTCATCGATCTGTTCATGCAATACCGCATGGCGATGGAAAAAAGTACCGCGTCCCGAATCCTGTCCGGAAAGCCTTACTGGATAACCTTCTTTCAATAGCGAAGCATAAGCCAGATTCTCCGCCATTCCCCAATCTAGGGGCAATTCCCCTTTACCCATGAGACGCCGGTCGGCAATGATCTTCTGTACTCTCGAATGCAGCTTGAAATTTTCAGGGATATCCGTCAGGCGCATGGCAAGCAGCTTGAGTGTTTGCACCGACGCACCGGTTTTAACAGCTTTATTCCACTTGAAAGGTTGAAGAAAGGGTGCCCAATTGACCACGTACGGCGATTTGTAGTCATAGCAGACACTCTTATTCGGATTGACACCTTCATCCATGGCATCGCGGTACGCCTGCACCAATTCATCCGCATCACTGGCTGTGATCACTCCGGCTTTGATCAACTTATCCGCATACAGCTTGAGCGTACCGGGATGCTTGTTGATAATCTGATACATCTTCGGTTGCGTAACCATCGGCTCATCTTGCTCGTTGTGTCCCAAGCGGCGGAAACAAACCATGTCGATCACGACATCCTTATGGAATCGCATGCGAAAATCAAACGCCAATTCAGCCACCATCAGCACAGCTTCAGGATCGTCGCCATTCACATGAAAAATAGGCGCCTCAATCATTTTGGCAACATCAGTGCAATACAATGTTGAACGACTGTCGCGCGGATCCGAGGTGGTAAAGCCGATTTGATTATTGATGATGATATGTACGGTGCCCCCCGTGCCGTATCCGCGAGTCTGCGACAAATTGAGGGTTTCCATGACCACACCCTGCCCGGCAAACGCAGCATCACCGTGAATTAAAACCGGCAGCACCTTATCGCCTAATCGATCATTCAGAAGATGCTGGCGCGCACGCGCTGAGCCTTCCACCACCGGATTGACAATTTCCAGATGCGAGGGATTAAAAGCCAGCGCTAATCGCACGATGCCCCCAGAGGTTTTGATCGCAGAAGAAAATCCCTGATGATATTTGACATCGCCTGACGGTAAATCCTGCGCCTGCTTCTCTTCAAACTCGCGAAACAAATCAGCCGGCATTTTGCCCAGCGTATTGACCAGTACATTGAGTCTGGCGCGATGCGCCATACCCATTACTATTTGCTGAACACCGGCTTTCCCGGCACGATGAATGATGCAATCCAGCAGTGGTATCAGGCTTTCATTGCCTTCCCCGGAAAAGCGTTTCTGCCCGACGTAGCGCGTATGCAGATATTTCTCGAGTCCTTCCGCAGCAGTCAATCTTTCTAAGATATAGCGTTGATATTCAGGAGTGTAGTTGGGGCTAGAACGTTGACCTTCCAGTCGCGCTTGTATCCAGCGTTTCTGCTCAATCGACGAAATGTACATATACTCAGCACCTACCGAACCGCAATAGGTTTCACGCAGAATTTGCAGGATGTCGCGCAGTGTGGCGTGTTCCGGACAAACCAGCGAACCGGTATTGAACACTTTGTCCATATCTTCATCAGTGAATCCGAGATGCGCAGGATCTAATTCGGGTACTTCCGTTTGCTGCTTGAGCCCCAAAGGATCCAGCTTGGCCAGACTGAGGCCGAGATACCGGTACGTATTGATCAACTGCAATACGGCCACTTGTTTGCGTTCGGTAGAATCCGCCGGAATCACATCAGATAAGGTCGTGTGGCCTTCCACCTCCCCTTTTTTCGCTGCCGTTGCGGCAACGCTCGCTATCGCTACCGGCGCGATAAGTGGCTTACTGGATTCAACTGCCTGTGATTTGGCCAATTGCTCAAAATAGTCACGCCAAGCCGATGCAACCGAATTGGGGTTATGCAAATATTCTTCATAAATGGCTTCAATAAACGCTGCATTGGAGCCTGATAACAGAGAATCATCAAATAACTGCTTGCTCATCGGATTGGCAGCCTTAAATAAAAACTATTTTTTTAAATAGGAACTGGGAACATCGCGCATGGTTGTGCCGGTATACAATTGACGCGGACGACCGATTTTATAAGCGGGATCAGAGACCATTTCATTCCATTGCGCCACCCATCCCACTGTTCTTGCCATTGCAAATATGGCCGTAAACATGCTGGTTGGTATTCCCAGCGCACGTTGCACGATGCCGGAATAGAAATCAACATTCGGATAGAGTTTCCGTGAGATGAAATAATCATCTTCCAGCGCAATCTTCTCCAATTGCAAGGCCAGTTTAAATAAACGATCGTTTTGCAAACCCAGCTCATTCAGAACCTCATGGCAGGTTTCGCGCATTAATTTGGCTCTGGGATCGAAATTCTTGTATACCCGATGACCAAAACCCATGAGTCGATAATTATCATCTTTATTTTTGGCGCGCTTGATAAATTCATCAATCCGTGAAACATCACCAATTTCTTCCAGCATATGTAGGCAAGCCTCGTTCGCACCGCCATGCGCGGGGCCCCATAAACAAGAAATACCTGCAGAAATACATGCAAAAGGATTAGCCCCGCTGGAACCGGCTAAGCGCACTGTTGAGGTGGAAGCATTTTGTTCATGATCGGCATGCAAAATCAGAATCCGATCCAATGCGCGCACAATGACAGGATTCGCTTCGTATTCTTCAGTTGGCACCGAAAACATCATGTGCAGGAAATTCTCGGCATAGCTAAGTCGATTTTGCGGATAAACGAATGGCTGGCCAATATTGTATTTATAAGCCATTGCGGTGATGGTAGGTAATTTTGCCACCAAGCGAAAAGCCGATTGTTCGCGGTGCACCGGATCTGAAATATTCAAGGCTTCGTGATAAAACGCTGACAATGCCCCAACAACACCGACCATGACCGCCATGGGATGGGCGTCGCGTCTGAATCCGCTATAAAATCGGACCAATTGTTCGTGCAGCATCGAGTGATTTTTAATCGCCCGATCAAATTCTGATTTTTGCTCAGTGTTCGGCAATTCACCTTGCATCAACAGATAGCAGACATCGACAAAATCACAATGCGTTGCAAGCTGTTCGATGGGATATCCACGGTACAGCAAAATCCCTTTGTCGCCATCAATGAAGGTGATATTAGAACTATTGCTAGCGGTTGACAGATAGCCTGGGTCATAAGTAAACAAGCCACTTTTTGCATGCAGCGTGCGAATGTCAACGACATCCGGCCCCATTGTTCCCGCTAAAACGGGTAATTCAATAGGTGCGCTGCCATCATTCAGATTTAAAGTTGCTGTGCCTTTTTGCGCCATATTACTTCTCCACATGTTGCTTATGATTGATTAGTATGCACTGCTAGCAATTTCAGGGCATCAACAAATACCCGCTTAAATCTAGCTCTTTTGTAATAATTCCAATACCTGCTGCCAGCTATTGTCTGTTGTTACTTGTCGTGCGGTGATCAATTCCCACAGATCATTGTCCGGTAATGCTAACAATCTTTCAAATTGCACTAAACCGTCTTTATCCAACCGGGCATAGTGCTGATCCATGAAGCGTTGTAAAACAATATCCAACTCGAGCAAGCCACGTCGACACCGCCAGCGTGCACGCTCAAACTCTTTCATACCATTCTTTTGACCATCATATCCTTAATTTTGCCAATTGCATTGGTGGGATTTAAACCCTTGGGGCATGAGGCAACACAGTTCATGATTGAATGGCAACGAAACAAGCGATAGGGATCTTCCAGATTATCCAACCGTTCAGCTGTCGCCTGATCGCGGCTATCGGCAAGGAATCGATAAGCCTGTAGCAATCCTGCGGGTCCTACGAATTTATCCGGATTCCACCAGAAAGAAGGACAGGAAGTTGTGCAGCATGCACATAAAATACACTCATACGCCCCGTCCAATGCCGCTCTGTCTTCCGGCGACTGCAAACGTTCGGTTTCAGGCGGTGGATCGTTATTGATGAGATAGGGTTTGACCGAATGATATTGCTGAAAAAATTGAGTCATATCCACAATCAGATCACGAATCACGGGTAATCCAGGCAAAGGGCGTATTTCCACCGGTTCCGCCAGGCTATTGATAGGAGTGATACATGCCAATCCATTGCGCCCGTTGATATTCATGGCATCCGAACCGCACACGCCTTCACGGCAGGAGCGGCGAAGACTCAGACTGTCATCGACCGATTTAATACGCAACAGCGCATCCAGCAGCATCTTGTCAGTCGCCGCCAACTGGATGTCATAATTCTGCATATAAGGTTTTTCATCTTTATCGGGATCATAGCGGTAAATCGAAAACTTCATGGGCTGACTCCAGAGGGTTTGAATATGGCTTATAGTCGATAGAAATAACTCAAAATATGACGAAGTATACAGATTTGAAGCCAGATTAGCATAGATTGGCTTGTCATTTCCACCCGGCAAGCAAACAACGTGTTGAAAAATGCACTGAATAGATACGGTTAATATAGCAAGGATCAGGTAGAATTATAACTGTTAGGTTCATGTAGCTGAACCAACGCCAGAGGATGGAGCAATTGAGCAGCGCCATCAAGCCATAGTGAATATTTTATAAAGGAAAATTTCAGATGAATTTAAAACATAGCGCCGTTTGTGTCCTTATTCTAAGTACCGTTTTGATGGGTTGTGACGAGGTTCCCGAAGCTAGCGCCGTGAATTGCTCGGGTAGAGGTATGGAATCAGCACTGACCGCATTTAAAAATGATGAAGCCAAACGCCAAGCATTTATCGACCAATGCGATGCGTTGAAAAAAGCAAATTAAATTGCACGAATAGGGATTCAAATCCAACTCCAAAGTTGGTGATCAGCGGACTGTCGAAAAACCTTTCCGCGATAGCTGCAAAGCAAAAACAGGCACGAGAGCGCATTTATATTGCATAAATGATCGCTTTGATGCCTGTTTTTTTACACCTTGACGACAGCGCAGTAGCAATACACGCAACAATGATCGTTGCATAATCTTCAAGCAAGGCAAATAGCTGCTTCATTGTATTCACAGTCAAATCACCAACAAACAACCTACACCGCCTCCTTGCACTGCTCATCAATATAGGCCTTGATCGCGTGCACATCGGCATCTTTTACCACATAACGCTGCGGGAGGCTTTCCAGATTTTCGAAACCGGACGGGCGTTCGGGTTCGTGGCCGATGGCTTCCTGGATGCTTTCAGCAAATTTCGCAGGCAAAGCGGTTTCCAGGCAAATCAACGGTACGCCGGTTTCACGGTGCGCTTGACCGACTTTCAGGCCGTCCGCAGTATGCGTGTCGACCAGCACCTGATAACGTTGATAGATATCGCGAATGGTGGCAATCCGCGCCGCATGGCTGCTGCTGCCGGACACAAAACCGTAATCCTTGATTTTCGCAAATAACGGCGTGGTGGATAAATCAAAGGCATGGCCTTTGTCCACCGCTGACCATAATTCGGTCACCTGCTGGGCGTTTCTGCCGGTCAGGTCGGAAATAAAGCGTTCAAAATTGGAAGCCTTGGAAATATCCATCGACGGGCTACTGGTGTGCTGTGTTTCTGTGGTGGTACGCGGACGGTACACCCCGGTTCTGAAAAATTCATCCAGTACGTCATTTTCATTGGTTGCCAGAATCAAGCGCTTGATCGGCAAGCCCATCATTCTCGCTACATGCCCAGCGCAAATATTGCCAAAATTCCCGGACGGCACGGCAAAAGACACTTGTTCATCATTGCTTTTGGTCGCGGCAAAATAGCCTTTGAAGTAATACACCACCTGCGCCACGATGCGCGCCCAATTGATTGAATTGACGGTACCGATGCGGTGCGCTTGTTTGAAAGCGTGATCATTGCTGACTGCCTTGACGATATCCTGACAATCATCGAACACGCCACGAATAGCAATATTGAAAATATTCTCGTCCTGCAAGGAAAACATCTGCGCCGTCTGGAAGCGGCTCATTTTTCCCAGCGGGGACAGCATAAAAACCCGGATACCATGCTTGCCGCGCATGGCGTATTCCGCGCTGGAACCGGTATCACCGGAGGTTGCGCCGAGAATGTTCAACTCGTCGCCGGTTTTAGCCAATTGGTATTGAAACAAATTGCCAAGCAATTGCATCGCGATATCCTTGAACGCCAGCGTCGGCCCATTGGATAATCCCAGAATATGCAGGCCTGGTTCCAGTGTTTTAAGCGGCGTCACATCCGCACTGCCGAACACTTCGACGGTATAGGTTTGGGTAATCAGATTGCGCAAATCATCCGCCGGAATATCATCGACAAAGCGGGACAGGATCTCGAACGCTAGCATCGGATAGCTCAAATCGCGCCACGCAGTCAATTCCGCTGCGGTAATGTGCGGATACGCTTCTGGTATCGCCAGCCCGCCATCGGGCGACAAGCCACTTAATAGGATTTCGGAGAAGGATTTAGGTGGCATTCCACCACGAGTTGAAATATATCGCATGCTTATTTTTAATGGATTGAGTAAAGGCTATTGCATCACACAATAGTGTTAAAAAACAAGGATAGTATCTGGGAAATGGATGCAATGCTCTTCACCGCATCCATTTCAATGATTCGATGCTTAATTATTTAATTCTTCGATGCGAATGCGAATGACTTTATTCGTCACCACCGGCAAGGACTCAATGCGCGCAATGGCCGCATTGATATTTTTTTCCACCGTCAAGTGCGTCAGCATAATAATACTGACGCGGTCAGAATCACTGTCAGGCTCCTTTTGAATCAACGCGCTGATGGAAATATCATTTTCCGCCACGATGCGCGTAATTTCCGCCATCACGCCCGGTTTATCGATCACCTGCATCCTGAGGTAATACGATGTTTCCACATCGTTCATGGAAATCACCGGCGTATCCGACAACAAATCCGGTTGGAATGACAACGTTGGAACGCGGTGCATCGGATCCGCCGTTTGCATGCGCGTCACATCCACCAGATCGGCAATCACCGAGCTGGCGGTCGGTTCCGCTCCCGCGCCGGCACCATAATATAGCGTTGCACCCACTGCATCACCTTTAACTACAATCGCATTCATCACACCTTCGACATTGGCAATCAAGCGGCGCACCGGAATCAGTGTCGGATGCACGCGCAATTCAATGCCTTTTTCCACGCGCTTAGTGATGCCCAGTAATTTGATGCGATAACCCAGATCTTCGGCATAGCGAATATCTTCACCCGTCAGTTTGGTGATGCCTTCGGTGTACACCTTGCTGAATTGCACCGGAATACCGAACGCAATCGCTGACATCAAGGTGATCTTGTGTGCCGCGTCGATGCCTTCGATGTCATAGGTCGGATCGGCTTCGGCATAGCCCAGTTTCTGCGCCTCAGCTAAAACCTGCTCAAAGGACAATCCTTTGTCGCGCATTTCCGACAAAATAAAATTCGAAGTACCGTTGATAATGCCGGCAATCCAAGTAATACGGTTTGCGGTCAATCCTTCACGCAGGGCTTTGATAATCGGAATGCCACCCGCCACGGCCGCTTCAAATGCCACCATCACGCCTTTAGCGCGCGCCGCTGCAAATATCTCAGTACCATGGTTTGCCAACAAAGCTTTGTTGGCAGTCACGACATGCTTGCCGTGCGCAATCGCTTCCAGTATCAAATCCTTGGCAATCGTCTGGCCACCGATCAATTCCACCACAATATCGATATCAGGATGCGTGGTGACTTCGTGCGCATTATCGGTGACGATCACGCCTTGATCCGCAAAACTGCGAGCTCTGTCCAGATCACGATCTGCGATCATTTTGACGACGATGGCACGACCCGCACGACGGGCTATTTCTTCCTGGTTGCGCTTCAAGACGGTATACGTGCCGCCGCCCACAGTACCAATGCCTAATAAACCAATATTGATAGGATTCATAAATTTTAAAAGTTAAAAAACAGATTGATGGGATAACCGGTTGCCAGATTATATGAGCCTGAGGGTGAGAAATAAATAGCTAAGGAAACGCTGATTAATTGACTGTACAAGCGAATCACTTCGTTGCGCGGTACTCGCTCCCTCGCCTATCATTTTGATATGTCTCGGCTGCTGCGTTCCGTGCGCCTCGTGCTTCATCTCGTTCGCTGAATTAATCAGCGTTTCCCTAATACGATGCGGAATCAGTTCCATGGCGTCTGCGATAGCGCTGAAGAAAATGCGCAATACGTCCGACCGCTTCAGTCAGATCATCCACATTGGGTAGAAATACCACGCGAAAATGATCCGGTTGGTGCCAGTTGAAACCGCTGCCCTGCACCAGCAAGACTTTTTCTTCCAACAAAAGATCCAGCACAAACTGTTGATCATTTTCAATCGGATAAATGTCAGGGTCCAGACGCGGAAACAAGTACAGCGCCGCTTGCGGTTTAAAACAAGTCACACCGGGAATGTCCGTCAGCATTTTCCAGGCAACATCACGTTGACGCATCAGGCGGCCGGTTGGCAGCGTCAAATCGTAAATACTCTGATAGCCGCCCAATGCCGTCTGGATGCCAAATTGCGACGGCACATTGGCGCACAACCGCATCGAGGCCAGCATATTCAGCCCGCCGATGTAATCACGCGCATGGGTTTTCTCACCGGACACCACCGCCCAGCCCGAACGAAAACCCGCTGCCCGGTAGTTTTTGGACAAGCCATTGAATGTCACAAACAACACGTCGTCTGCCAGTGAAGCAATCGATGTATGCACGGCTTCTTGGTACAAAATCTTGTCGTAAATCTCATCGGCATAGATAATTAACTGATGCTGACGAGCAATTTCAATGATTTCCAGTAACAATTCCTTCGGATACAGCGCACCGGTCGGATTATTCGGATTAATGATGACAATCGCACGTGTTCTGGGCGTAATCTTGGCACGAATATCGTCCAGATCCGGCAACCAACCCGACGCCTCATCGCACAAATAATGCTTGGCCTTCCCGCCCGACAACACCACCGCAGCTGTCCACAGTGGATAATCCGGCATGGGAATCAGCACCTCATCGCCATTATCCAGCAGCGCCTGCATGGTCAGAACCACCAGCTCGGATACGCCATTGCCAATAAAAATATCATCCAACTGCACATTTTTGATCTGCTTTTCCTGCGTGTAATGCATGATCGCCTTGCGTGCGGCAAACAACCCTTTGGAATCGCAATACCCGGAAGCATCCGACAAATTGCGAATGACATCCTGCAGGATCTCCTCCGGCACATCAAAACCAAACGTGGCCGGATTACCAATGTTCAGCTTGATAATGTGATGACCTTCCTCTTCCATTTGCTTGGCGCGCTCCATCACCGGACCGCGAATGTCATAACACACATTAGTGAGTTTGCTGGATTTTAAAATTGGACGCATGATGAAAAAGATTAACAAAAATAAAAAGATTCAAAACCCAAGGAACTGGTTTTTTCATTAAAAAACGGGACGGTGCAATTATATACACAATCAAGGCTGTTCAGTTGACGGAACTAGTCAGGAAATCGGGCTTAATCATCAGCGATAGTCTGGATTTTTGAGTGGTTACTGACCAATCTGCAAATAAAATTCTTCCGTTCATCTCATTCAGAAAAAACAATAAAGAACTCGGCCGCAAGCGACCGAGTTTTAGAAGAGTGGCAGTTGCCCAAACCTCCCTTCCATTTCATCCATCACTTTGAGTTGATTTTGTACATACTGACGAATAACCTCCTCGTTAGCGTTA
>JAGOKN010000103.1 GCA_017994575.1 Nitrosomonas sp.
CCTAACATAAATGCGCCCTACAATAAGCCTTATAAAGTGCGCGGTATCACTTATTATCCCTTACGATCGGCTGCTGGATATAATGAAGTTGGAACCGCTTCCTGGTATGGTTCTGAATCAGGCAATCGTACCGCCATGGGCACACGTTTTATTCCACACCAGTTAACCGCAGCACATAAAACACTCCCTCTACCTACCAGAGTCAGAGTCACCAACTTGAATAATGGTCGTCATGTCGATGTGACTGTCAATGATCGAGGTCCCTTCAAAAAAGGCAGAGTGATTGATTTATCGCATGGAGCTGCAAAGAAGATCGGTCTGCATGGAATAGCTAAGGTAAAAATTGAACATCTAGACGACAAAATCAGCCAGAAATAAAAGCCTCTCCTCTCTATTCGGAGTTCGCAAAAGACTCTGGCAGAAAATATCCTTAGCTTATAAACGCTCATTGCTAACCTCGAAACCCGCGTTGTACGTTCAATAACACAGCACTATGCTTAGTTCAATCTTCATTTGATGAGAAACCACCAGCGGCAGGTGCTTTGGAATTTGAAGTAGAAGAAGATTGAGATGAAAAAGGTGATGCGCCTTTAGAAGAAGTATTGGGTGAGGATTGCGATGAAAATGGCGAAGCGCCGGTAGCAGGCGTCGATCCTGCGTTCGGTTTTAATTGATTCGTTGTAGATGTCGGTGTTGCTGCTTTCTTGGTATCCCCTGGCTTGTAAACAAACTGCCAATCCCTGTAGGATAGCGCTTCAGAAAATTTAGCAAAATGCTCCGGAAACTGATCTTTTTTAATGGGCCTCCTTTCAGACAGGCTGTATACCCCAATAATTCTTTTATTGATACTGGAGCTTGTTACTACGCTACTGCTTGGTGCTGAGCTATTGGGTGCCTGGTTGCCAGTAGATACTTGTCCACTGGCGTTGAGAGTTTGATTGCTCGAAGCCTGCCCGCCAGTATTAGAAACTTGGTTGCTACTGGATACTTGCCCACCAGCAGTGGATGCCGGGTTACTGTTGGATGCTTGCCCGCTGGTGTTGGATGTTTGATTGCCGCTGGGTGTTGTCTGCTTGCCTTTAGACGCGGCGCTATTGTCCGCCTGGGATTCTTCAACGATACCCCATTCCGCTGTGTTGGTTACCGGATCCACATAGATTTTGCGCAAATGGCGCTTGATAGCAGGCGTACGGCTGTCCTGAAGCAAATCTTCCAGCGATTCCGGGTATTGTTTAGCGCCTCCGGAACTGTTGTAGTAGGACATGATGGCTTTACGGAATTCTTCGCCAACATACATCAATTGCATTTCTTTTTCTCGCTGAGATTTTGTTTGCCACATCTGCCCAGTTCCGGCCATGACAATTCCAGCCAAAACAACTGCAAACAAAGCCCAGAGATAAACAAAACCATTTTCTAAGCGAGACATCCTATTTCTTCTATAGCCATGCAATAGTCATTTATTTGATAAAGGCTACCATTCTTGATAAAACGAACCATCGAGCGCTTTTCCCGTATAGCCGCTATGCACATCATAGACGCCTGATTCTGTTTCGTTCTTGGGAGGCACCTCAATCCAGGTTTGATTACTTTCAGTGAATGGATCGATCGGAACACTGCGTAAATATCGCTTATCAACCAACTCAATCAAGTCAATGGGATATTTACCAAAATCAGAATAAAATTGATCAATGGCATTACGCATGATACCGAGATCCTGCCGCAAAACCGATTCTTTGGCTTTATCGAGAGAATTAAAATAACGTGGCGCGACTATGCTCAATAAAGTCGCAATGATTGCCATGACCACGAGTAATTCAATCAATGTAAAGCCTCTATCTTTCAGAATTGCTGACATATTGATCACCAATCCCGATAAGGAATTCCATTCAGACCGATGGCTTCCGAACGCGAAAAAACATCAAAAACATCGTCACCCTCTTTAGGACTATCAGCAGGGCTTTCATAGCTGCGTCTTCCCCAGGTGTCGACATCAGGAGTAGCCGTAGTCCCGGCAACGTCTAATTCAACAAACATAGGATCCCTAGGTAAACGACGTAAAAAATAAATAACTTTTTTTTCCTTACTCTTCACATCTTTGACCCCCATGAACAGCTCTTCCAATCGCGGGGGATAACCGGATTCATCGGCCTTTTTTTCGATCCGCCCATCATCGGCAGCTTGTTTGTAGGCATCAATGGCTGTCCGTATCTGCCGCAAAGCCATGCGTAATTCTTGCTCCTTTTCACGTTTCACCATCAGCTCGCGCAAAGGCATTGCAGCGGTGGCTAAAATAGCCATGATGGCGACAACAATCATTAATTCAATCAGCGTAAAACCCTTGAGCCTCTCAGAGATTCTGAATGAATTCATGACGATCGGACTCTATTTAAGGGTGATACTGGTCGGAGGCGGCGCGATCACTTCTATTGTTTCACCATTTTCTATATCTTCCCCGGATGCATTCTGAATACTAATTTCAGTCATACCTGGATTCGCTGCAATCACCTTAAAGCGGATCTGTGTTGCCAAGCCAGCCATTTGGTCTTTACCCAGCTTAATCGTGCGTGTGCCTGATTTATCTCCACTATCAAGCGCTTCCAATACATTAGCCTCATAATTTAATTGTAAATCGGTATTTACAGTCGCTTTTGCCCCAACCAGCCGAACATTCACCGAAAATTCTTTACCCAAGCCGACATTGGTTGGCGCTTGTAGTGTCAACGTAGGCGTGGTGGCGGATGTTGCCTTGGCAAAAGGATTGGAATCTGTCTGATCTTCAGAGGGAGCCAGTATATTTGCCGATGCTCCCCTCATTCCCGCTGCTCCTAGACCTGGACCCGAAGAAGGGGCAATGGATAAGGACTGCGCTGAGGTATTTTGAATGGTGACAGGTAGCTTGCCCGCCTCACTGGCAGTACCAAAATGATATTCACTTTCCAGATTGGTCTGTATGGGAAGATTACGAATAATACGCGGAGTAATTAATAGGACGATTTCATTCTTGCTACGCTTGACATCTTGACTCGATGTCAATCTGTCAAGTCCTGGAAAATTCAATAATCCTGCGAGCCCATTAATGGTTCTCGTTTCCCTATTATCAATGAGTCCTGCCAATACCTGCGTTTCTCCATCTTTCAAGGTCAGGATCGTTTCAGCATTACGGGTTCCAACGAGTGGAGCGCTTGCACCGCTTGGACCTGGAATATCGCTGAGTCTACTGCTTACTTCAAGCGTAATCTTCATTGTGACATCATTATTCAAGCCGACACGCGGTTCAACATCCAGCTTGACCCCTAGATCGATAAAAGTCGGGGTTGATGTGACGATAGAATTAATACCCGGTTGAACATTGGCGGTGAAAAAAGGCCGCTTCTCGCCAATATGTATCTTGGCTTTTTCACGGTTAGCAACCCGAATTCTTGGGTTCGCCAATACATCGCCTGTTGATAGGGTTTGTTTAAAGTCTATTATAGCTTGATTAGCGATGGTAAAACTCTTAAGCCCAAGAGCATTAGAACCAATTTGATTCAGTATAGCCGTTCCCGGATTAGGCGCCGCACCCACACCTGTTAATCCACTGAACGTAACGGAACTAGGAAACTTAGGACCTATCAGAAATTCGTTATTGCGCGCGATATCCAGGATGGCTACATCCAACATCACTTCCGGCTCTGCCAGATCATTTAATGACACCAATCGTTCTGTCAAACGGATGGCTTCGAGCGTATCGCGCATGATGAACAGGTTGAGTTGCTCGTTGACGTAAATATCTTTCGCTTTAACGATACCTCTGACCATGGCAACCATTTGTTTGACATCGGTATAAGCCACTTGAAAGCTACGAACGACCAATTCCTGATAATCCTTTTGCTTGGCCGGCGTATTAGGATAGATCAATAATGAATTACTGTTGAGCACTTTATACGCGATCTGATTAGTCGTAAGTATTAACTTGAGAATATCTTCAATCGTGTTATTGCGCACAAAAATGGAGATTTTGGTGTCCTGTCGAATATCTTTATCAAAAACAAAATTAATACCAGCGGTTCGCGACATGAGCTCAAACACCGTCTTTAAATCAGTATCTTTAAACTCCATCGTCACCGCCTTTTTAAATGCGGATTCCAGTGCCAAATGAGATACTTCGGGACGCGATAAATTTGCATTGATTTGTGAAATCAATTCGCGCGCGTTAGATTGCATAGGGTTTTCCTGCAACACAGCCCGGACGATTGTTTCTGCCTTGGCTGCATCATTGCGTGCCAGCAATGCTTTCGCGGATTCGATGGAAGCAATATGGCGGCGCTCTAATTTTATCGCTTCAACGCCATCCTTGGCTCGTTCATTGAATGGATACAGATTCAAGATATGATGATAGCCCTGTTCGGCCTGATCCAAATTTCCAGCAAAGCGCATGTTATCGGCGTCTAATAGTAATTTGCCCAGCACCTCATCTCGGACCCGTGCCAACATTGTGCGCATTTCTTTATTCTCAGGCTCTTCACGTGCTGCTTGCTCCAGTTTCTCCAATCCATTCTCGAGCTTACCTTGCGTAATCAGCTTCTGCGCATCAGAAAATGCAACATTTCTGGTAAAAAATGATCGGTTATCGATCGCACATCCTGTCGTAACCGTAATCAAGGTAATAAGGACAATCACTTTCCATTTTTTCATCGGAAATTTCCTGCTAATTTATTATTAATCGTGAGCGTCTGTTTGATATTGAGCGGCAGATAAGTCAAAGTAATCGCATCATCATTGATCGAATCCAATCGATATTGATCATTAATCTTTTCCCCAATCTTAGCGATGAAATTCTCTCCCGAGCGCGATAGGAAAACCCAAGTTATCCTGTCCTCAATTGCTTTACCGGTATATTTAAACTGCAAGGGCGGTGCGGTCGGCGCCGCAGGGCGGGCCGTCATTTTGGCTGCCTGAGCTGCGGCGGCTTTTTCCGCTTGTTCTTGCAAATCTACCGGAGGTTTTTTGGGCGCCCATGTAGTGGATGCAAAAAGTTCTCCGGCCAGAGGATTAAATTTCCTTTGCCCAAGCTTGCTGATATCCAAACTGTCAGCATTATTTTCTTGAGCCTTATTGGCTCTATCCGTCGATGATTTAGTGGACTGTACGGATTGCACGGGCTCTATCGTTTCAATCAGGGTTTCTTCTTCCTCAACCATCAATACAGCAATCAGTGTCACCACCAAGGCGCCACCTATTAACAATTTACGTTTTTTTTCAGCCGAATCCATCTTGTCTATTTATTCAAGTAAAGATTAACTTCAAGACGAACCTCAAGCTTCTCAGAAGTGACGTTCTCCCGTTTAATGGCAATGGCGGAAATTGCCATGGCAGGCACCGCTTCCAGCGCGGTGGCCATAAAAGCCCGTACCTGGGAATATTTTCCCTTTACCGGCAATATCATTTCGTAGCGAGCCAAGCGCGCATCATTGTCATTCACCAGGCGATATTCGCTGCTGCTGAGCTCCACACCGTGTTTCTGAGCAATACGCACCAGTTCTCGAATCCAGAACGGCGAGGAATCCACGCGTGGAAAGAAATCATAAAAAGCTTGCAACGCTTGATCGCCGCTCATTTTTATACCGCTTTCCGCATCACCCGAAGTTTGCTTTGATAAAGCCTGAGTTTGCAACGTTTCAGCACGCTCTTTGAGTTTTCGCAAATCGGATTCCTGCGGCACAACAACCGAAAAAAAATAGATACTGCTAACAACCAGTAAACCCAAGCCGATTTTACCAATGACACCCAGGCGACCTACCTGCCAGCGAAGCTGAGGTAGCAGCTGATTCAATTGAATTTGTGGTATTTGAGTTTTCAAGAGGCGCTAATCCATGCTGCGGTCAGAAGGAAAATAATCGGTCGGTGCGGATTATCCTGTTTTATTTTATAGTTCAATAAATGTACATTTTCAAAAATGGGTTCGCGTTCAAGAGCTTCTACAAAATCGAGCAACTCCGACATATTCTTGGCTTCGCCGCTGATACGTAATGCCCGGCTGGATACGTTGGGCTGTAATGATAATAATGCGATGTCTTCTGTCGCGGCATGTTCAATGGAATCAAATAATGATTCCCAGGGTAAATTGATTTGATCCAGTATGGCATTGGCTTTGGAAATTTCTTTACGAATTTCCTGACCAAATTCCCTGATCCGTGGTGATGAACGCGTGCGTGGCGCAGCTTTTTGCTGTTGCTGTTTTTCCAAATGCTCGACGCGGTTACTCCAGTAATTCACGTCCTCGCTTATTTGCTGAAATTGGAAGAGTACGCCAGCCAGAACCAATAACCCAATCAGCAATAGGGAGTAATCCACATGCGGTAATAACTGTCCATGATCGGGAAACTTTAATTTCAGGCGACGCATTGATTGATCTCAGTATGATTGACTGCGACAGATGGGTAGTGTGCCAATACCGGTAATTGCTCAGTTTGCAACGGAATCAGGCTCCATCCACAGTTTTGAGGAAGCGCCAATTCCGGGTGCTCGGGTGCAAACAAGTAGACCAGTTCGACCGACTCTTTATGACCAGACAAGATCGTTTCCTGATCCAGGGCAGCCAGAAGCTCATCGGCTACGCTATGTAAAATCCGCTGATTGCGTATGCTTTGCCATACTCCATCAAGCAAAATAGTCAGACAAATTCGCCCATTCTCAATGACAGCCAAGTAGATTCTGTTACCGCTCAGTTGTTTTTCCCATCGATCATAAACAGAAGCCAAGTAAGGTTCGACGGCCTTCAGTTTAAATTGATACCTCACCGCCAACTCCTCCAACCGTGTCATTAATTCACGAGGAATGGCAGCGCAAACAGCGCCGCTTATCGGATTCCAGTCACTGACACTGAGCACCCAGGAATCAACACGTTCCGCATAAATTTCGCGCATACGAAAAGTAGCATAAGACATAACCTCCTCGGGTGTGGTTATTTCTGTTTGTGGCGGCAATGTCACATAGCGAGTGAAGTGATTCGACAGAGTGATCGTCAGATCGGTGCCGACAGCTTCCAACAGATGCTTTTCCAATTGCTGCAATGCGGCTTGCCAAGCAGGCGCGCCTTGCACGTGCTGGCATAGCGCGGTTGCTTTAGACATCTGCACTGGTTTAAAGCCACGTGAGAAACGGACGATATCCATCCGCTCAGGTGCCAGAAAAACCTGGATTTGATCACGCCACAATCGTGACACGATTTGCCTCCTCTAAGCTGGTTAATCCTTGCTTGACCATGTCTAAAGCCGCTTCCCGCAGAAAACGGGTGCCATTATTTCTGGCCGCTTCTTTGATACGCCGGATCGGTTCCTGCGCCACAATGAGTTCGCGGATTTCATCATTCAGAATCAGGATTTCAGCAATCGCATTTCTCCCCCGATACCCACTTCCCCGACATTGACCACAGCCCTTTCCGCTGCGAAAGTTGTATTGATCCGCTTCATCCAAAGGAATTCCAGATTCAGTAATCATCGCATCATCAGGACGCTCGTCAACCGCACAGTGCGCGCATAATAAACGCACCAATCTTTGCGCGGCAATTCCGTTCAAGGCAGATACAAAACTATAGGGATCTACGCCCATATGAGAGAAGCGTCCAATCACATCAAATACATTATTGGCATGCACCGTAGTAAACACCAAATGTCCGGTCAGTGCAGCCTGGATGGCAATTTGCGCTGTTTCGGAATCACGAATCTCGCCCACCATAATTTTATCCGGATCATGTCGCAGAATAGAGCGCAAACCACGTGCAAAAGTCAGTCCTTTTTTTTCATTAACCGGAATCTGCAAAACACCGGGCAACTGATACTCAATCGGATCTTCAATGGTAATAATCTTGTCGCTGCCTTTATTCACCTCGGATATGGCGGCGTACAGCGATGTCGTTTTACCACTGCCGGTAGGACCGGTAACCAGCAACATGCCGTAAGGTTCCGAGCTCAGGCGGCGAATACTAGCAATAGCCGCCTGATTAAATCCCAGTTGATTTAATGTTAAGCCTTCTATGTGATCAGACAGCGCTTGCCGATCAAGAATACGAAGCACCGCATCTTCACCGAAAATACTCGGCATGATAGACACACGAAAATCGATTTCTCGGCCTTGAATAGAAATTTTGAAACGGCCATCTTGCGGTACCCGACGTTCAGCAATATCCAATTCAGACATCACTTTGATGCGGGATATCACTTGCTCCGCCAAATCTCCACCTTGTATGACACCAATAGAAGTCAACACGCCATCAATGCGATATTTGATCGAAAGCGCACCGGTTGTCATTTCAAGATGGATATCACTGGCCTGCGATTTATGCGCATCATACAGTGTCGAATGAACGAGTCGCACGACCTGGCTGGTACCCTCATTGATGCTTTTTAAGGATAAATCCTCAACACCACTGTGAACCTTGTCAAGCTCAGCGGAAGGCATTACCTGATCCATGGCGCGCATGGTTTTTTCCTGCTGAGCAAAAAAAGCGGTCAAGTCAGCTGGATGAACCAAATGCCACTCAAGCGCCATATCAAAGCGCTCTTCCGCCCAAGCGCGCAATTTGTTTGAAAATGGATTGCTTACTGCCAGCAAATAATCCTGTTCTCGACGGAACAATGCACATTCGTGCATGATGGCTTCTGAAAAAGGCAATCGATCAAAGGCTGGCGTTAATGCATGCATGGCTTTCATTTCCATCACCGGCATGTGCAATAACTGCCCCACCTGTTGAGTCAACTCATCGGGGGAATAGCCGCTGGTTTCCTCCAGCGCCTGCATGACAGAAATACCTTGCTCGAAGGCCTTCTGGCGCATACCAATCAGATGATTGATATCCATCGGTTGTCTGTTGTCGGATTGTATAGCTGATTCAATCAATTGATACTTCCTGCCAATTCAAATATTGGCATATACATGAGAATAATAATACCACCAATCACAATACCGATGACCGCCATTAACAGCGGCTCAATCAGTTTGGTTGTCCATTCCACCCAGCGAGCGATCTCCTCGTCGTGAAAATTACCAATTCGCTCCATCATATCTCCCATCAAACCCGTTCTTTCGCCAACACGCAGCATTCGATTACCCACTGCCGTTGTTAATCCCTCTTGCTCCATAGCGCTGGAAATGGTTTTACCTTCACGAATATGTTTGGCGGCCGCTTCCACTTTGGGTCGAAAATGCGTCTGGAGTAAACCGCTCACCATCTCCAATGCTTGTGTAATGGGAATTCCACCGCGCAACAGCATACCCAGTGTTTTGTAGAACCGAGCTAATTGATAAACGCGCATATGCTCGCCAATTGCAGGAATTCTCCATAATAATCGCATCACACTGGCCCGAAATGCAGGCCGACTGACCGTGTATCCGGTTAGCGCAATCAAGATAAGGGTCGCAATGGTCAATTCCCAACCACGCTCATGTACGAATTGTCCCCATTTGATCAACAATAATGACAACCAGGGTAAATCACTACCCATATCATCGTAAATGGCACTGAATTTCGGCACTACAAATACCATCAGAAAGATAGAAACCAGAAAACCGACCGTCAGCAACAGAACAGGATAGATGGATGCGCCCACAAGTTTTTTGCGCACAAATTCCATTTGTGTCTGATAGGTAATGAATCGTGTCAAAGCTTCGGGAAGATCACCGGTACGCTCACTGGCACGAATTGTTGCAATATACAACGGCGGAAATGCTTGCGGATAATCTTCCAATGCCTGCGAAAAGGTGACTCCTTCATAAAGTCTGGACAGGATAGTCTGAATGATTTTACGATTACTCGCATCCTGTTCCTTCTCCAATAAGGTTTCGATGCTTTCTACCAGACTCAATCCGGCAGTTTGCAATGAAAGCAATTCCTGGCTGAAATGAACTAATGGAAAACGAGTCGTCCCTTTCAGAGAGAAGCCTGAAAAGCTGCGTTTTACACTTAAAACCATCCCGCCTTGCTCTATCACCTGAAGACGGGCTTCCTCTTCGCTGTTTGCTTCAAGTTCAAGGTGTACCGTACCTTGTCCGGACAAAACTGCTTTCACCTCATAACGCATTGTTAATACTTACCAGTTCGTTATATCGGCGGCTTCACCTTCACCACC
>JAGOKN010000020.1 GCA_017994575.1 Nitrosomonas sp.
GCATCCCTCCATTCGGTAACTGCAATAGCGGCTGGATTGTTCATATATTTAATATGCCGTCTGATGCTGTAACCGAGACAGTAGTTCCAATAGTGTAATTTCTCTAATTTTGAACTAAGCAATGGGTATGCATTAGATTCAGACGTGTAGGCAGATATGAATTTAATATAGGGCATATGATTCATGCATAATCAGACACATATCCTGTGTATTGAATGGGTTCCGAGCGGTGTGATCTGACACCAATCATAACAATACTTTTGAAGCCTACAATTGGTAATTATATTCCTTCTTTGAACATCTGAACGATACCATAACGCAGATAGAAAACAGGCTTCTTAAAGTATGAATGGCAAGTCTTGTGTATGAGTTATGGTTTTGGGTATCGAATTCATGCCTATTCTGACGTTAAGTATCAATAACCAAAAAATTAACTATCAAATATTAGAGGAACACACAGAATTTGTTATTGCGATTAAATATTCTGGCTTTTGTCGCAGGCACCAGTTTGTTGCAACTGCAAGCTGAATTACCGAATTTAATTTTGGTGATGTGGTTGCTGCTGCCAGTAATTGTGATCAGATTGCTTGGGGATAATCTTTCAAATATTGGCGCTATTGTTAATAGCGTCTTATTGCTGATGGTTTGCTTGGGACTTGGATTTTTCTGGGCGGCTGCTTTTGCTCACTGGAGATTGGCTGATGCACTACCTTCTGCTTGGGAGCAGCGGGATATTCAGGTGGTTGGTGTGGTGGCTAATTTGCCTTACAAGACTGATCGCAGCGTGCATTTTCAGCTAGATGTTGAACATGTGATTACCGATGGTGCGATTGTCCCCAAGCGAATTGCACTGTCTTGGTATAAAAGTTATCAATCAGATATGGGTGGAATACCATTACCCTTGGTTAAAGCGGGGGAGCGTTGGCGATTGATTGTTCGCCTTAAACAGCCTCACGGAAATGCGAATCCCCATGGTTTCGACTATGAAGCATGGGCGTTGGAACGAAATATTCGCGCCGTCGGCTATGTGCGTACATCTATCGATAATCAGCATTTGGAATCAATGATCCATCATCCTGCTTATTGGGTTGAATATGTGCGCGAAGATATCCAACAGCGTTTCACCCAAATTTTGACAGATCAATTCTATTCCGGGGTATTAAAAGCACTGGCGACGGGAGATCAGCAGGCTATTCCTCGTGATCAATGGCAAGTATTCGTGCGTACTGGAACGATTCATCTGATGGCAATATCCGGCTTGCACATTACTTTGGTATCAAGCTTGGTATTTGTGATGGTTTTTTGGATGTGGCGCTGGAGTTCTTATCTGGTGTTACGTATGCCAGCGCGCCGTGCGGCAGTGATTGCCGGATTGATGGCGGCTTTGGGCTATACGTTACTATCGGGTTTTGCAATTCCGGCACAGCGAACGCTCTATATGCTGGCTGTAGTGGCTGTTGCGTTATGGAGAGCGCATTTTGTTTCGCCATCAATGGTATTGGCCTGGGCTTTATTAGGAGTTGTGCTATTGGATCCTTGGGCAACTATTGCTCCGGGATTTTGGCTGTCATTCGGGGCAATAGCCATTATCATGCTGTTAACGGTGGGGCGGATAGGAAAAATGAATTGGCTGCAAGAATGGCTGCGTATCCAATGGGCGATGACACTGGGATTGATTCCTTTATTGTTGGCGTTGTTTCAGCAGGTATCTTTAGTTTCACCTATTGCGAATGCCGTTGCCATTCCAATGGTCAGTTTTTTAGTGGTGCCGTTCACATTGCTGGCTACAATTCCATTTTTTGATTTCATGTTGTTGCTGGCACATGAGGTACTTAGTATCTGCATGACAATTTTGCATGAATTGGATCATTTGCCACATGTCGTGTGGCAACAACATGCGCCACCGGCATGGACAATAGCGATTGCTGTGATTGGAATTTTCTGGATGTTTCTGCCAGGAAGTGTCGGATTGGGCTTGTTTTCGGGGTTTCCAGCGCGGTGGTTGGGAATGGTTGCTTTATTGCCCATGTTTCTGATACCACCCGCTAAACCAAAAATGGGTGAGTTATGGTTGACGGTACTGGATGTAGGTCAGGGTTTGGCGGTTGTTGCGCGCACTGCAAATTATGCATTGTTATTTGATACGGGGCCAAGTTTTGGAGAAACTGATAGTGGTAATCGCATTATTGTGCCTTTTTTACAGGGAGAAGGCATATATCAGCTTGATGTCATGATTGTGTCACATGCAGATATTGATCATAGTGGTGGCGCATTATCTGTGTTGGAGGCTATGCCTGTTAGAGCGTTGCTATCGTCTCTGAAAGATCATCACCCGATTCAGCAAGCCAAAGTGCATAAAGATCGGTGTCGTGCCGGTCAATCCTGGCAGTGGGATGGCGTGTACTTTGAATTGCTTCATCCTATGTCGCATGATTATGAGCATCAGAAGAACAAAACTAATGCAAATAGTTGTGTATTAAAAATTACGTCGATACATGGGAGTGTATTGTTGCCTTCGGATATTGAAGGCAAAGATGAGTCAGCGCTGTTAACGCGTGCTGGTGATAAGCTATCGTCAACAATTTTGATTGCACCTCATCATGGCAGTAACACTTCTTCAACAACCGCTTTTGTTCAACAAGTCAATGCGCAACTAACCATATTTACAGTGGGATATCGTAATCGCTATGGTCACCCACGCGAAGCTGTAGTAACACGATATTGTGATTCGGGTAGTCAATTATTGCGCAGCGATACGGATGGCGCTATTTTGCTTCGCCTTAGCGATAATCAATGGTTTGTCGACCGTTGGAGAGAATTACATCGTCACTATTGGCAACGTAAAATCAATGGTAATTCTTCTGAATACTATGATGGATGTCAGAATTCAGTCTATGGCAGATGACCATTTGTCAGTGTGACATCGTTAGAATCATGTTTATTAGTAGGCAACTCAATATTATTAAACATGATGGTGAAAGATGTGCCAACACCAGGTTCACTAGTGACTTTGATTTGTAATTTATTATTTTCTGCTGCGATTCTGACAATCGATAAGCCGATGCCACTGGACGCTTTATTATGCAGAGATGCTCTGGGTGAGTAAAAATACTCATTAAATATATTAGGTAAATCTTTGTTTTCTATGCCGATGCCATGGTCAGTGATGGTGATGCTGGCATTCTGAGTAGATGGGTTAATTTCAGATGTAATTTCAACTGAAGCGTTGTCGTATGAATAAGTGATCGCATTGGCAATAATATTTTCCAAAAGAATTTCTAGCTGCTCTGGAATCACTTTGCATTTGAAATTTTCAATAGCTAGGTGCAATTTGATGCGCTTGGAATTCGCAACGGGAGTTAATTTGTCAATTCCTTTTTGTAAAGCAGTTTGAATATCTACGGATTCCAGCACAGCTGTGCTAAGACAAGTATCTTTCAATCGTTCTAACCGAAGTAAATCAAGAATTAACCCCGACATATTTTGTGCACGATTATCAATTTTATCTAATGCTTCATTCACGCCAGCAGAAGCTTCTCCGCAATACCCTCCTTTGATGAGGTTAATTTTACTGCGAATCGCATCCAAAGGTGATTTGAGCTGATGAGTCATGAGGACGGCATATTGATCTTTCTCGACTTGTGCCTGATTTATTTGCTTATAGGCATCTAACAGATGCTGTTCATGTGTGCGTACAACCAAAGACAGTCTTGAAACCACATACCAAACTATAAAGAAAAGAATATCAAGTGCAAACATCCATAGTAAAACACTGTTTCTGCGTATGCTCTCAGTTGAAGAGTTGTCATCTATGAGGATCGAATGCGATATATGAACAAACATTGAGTTTTCCATCAGCAATACGATGGTGTACATGGCAGAAACCAGTACGGTTACACACAGACTTTCCAGTGTAGAGAAAAAGATACAAGCCAGAGCGATATGCAATATGTAGAAAAAAGATGCAGGCGTAGAAGTGCTGCCAATGTAGTGAATAACAATGGATAAGCATACCAAGTCAATAATAATCTGTGCCCATAAATTAATAGACGGAGAGTTATATTTGCTGGGCTGTGAGTGGTCTAACAGATAAATGTATACAATATTTGCAAGACTTAGTATGACTGTGATGGCAATAGGCCAGCTTTGTTGCTCAACGATACCGAATTGAGTCAGTGTTTCTGAGGCTAATAACGCCAGGATTTGGAAGATAATTAAAGCTGCAATCACTATCCAGCGGAAAATAATAAACCAGCGAATATTGCTGATTAAAATTTCGTCGTTCAGTTTTAACCTAACTCCGTTGACCCCGATCAACGTTGTTTGTTTTTTAGAATTACCCCAGGAAAATTCAGCGATGGCCATGATAGAATCTAAGCGGATTGTACTGTCGTCTCTTTATTATCTAAACGATCATGAATAATCGCTAGCAAACTTTTCGGTTCAACGGGTTTCTCAATGATACAAACCCATTCATGAGATCCATCTTCAAAATAAGGTCTGATCATGTCACCCAAAGAAGTCAAGAATATAGTTTGTATTTGCGGAAAACGTTTGTGGATTTGTGCATAAGTTGTTAATCCAGAATCCATTGATTCAACCATTACGTCAAGGATAGCCAGATCGGGGCGTTTGGTGTCATCTTGCAAGGAATCGATAAAGTCTTGCATGGTCAGATAACTATCAACTTTGAATCCATCTTTACCCAAAATACATCCAACCGCTTCTCTGATATCTGCATCATCATCAACATGTGCGATTCTAAGTGCCACAATAATTCTCCTTTCTTCATAATTCGAACCTAGAAAGCTAAACGTCTACAAGAAACCGTTCACTTATCATGGTCATCGGTGTTTAAGATCATATATCAGCATATGTGAAAAATATGTGAAGCACAATCAGTAAATGTAGGAATATTCTTTCAATTTTAATTGAAATATTGCTTGCTTTTCATGAGAAATATCGCATCTATCTGATTATTAGATCGATATCTTTAAGGTTAGCATGCATTAGATACTTGCTTTTTGTCTCATTTGATCTTTTAACTTTGGAGTTTATAATATTTTAAGAGTCCATCTTGCGCTCTCTGCAGAGTCAAGCTTCCATTCCAGGAGGCGCAAGACGACTGAAATCCAGCAGACTGAAAAGAGTATATTGATTAATATCTCGGTGTTTACTGTGAAGCTTTATGTTGGCGGTTTCACATAGTTAAAAAATGCTAATGAATCGTCGGACTTGCTTCTCTAAAAATGGCATCGACTGCCAGAGCATCCAAACGATATTCGCGGTTACAAATATCATCGGTAATAATGATTACACCAAATTCTTGCAGGATTGAATCTACTTCTTTGCGACCGAGTGAACGTAGCATGGCGTAAATTTTTGCGGGATCTTCATGACAGCCATAATGCACGGCGTGTGAATCAAAGATGCGGATAGTTTCCTCGTAGAACAAGCGTGTCAGCATTTCTTCGGCAGTTAATCCTAACAAGGTTTGATCATGGATGGTAGCAGCGAGTGTCTCGGCACGCGCCCAGCCATCGGGGTCTTGCTGATCAGCCGCTGGTAGTTTTTGTAACAACAGCCCAAAAATGCTTTGATTGGTAGTGATCAGAAAAAGACGCGAGGGCAACTGTTCGGATTGTTTGAAGTAATGTTGGAAAATTTCCGCGATACTGTCGCCATCAAGCGGCACGATACTCTGATAGGATTCACGCATGGAAGGCATATCCAGTGTAATAAGCAATTGGCCATGACCGAGTAATTCAGGCACTGATTGAGGTTCTATATGCTGAGCACATTTCGCCATGCCGCGTATCTGTAGGTCTTCATTGCAATCAATGACGAGCATGGAAACGGGACCGCTACCATTCAATTGAATGGTCAAGCGCCCAGTTTGCTTGAGATTGTCGCCCAGGAGTAACGTGGTCGCGCTCATCTCTCCTAATAATTGTGTTACAGGTTGTGGATAGTGTCGATCCGACAGCATTTGTTGCCAAACTGAATCGAGATGCACGATGGCACCCCGAATATCCAGGTTTTCCAGAAGAAAGCGTTGTACGTAATTACTCATTGCAAAATTCCTGATCAATTCATCAACTAAATGTGCATTATAAACGATTGTGATGCAACGCTATCCATGCTTGACCTAATGCAATTGCGCTGTCATCCGGCGGCAATTGTTGTGGGTTATGAATATGTAATGATTTTTCGGCCAAGCGATGAGTTAAATCATGTCGCAATAGCGCATTGTGAAAGCATCCGCCACCCAATGCCACATGAGTTACCTCATATTGATAAGCGGCTTTTTCCACCCACGCAGCCAATCCTGCAGCGACTGTAGTGTGGAATAAAGCGGCTGCATAAGCATGATCGTATTTTTCGTCGTGACAATCAATCAATGCCGACAGTAGCGACGAAAAATCCAGATTATTATTTTCCGTGATTTGATAGCCCTCGGTCAGTGCATGAACAGGCCCATATTGCTCGGCTAAATGCTGTAACTGCATGGCCGCTTGTGCTTCATGCACTTGAATAGAACTGATTCCCAATAAGCCGGTTGCTGCGTCGAATAATCTTCCCATACTGGATGTTTGGGGACAATTGAGATTGCTTGCTAGCATAACAGCTACGGTCTCGGCTGCAGGTTGATTGGCAAAACGCTGCACAATTTCATAGCCGCGATTGAGTCGAGCTAATGCTGCAGCAGCCATGCGCCAAGGTTCTTGCGCTGCGCGGTCACCGCCGGGCAAGGCGAGTGTAGTCAGGTGACCGAGTCGCATAAAACGAGCGCCATCCACCCATAATAACTCTCCTCCCCACGGTGTATTGTCGGTCCCTAATCCGATGCCATCGAGTGCCAATCCCAATACCGGTTGCTGCAGTTGGTGTTCAGCACAGATTGCCGCAATATGGGCATGATGGTGTTGCACGGCCAGTGTCGGAATGTTTAGCTGTTGTGCAAAAGCGTAAGCAAACTGAGTACTGTAGAAATCCGGGTGCAAGTCATGTGCGACCACTACAGGCGGTATCGAATATTTCCGGCACATGCTTTCTACGGTTCTATCCAATCGACTACGGGCATCTATAGTTGATAGATCACCTACCAACGGGGAAATATAGGCTTGATTGTGTTGCGTCAGGCAAATGGTATTTTTTAACCATGCACCACAAGCTAGAACGGAGGGAGCGCTGACAGCCAATGTAATGCGGTGATCGTGCAAATTAGCCAAGCGTAGAATAGATGGAGTGTGCTGATTGTTTGGCAATTGCCGTTTGGCGGCAACAACCGGATGCGATCCAGTCGATCCAAGCCGGCATGCCGCTGCCATGTGTGGCTGAAAGCTGGATGACAGGTAAGGTGGGATTGATGCGGTGTGCACAGTCAATCGCCAAATTGACATCAAAATTCAGATGAGGCAGTAAGTCGCATTTGTTCAACAGCATCAAATCGGCTGCATGAAACATGTCAGGATATTTGAGCGGTTTATCTTCGCCTTCGGTGACAGACAAGATCACCACTTTATGGGCTTCACCCAAATCAAAACCCGAAGGACAAACCAGATTGCCCACATTTTCAATGAATAACAGACTGTGATTTTGTAAGGGCAATTGCTGTATGGCATGTCCCACCATATGCGCATCCAGATGACAACCTTTGCCAGTATTGATTTGTATGGCTGGGACATCAGTAGCCCTGATACGGGCTGCATCGTGATCAGTTTGTTGATCTCCTTCAATTACTGCAATCGGTAGTTTCTCACGGAGCATCTGTATGGTTTTAACCAGCAGCGTGGTCTTGCCGGATCCCGGACTGGAAACCAGATTCAGTGCAAAGATGCCGCGCTGAGTCAGATAATGGCGATTTTCATCGGCATACTGGTTGTTTTTCGCCAAAATGTCGCGTTCAATCTTTACCATGCGTGATTGACTCATCCCTGGCGCATGAGCAGCAGCCAACCCTGTGCCGAAATGCAGAGTGCCGGGTGTCTGATCAGGGTTGACAGGGATTGAATGAGAATGCGTGGCTTGTGCCTGCTCGAGCGGGAGATACTTCAGAGATTGACCCGTAGTACGGTTTGCGGCTATCGATTTGCCATTTATGCGCGCTTGACCCACGCCACATCCACAGGTTGTACACATATTTGTTCTCTCTTTATTCTACTTCAAGTTCTTTAATGCGCATTTCTTCACCTTGCGTAATTTTTACTGCGTAACTTCCACAATGGGAGCAGATGGAATGGTATGAAGCGATGAACATTGATCGATGACAATGATCGCATACGCCTTGTCCAAAAATTGCAATAAACTCCAGTTTTGCCTGCTGAGCGATACTATCTTGTGTAATGACATCGAAATAGAATCGCAGCGATTCTTGCTCCACGCAAGTCAGTTGCCCAAGCTCCAGCCATACTGTTCTGACTCGGGTAAAATTTTGCTTAATAGCAGCTTCTTCAATCAGTTGTAACAAACTTTCCGCCAACGACAGTTCATGCATTACTTATTCTCATGACTCATGGGATTGAAGGGTTGTAAGCACCATTGTTGCACATGCCTGACGGCTGCATCCAAGTTTATATCAGCTTGCTGGCTTAACATATCACCCAATTCAAAATAATAACCACGGATACGCAACAAAAAAGCAGGGGGAGCTTGGCGCTGATAAATCTGCTGATAAATAAACAGTAGTGCTGCAGGTGTTATTGCATGACTGGTATAGCTTTCATCTTTTTTTGCATCCACCGTTGAGAATTCGAACGGTTCATTGCATGACATATCGGCATCAACAAATAGTATCTGGTCAAATCCCGATAAATCCATCGCATGCTCAATCAATAATTGCATGTCAACGAGACAGGTTACTTGGGCTAGTGCCAGTGATTCCACACGTTCAATCAATCGGGTGCCTACAGCATCATCGCCGCGACCAGGATTTCCATAGCCAAATAGCAATAAATTGGGCATGCGTGACGTCATTTATTGGTGTGTTACACATGGGTGAATGATATGGCTTGTGCACCGATTTTAACTATATTTGTTATCAGTAAGCTTTTTTGTTTGATATTCAGCTTGAAAGTTTGATTGAGTACTATCATGGTCTTTGCTAGTATGTGTTAGCAAAATTCTTATCATTCATGTTGTTGGCCTGAGAAACTGTATGCAGCAATTACTCATCACGATTGGAGTTTTATTAATATTGCTTGGTTTAGCCTGGCCATGGATTTCACAATTGCCATTGGGTCGTCTGCCGGGTGATATTTATATTGAACGTGAAAATTTCAGTTTCCATTTTCCTCTAATGACGGGATTACTAATCTCCGTTGTGCTATCGCTCATCCTTTGGTGGACACGTAAATAAGATTATCATGGGTTATCGGTGAATTTCTCCGGTGATCCCTTTAGTCAATTGATCCACGATTTTCCCGTTCATGTCCTGCAGTGTCACTTGCAAAGGCATTTTGCCAAGCGCATGCGTTGCGCAAGAAAGACAGGGATCATAAGCGCGCACGGCAACTTCCAGATGGTTCAGTAAAGCTTCGGTAATTTCCTGACCATCCAGATATTGATTGGCTACCGAGCGCACGGATTCATTCATTGCCTGATTGTTGCTGGTAGTGGAAACAATCAAATTGGCTTGTGTGACCAATCCTTCTTCATTCACTTGATAATGATGGAACAGCGTGCCACGCGGTGCTTCGATGACACCGATACCTTGCGATTGGCGCTTGCCCTTTTCGACCATCAATTCTGTACTGATAATTTCCGCATCGTGCAACAGTTCATCAATGGATTCCGCGCAATGTAATATTTCAATCATGCGCGTCCAGTGATAGGCGAGGGTATGATGCACGAATTTACCTTGACCAAACGTTTTAAAACGCTGGCGTGCCACTTCCGCCAAAGGCGTTGATATCGTGTCGCAGTTGTTGATGCGCGCCAAGGGCCCGACGCGATACCAGCCTTGCTCAGTTCCAAGCGCCGAGAGATAAGGAAATTTCATATAGCTCCAGGAGCGGACTTCTTCGCGTAAGATCTGCTGATAATGGCAATAATCAAATTGATCAAAAATAGGCATGCCATCAGCAAAACTGGCCCGCAATCCACCATGATAAAATTCTAGTTCACCGCTGGCTCCGGTCATGCTTAGATAATTGCTGGCTAGTGTGGCAAAACCATAGTGCTCCGGATGTGCTGTATGGATGTGTTCATTCAACGCTACCGCTTCCTGGCTCCATTGTAGAATATCAGCGATATCCACCAACAAGGCATCGCGTTCAACGATGGTCAATGGTTTATTCATGCCGCCTGGAACGGTGCCGGTGCCATGGATGCGCTTACCGGTAATTGCCTGGATAATTTGCTGTCCGTATTTGCGCAGTTTGACGCCTTTCATTGCAATTTCCGGATATTTCTCCAGAAGACCGGCGATATTGCGCTGAGCGGGATCGCTACCAAAACCGAATAAAAAATCCGGAGCCGATAAATGGAAGAAATGCAAAGCGTGAGACTGCAGAATCTGGCCGAAATGTAGCAAGCGGCGTAACTTGGTGGCAGCCGGCGTAAGTTGCTGGATTCCCGCGAGTTGATCCACCGCCTTGGCGGCTGCCAATTGGTGACTGACCGGACAAATGCCGCACAAGCGTTGCACAAAGAAAGGCACTTCCCAGTAGGGCCGGCCTTGAATAAATTTCTCAAAACCTCGGAACTCGACAATATGTAGCCGTGCTTCACAAATGTGGTTATCGGCATCCAATAACAAGGTGATTTTGCCGTGTCCTTCCACACGCGTCACCGGATCAATGGCAATCCGCCGGGTAGCGGAAACAGAAGTATTATCCGATTCCATGATGATCTGGAGTACTGAGGTTAATCATAATGCACATGAGATTTCGGCAATTCTGGCTTATGCCCGGTCAATAGCGGTTGCAGAATTTGCAAGAATTCATCGGCGGAAGGCGGACAACCTGGCAGAAAATAATCGATGGGCACCACTTCACTGACCGGATAAACTTTATCCAGCAATAGCGGCAATTCAATGTTGCTGGGGATTTGCGGATTGGTGATGCCAATTCCATTTAAATACACTTCCTGTAAGCAATCCTGCAAGTCGAAATAATTACGCATGGCAGGTACGCCACCATTGATTGCGCAAGCGCCGACGGCGATGAGAATGGTGCAATGGGCACGAAAATCGCGTAATACATGAACATTTTCCGCATTGCATACGCCACCTTCAATCAGCCCAATATCGCAGGGCCCGCATTGCTTGATATCGGTGAACGGAGAGCGATTCAGTTCAACTTGTTCAAGTAAGACCGCGAGTCGTTCGTCCATATCCAAAAAAGACATGTGACAACCAAAACAGCCGGCTAATGACGTAGTAGCAATTCTGATTTTAGATTTGGCGGTCATTTTTCATCATTTCTCGTGATGTTCCTTGGTGATTTTTTCCTGCAAAGCTGTTTCGTGAATAGTGTGCTGATCGTAAATACGCTGTCCGATGGGTACTTGATAACCTTGTTCTTTAATCAAAATAGCACCCACCGGACAAATATTGGCTGCCAGATCGGTTACTGCAATCGTGCTGTCGCCCAATTTTCCCGTCGATGAATTGACTATCAAGTGGGCATCCGTGCCGCGTCCGGCAATGGCAAACACGTTTTTTTCATCCACTTCGCGGCTGGCGCGCACACATAAATCACACAGTATGCAGCGACTCCGGTCCAGCAGAATGCCGGCATGCGAAGCATCCATCTCACGCCGGTGATAAAATTGCGGAAAATGATCATCCAGCATACCCAGATAGTAACCCATCGCCTGCAGTTTGCAATTGCCGGTTTTTTCACATGACGGACAAATATGATTACCTTCGACAAACAGCATTTGCGTGATCGTTTTTCGTATTTCGTTTAATTCCGGTGTGTTATTGCGGATCTCCTGGCCGGCTACAGCCGGTGTGATGCAGGCAGCAGTACTGCGATTGCTGATTTCCACCACGCACAATCGGCAATTGCCGCTCGGTTGAAGCCCCGGATAGTGGCACAAGTGTGGAATATAGATTTTTGCAGCCAAAGCAGCATCCATAATGGTTTGTCCCGCCGTGAAGGCGATTTCCTGTCCGTCGATGCTGATCGTGTTTGGCTTTGCTTGCATTGCCACTAGTCCAAATGTGCCGAGGCATCGTCGCGATGCGTTATCTGCCGCGCACTCTCCAGCGATTGGTCCAGATCGAATTGGGCGCTGAAGTGTCGCCGCAGAGGGGCTTCCAATATTTGCGGAAAAATTTGCAAACCATCCAATACATGATTGGCTGCGGTATGTCCCAAGCCACAGTGTGAATGATGTCGAATCAGATGACTGAGTTGCTTGATTTCAGTGATATCCTGTGCAGTACCCCGACCCTGGGCGATTTTATCCAGATTGTTTTTGAGCAATTGTGTGCCTACGCGACAAGGTGTGCAGAAACCGCAACTTTCATGCGCGAAGAAACGTGCAAAATTGCGATGCACTGCCAGTAGATCACGATGCTGACCATATATCAAAAAAGAACCGCCGGTGGATAGGTCTTCGAATCCAATGGCGCGATTAAAATCTGCCGCTCCGATCATTTTCCCGGCTGGGCCGCCGATTTGTACGGCCTGTACGTTATGTGCATGACAATCATCCAACACTTGCTGGACACGAACACCGAAAGGGTACTCATATAGGCCGGGAAGTTGGCAATCGCCGCTGACACTGAGAATCTTTGTGCCACTTGATTTTTCGGTGCCGACAGCCTTAAACCAGGCGCTGCCCTGCACGATGATGTGCGCCGCAGCGATCAAGGTTTCAACATTATTAACTACCGTAGGTTGATTCTGGTAGCCGTGCGTGACTGGAAAAGGAGGACGGATACGAGGAATTCCCGGTTTGCCCTCCAGCGATTCAACCAAAGCGGATTCTTCTCCGCATATATACGCACCTGCGCCAATGACAATTTCGATGTCAAAATGGAAAGCTGGTTGACCCAGAATATGTTGGCCTAGTAGCCGTTGCTGGCGACGTCGGTTGAGCACTGTATGTAAATGGGTCAATAAATAACGGTATTCACCGCGCAGGTAAACAAAACCCTGTTCTGCGCCGATGACAAAAGCGCACAAAGTCATGCCCTCAAATAACGCATCCGCATGGTCGCGAAGTAGCATGCGATCCTTGAATGTACCGGGCTCACCTTCATCGGCGTTGCACACCACATAATGCGCATGACCTGGCGCTTGTTGGCAGAGTTGCCATTTCTTGCCTGTGCCAAACCCGGCACCACCACGACCGCGCAAATCAGAGCGTAAAACTTCCGTCAGTGTTTCATCTTTGCCGTGGATCAACGCTTTTTGCATCGCACTACCGGGAAGGAAATGCTCTCTCAGCAATAAGCTGCGGTGATGTACCGTATTGTGGACTTCAAACCACTCCGTGGGCCATTGTAGTAGCGGTGTCTCGGATGCAACCAGTTGTGCAACCTGCGTGATCTTTTCCACAGTCAATCGTGTGATCGGCAAGCCATTGACGAGCAGGGAAGCGCCGTGATCGCATAGGCCGATGCAGGAAGTTTCATGCACGCTGACACAGCCATCTTGGCGTGTTTTGCCTGAAGTAACCTGCAAAAGTTGGCAAAGCAAGTGCAACAAATCTTGCTCATCGGATAAATAACCGCAACTGGTGCAATTGCTAAATAAAATATGAAAGCGGCCACAAGGTTGCGTGTAAAAAAAAGAATAAAATTCAACTACCGACACCACCTGACCGAGTGACAGATGATATTCGGCGGCGACTTGCTGCATGGCTTGCGGTGAAATGTGTAGAAACTCTTGTTGCAAGGTGTACAGC
This sequence comes from Nitrosomonas sp., assembly GCA_017994575.1. GTDB lineage: Bacteria > Pseudomonadota > Gammaproteobacteria > Burkholderiales > Nitrosomonadaceae > Nitrosomonas. The sequence continues at coordinate 13,864 of JAGOKN010000020.1, forward strand.
CGATGCAGTAAATGCTCGCGTGGCGAATCGGAATGATGGAGTGGATGTTGATTCATCATGCTGATGAGTATAGCGGGATTGAAATCAAAGTGACAGAATACTGTCAACAAAACTCATTGTATCAGTCAGTAATCAATGACTGATACTTAGGGAAACGCTGATTAATTGACTGTACGAGCGAATCACTTCGTTGCGCGGTACTCGCTCCCTCGCCTATCATGTTGATATGTCTCGGTTGCTGCGTTCCGTGCGCCTCGTGCTTCATCTCGTTCACCGAATCAATCAGCGTTTCCTTAGACTAATAATGCAGCAACAATTCCGGTAATAAAAATGCCATCAAAAGTACCGGCACCGCCAATGGAGGCGTAGGGTGTTCCCAGTTTGGGGATGTCTTTCAGATGAAGCAAGTCGGCGCCAATGAGCATACCCATTGTTTCACTGATATAAGCAAGCGGGGCACTTTGTTTCGGACTGATTAACAGACTGACCAATGCGGCGCTAATCGGCGCGATCAAAATCGGCATGCCGATACCAATGCCCTGGGCCGGACGGCTAAATAGATAGCTAAAAGACTCCTGCACAACCTCCCCCGCCAGTGCAATAACCAACTAAAATAGAGAGACCTCTGCATAACTGGTTTTATTGAATGCGTGAACTCTGTAAGCATTTGATTTAATTATGATGAAAATAAACAGAAAAACTCAAAAACACAGTTATATAGAGATCTCCTTTATGCAGTTTTTGCATGCTGATTGGATAGAAGTATGCAATTAGATTGTGTTTTCTCTGGTCGCGTCCATTCCCAAGGCAGCTATAAATCGGTATGTAATCCAGGAATACCGATGCGTTGTATGCGCATGGCATTATTTCCTTCTTCATAGGCGAGTAGTTTGCCTTCTTTCTGCCATAGGCGGAACGCCAGTGAATAAGATAATACGCGAATTGGATAATCGCGTGGCAGCGTTTGTAAATAAGGTTGTATGGTGGTGAAATCGGATGCGCCATATTGCTGCATGATAAAGCGCAAGCCACCGTTAGCCGGACCGATGTTGTAGGCTAATAAGCCTAGAAACAGATCGCCTTTCATTTCTGCCAGATAATGTTTAAAAGTGGCCGCCGCGACATAAGCGTTATGCCTAGGATTATCCAAGGATATTTTCTCAGTTTTCAGGCGTTTGTTTGCCTGAGCAATGACTGCTTGAGGGACTCGGGTGATTTGGAATAAACCACGTCCACCGTCATGACTGTCTCTCGGTATGAAAGACGATTCCGTCGCTGCAATACCTTGTAATAAATGAACATCGACATCGAAAGATCGGGCTGCATCTTCAATCGCTTGCTGGTAACCCTGAGCGCGATCAACCATTTTTTGCAGTTGATTGGTATTATGTCGGCGATAAGCGGCATACACCTGGTGTGCAATGGTCATTCGGCCTGCCTCTTCCTTGCCTCCTACCAGTGTGCGAAAATTGCTATAAGCGAGTGTGAATTGATCTTGAGCGCCGAACCAGGCAATTGACAAGGCCAGCGCAAGGGATAGCATCGGCGTCCATAATTCAGAGTGGGCTTGCAACCCTCTTCTCAGCTTCCACCAGCCAATGAGGAAAACAGAAGCAGCCAGTATCAATGCTAATACACCGACTGCGAACGGAAGCAGATTGCTGAAGAAACTGGTGCCGGCAAACCGGCTGGCAGAATGACCCAGTAATACAATGATGACTGAAACTGCAGTAACGCTTAACCCAAAGATCTCTAAGCCTGCCAGCACTAATTTCTTGGTGATATTCCCCGTTTGATTTCTTTTAACTCGCTTCCGCGGGGAAGTGTTGCTGGATCGTGCTGCCGGAACCCGCTTTCGTCGTCGCTTCGGTTTTGCAATGATGGATTCTGAGTCATTGGGGAGAGTATTTTTGTCCATTGGAATAGGGATCTATGCAGATTAATCAGTCAATGGAGTTTTAATGGATCAGCAAGTGAAGGCTGCTAAAATCAAAGTAATGATCAGTGAATGAATCAGCTATGAAATGACTGGAATCGGCTTTTGATGATGGACTTCAGTTTTTTATTGCTGGCAAGCCCATTTTGCAAGCCGCAATGTACTGGAAGTCGGATGAGGTGTCAAACAAGCCACTAGCACCAAAGCGACATTTTTGCTGACCTCATGAGTCTGAAAAGATTTTTAAGGCGTCGGTCTGCGAACTTCTCGAAACCAGGTTCGATATCGCTCCATTTTTGCGCGTTGCTCTGCCGGTGCTTGGCGACGACAGGTGGAAAATTCATCGCTGTCCGGTTTTGCACCCCAACGAACTTCCGTGCAATCGTTCGGATTGTAGGCTATTTCATAGGCGGATTTTCGTGCCAGCACTTCGGCCAATGAAAGCTCCCATACGCTACCATCCGAACGTGTATAGCGAATACTATGCTCGTGGATACGCTTGGCGTGATGCTGCTCGATCTCAGCTTTAGTTTCTACAGGGTGTTGATCATTCATCACAAACAACTCGGGGTGGCGCACGATTTTTTCCGGCAAGTCATTAAGCACATTGATGGCGATGATGAGTCGCATGTCGCGTGAAGGTGTAGAGTAGTCTTCCCAAGGGCCAACGGTTTGAAAAATTGCTGCACCGTTTGGCATCGTGATAACGCTGCGTGGATTTTTGCGAAAATAGATTTCGCCATTGTTTATCGAAGTGATGCGTGTTTCGATTTGTTCCAACAGCGCAGTCAGAGTGGCTTCGTAAGCTTGCTTGGGATCAAGGCCTTTGGGATTGATGAGTTGAGTTAGCTTGGCATAAAAATCGTCGGGAGTGAGCTGGGCTTGCTCCAACGAAAAAGAAATAAAATCAGCGTGATCAATCAACTCGCCGTTGGAGAGTGTGCGCCATTTGCCCGAATCCATGCGAATCACCGGCCGAAAAGCTTTGAAACCAGCTCCTGCATTGTCGTTGTTAGCAAACAGCATCGTACCTTCCCAAACTCGCTTGCGAGCGACTGAATTGTCCGGTTGGGCGTCGACAGCTAGCAATAGGCCAGGGCGATCATTTGTCTGTGGCAACCATTCGGCCAAAACCAAAACATGACCATAGGGGTCGGCAAAAACTGTTCCTGGCCATAGTGTCTCTCGACTGAGCGGGATAGGGTACAGATCTGTGGATTCATCCTCTAAACCGGTGCGCGCCGAGCCTGAATGAACGATATTGACCAATTGCCTGCTGAATTTCTTGAAATTGGCTTGTGCAATAGTACCTTGGGTAAATTCTGCCAGGATGGAAGGGGAGCCGCACCGTGGTGGGGTGTTGGCCGATCCTCGCCCACAGGCGCGATAGGCGATCGGCAAGCCGATCTTCCAAGCGAAATAAGCGCGCAAAGTATAGGGCAGATCGGCACAATCCGGAGTTAAGGGTAAACTATCATCTTCGTTACGTCCCAAGTGATTGTGCAGAAAATTGCGCTCAGAATTGCGCAGGACGGGTTCCAAAGAAGAAAAACTGAGTGTTTCTTCGGATGGGGCGCCAAATAATTCTTCAATCCAGGCAGAATAAAAGGCTTCGGTGGCAAGATTCCATGATTCAGGCTTGTTTTTTTCGTTTGCGTTGCCAATGGTGAGAAATTGGCAGGCGATCAGTCTGCCTTCGCGCTTCGCCTCGAGCCGATACTCTCCTGCGTTAAATCCTTCCCAGGTAGCAATCAGGCTCCAAGGCGGCCCTCCACGGCGACGAGCTTGCAAAGCTGAGAAGCGTCCTTGACTATCGATGAAAGTCAGTTCTGATACGGGGCCATCGGTCGACACCACCATGATTTTAATCTGTTCATGAGGCTTTGGGTGCAACGGTGAAATCCAGATATGCGTTTTTCCAGTTTCATTGCATGAAAAATCTTCAGCTATCGCTACCGATATACTGAACCATGCCAATAAGCATGCCAGTAAGGGATGCGCTAGCGAACCTGAATAAAAATATCGATTCCATAGCGCGGCATAACGATTATTTTCTGGCCGATTACCATCCACATTTGGAGTGTGCTGGCGATAATGAGCTGGATTTAATTGAGTGAGCGGGCAAGTCATCAGATTTATGCAATAATTTGACTGCGAATGTTAAACGTTCAGAGCAATCAATAGTGACCTGGTTACTGATTACCAATCCATAAAATCGAACTTGACTCTATTATACAATGTTTTGCGCATTGAATGGATAACGACGCGGCATATGCTGAACGCTTATCTATTGATCGGTCGTGAATGCTGCGGCGGCTCAGACGCCATTGAAACGACCAACTCCTGAGTGAGGTATGCTGATTTTCATGGAGTCCGAAATTTCATAAAATGAAGAGATGAAATGGAAGATGGAGATGGAATTACTTCGCACTTAATATAGTCAGGAATTTCGGAAGGAATCAGTTAAGTTTTTTTAAGAAAGTGGGTTAACTCTGGTTGAAGCAGCAAAACGACTATCGTTATCCAAGGGGATACTAAAGAATTGGGTTTATGCTGACAAACGGGGAGAACTCGCTGCAGTAGGCAAGCATCAGAAGCCGCTGACTGAACTTGAATAGAGCGATCCAGAGTTAAATCAGTCGCAAAAATGACTGTGAACATGAAACTGAATAGCCAATTTTGTCTTTTTTCATATTGATTCTCCAGTATTTCAATAAGATGATAATAAACTGGCAGCTTGGTGCGGTTAATTCAAATACTCATGGCTGATGGCCAACAATTAAAATCAGCATCAAAACACCATGATTCTACTGCCACAGGAAGCTCGTCACTTTTTTCCCCATCACCTCCTCATTAAATACAACCTTTGCAATTGGAGTGTCAGCACATGCGATGCCGTAGCAAACATGCAAAGGCAATAAATGTTCTTCTCTCGGATGACAAAATCGAGCAAACGGTGCCTTTTCCCATTCAATCAATCGTTGTTCACGCGCTGCAGATAAAATTTTTGGATCGGTGCATGTTTCAATCAACCAGTGATCAAATCCCTCATTTTCTTTGCCGCTATCGATATCGTTCGAGAAAAATGTTTTCAAATTATGAAATGACATGCCTGAACCGATAATCAGGACATTCCTCTCACGTAAAAATGCAATCGCTTTCCCAAGCGCAATATGCAATCGAGGATTTAAGTTTTTCAGTAATGATAACTGGAGACAAGGAATCTGGGCTTGTGGAAACATCAGCTTGAGCGGCACAAACAACCCATGATCAAAACCCCGTTGTTCATCAATTCTCGCCGGTATGCCGCTCGCTGTTAACTGTGTGCAAATATCATTCGCCAGCTCGGGATTACCCGGCGCTGCATATTGAATTTTGTAGGCCTCGGCAGGAAATCCATAATAATCATAGATTATTGAGGGATGACTATTACCCGTTATCGTTGCCTGTTCCTCTTCCCAGTGAGCACTGATGACTAAAATCGCGGATGGCTTGCCCAGCTTAGTTGCGATTTCTTTCAGAAAAGCAACCATCTTTTCATGCCTTTTGTCACCAAGAATCGGTAGTGGCCCGCCACCATGCGGTAAAAACAAAACGGGTGAAAGCGCTTGTGCTATTTGGCTCATGATTAAAAACTTCCGCTGAAATAAAGTGCGAGCGTTTGTTAACTTACCCCATCAGTGGGATAATTTGTTGGCTATTTTTGCGACATGAACACCCTGAAAGTGCGCTATTTTTATTTCGTTGTCTGATGGCAGGCGTTTACCATCGCCACCGGCCAGCGTGCTTGCTCCATACGGTGATCCACCGGTGATTTCGCTCATGTTCATGATCTCCTGGCAGGAGTAGGGAACCCCCACGATGATCATGCCATGATGGAGCAAGGTGGTATGAAATGAGGTGATTGTGGTTTCCTGGCCGCCGTGTTGAGTGCCGGTAGACGTAAATACGCTACCTGCTTTGCCGATCAGTCCACCGTTAAGCCATAATCGACCTGTCTGATCAAGAAAATTGCGCATTTGCGCGCACATATTGCCGAAGCGTGTAGGCGTACCGAAAATAATGGCATCATAATTTGGTAGCTCATCAACGATTGCAATAGGTGCTGGCTGATCAAGCTTGGCACCGGCCCTTCGTGCCACTTCTTCCGACATGAGCTCGGGGACGCGTTTAACGGCAACCTCGATATTTTCGACGCTGCGTGCACCTTCAGCTACTGCGTTGGCCATAATTTCGATATGACCATACATGCTGTAATACAAGACAAGAATTTTTGCCATGGTACATTTCCTGATTGATGGGGTTGTGAATTAAAATTTTGCCAAAATTAGATAGTACTCGTTCTAACTAGCTAGCATCAATATTCATAAAAATAAATATCAAAAGGTATTATTTTAAACCTTCCATATTTACTCCAACTTGGTAGTACGTAACCGCAATGCATTGACGATCACGCTGACCGAAGATAACGACATCGCTGCCGCAGCAAAAACCGGTGACAGCAAGATGCCGAAAAACGGATACAGCACCCCAGCTGCGATCGGTACGCCAGCTGTATTGTAGATAAAGGCGAAGAACAGATTCTGGCGAATGTTACGCATGGTTGCTTCGGAGAGGCGCCGTGCCCGGACAATGCCCAGCAGATCGCCGCGCAGCAAGGTTACGCCTGCGCTTTCAATCGCTACATCGGTGCCCGTGCCCATGGCAATGCCAACATCGGCGGTGGCCAAAGCTGGAGCATCGTTGACACCATCACCCGCCATGGCGACTACTCGCCCTTGCTCGCGCAATCGCCTGACGATTGCCGCTTTCTGATCCGGTAACACTTCCGCTTCCACTTCGTCGATACCCAATTGCCGGGCGACTGCTTCAGCTGTAATGCGATTGTCACCGGTCAACATGACGATGCGGATGCCTTCGGCGTGCAGAGCATCAATGGCAGCGGGTGTCGATGCCTTCACCGGATCGGCGATAGCGACAATACCGGCAATCGCTCCATCGACCGCCACGAAGATCACTGTCGCCCCATTCTGACGTAGTTCATCTGCTTGCGCTTCCAACATCCGAGTGTCGATAGTCAATTCTGCAAGAAACTTGGTGTTGCCCAGCACAATCCGATGACCATCGACGTTGCCGAGCACGCCTTTGCCAGTCGGCGAATCAAAGTCGGTTGCTTTGGTCAGCACAATTGAGCGTTCCTTGGTTGCGGCAACGATAGCGGCAGCCAAAGGATGCTCACTTCCTTGTTCCAGGCTGGCTGCAAAGCGTAGCAGCTCGTTTTCGCCGATATTGCTAGCAGCGCGAATTGCCGTGACTTTGGGTTTACCTTCGGTCAGCGTACCGGTCTTGTCAATCACGATAGTATCGATCTTTTCCATGCGTTCCAATGCTTCAGCGTTCTTGATCAAGACACCTTCGGTCGCACCTCGTCCGATACCGACCATGATTGACATCGGTGTCGCTAAACCCAGTGCGCATGGACAAGCGATGATTAACACGCTGACAGCTGCGATCAGCGCATATCCCATGGCGGGTGGCGGACCCCAGACTGCCCAGGCGGCAAAAGCAAGTGTGGCGATCAGAATGACTGCCGGAACGAACCAGCTAGCAACGATGTCTGCCAGGCGCTGAATTGGTGCGCGCGAGCGCTGTGCTTCCGATACCATGCGAACAATCTGCGCCAACATCGTATCACGCCCGATTTTCTCAGCACGCATCACGAAACTGCCTTGACCATTGATAGTGCCGCCGATCACCTTGTCGTCGGGTTGCTTGCGAACCGGCATGGATTCGCCGGTTACCATCGATTCGTCAATGTTTGAGCCGCCTTCGATCACTTTGCCATCGACGGGCACCCTATCGCCGGGGCGAACTCTCAGGCGGTTGCCTGCTACCACCTGATCTAGGCTAATTTCCTCTTCCTTATCGGCATCGTCAAGACGGCGGGCGGTAGTCGGCGATAAATTGAGCAAAGCTTTAATCACACCAGAGGTGCGTTCGCGTGCTCGCAATTCGAGCACCTGGCCCAATAACACCAGCACGGTGATAACCGCCGCAGCCTCGAAATAAACGGCGACCGCCCCATCGCTGCTGCGGAAGGCATCGGGAAAGAGATCGGGCGCAACAGTGGCAACGATGCTATAGATCCATGCCACACCGGTGCCCATCGCAATCAGTGTGAACATGTTCAGTGCACGATTCTCGATCGATTGCCATCCGCGCACGAAGAACGGCCATCCTGCCCACAAGACAACCGGTGTCGCCAACGACAATTGCACCCAATTGGAAGTTTGTATAGACATGAGGTGCAGTTCGATTAGATGGCCACCCATCTCCAAAAAAAAGACTGGTGCAGTCAATATGAGGCCAATCCAGAAGCGACGAGTCATATCGGCGAGTTCCGGACTAGGCGCATCGTCAAGCGACACTTCTGCCGGCTCCAATGCCATGCCGCAAATCGGACAACTTCCCGGCCCGACCTGCCGGATTTGTGCATGCATCGGACAAGTATAGATAGTGTCGGATGTGGATTCCCCGTTTGGGATCTTGCCCGTTAGATAGATATTGGGTTCGGCTATGAATTTATCGCGACAGTGGACAGAACAAAAATAGTAAGCTTGTTCCTCATGCTCAGCGCGATGCTTTGCTGTATGTGAATCGACCGGCATGCCGCAGACGGGATCTGTCGCTATGGTATAGTGATTCGTGTGATGATCGTGATTATGCTGTACATGCTCGTCAATCATAACTTGCAATCCTTATAAAGCAGGCGTTTTCGTGTTTCGGTACTTTTGCAGCTGATCATATCTTGGTGCTGATAGCCAGTCGCAAACTCAAACCATTAATTGGAACTATAGGAAATATAGATACTTTTTCCCTAAAAATATAGGCATCCAGAATTAAATAGGTTGTCAAACTGTTAAAATCCGATGTAACTGAATACTTTATTTAGAAAAATGAATTTTTCTAAATAATTAAATTTTATAAGTATTTAGTATGAAGCGCTTGCATAATAGGGGATGTAAATAATTTTGTGTAAATGGCTATTTAGCGGGAAACCGCTTATCTATTTTTGGAGTAAAAATGACCACACCCCAACCCCTACCGACCGACTTAATTGATAGCCTGTTGGCCGATTACAAAGAAACCGGAAGATTTAATCGGTGAGCATGGTCTTCTCAAGCAAGTATCTATCACACAAGATAGTTAAAATGGTTGAGAGCGAATGACTAATATTCGTTAACACCGATAAAGATCGGATTGAAATTGATCGAAGGCTAACTTAGTGCCTGCTATTCATATTAGCCCGGAAACCCACTGCACCAAATCCGGCTTAACCACTACCAAAATCACTACTGTAAATAAGACCAGCACCGGAAATTCATTGAACCAACGGTAAAATACATGGCTATGTGTGTTGCTGTCGGTTTTAAACGCTTTGACAAATTTTCCACAGTAATAATGGTAGACGATCAAAGTAAGCACCAAGGCAAGTTTGGCATGTAGCCAACTTCCGGAGAAACCGTATCCCAGCCACAGCCATACGCCAAAAACAACTGTCAGTACCGCGCCGGGGGTCATGATGCCATAATACAGCTTGCGCTCCATGACCTTGAAGCGTTCCTTGCCGGGTTGATCTTCGCACATGGCGTGATAGACGAATAAGCGCGGCAGGTAGAACAGTCCCGCGAACCAGGTGACCATGAAAATAATGTGCAGTGATTTTATCCAGAGCATGGCAGTGTGAATGGCTGGTGTTAAAGTTGGTATGAGGTATGATACTGAGCTTGTGATTTTAGCATTATCCCTTGAGATCAGGTGAGTCGCGCATAGAGATAATTCTTTACTTTAAAGACAATGAATATGAATCAATACTATCAGCATTTGGTCAATAAACTGGAAGAAATTACCCATTTGAACGGAGTTATGAGCACGATCGGCTGGGATCAGGAAGTCATGCTGCCAGCAGGCGCATCGGAAGCGCGTGCCATGCAGATTTCAGCGCTGGCAGGCGTCATTTATGAGCGTATGACGGACCCGCAACTGGGTGATTGTCTGGCTGAACTGACTAATAGCGGTATGGATGCGTTTAATGAATTTGAGCGTTGCAATATCCGCGAGGCGCTGCGCAGTTATGAATTGGAAACTAAAGTGCCTAAGCGTTTGGTGCAGGAATTGGCTGAATTGGGTTCGCGCGGGCATGAGGTTTGGGTGGCGGCGCGGCAAAACAACAAATTTTCCGATTTTGCGCCGGTGATCAAGCGTTTTCTGGATTTGAAGCAGGAATGGGCACAGTGCGTGTCGTCCGAGTTGAGCGCTTATGATGCGAATATCGATCTGTTTGAGCGCGGTACCACAATGGCAACGATTACGCCGATATTCGAGCGACTCAAAGAAGAGCTGATTCCGTTGATTCATGCCATTCAGGCGCATGCGGTGCAATCGGATACTTCCTTCCTGCAAGGTCACTTTCCGCGCGACAAACAGGAAGCATTGGCTCGGCAAATCAGTCGCGACATTGGTTTTGATTTTGACCAAGGACGCATGGATGTGTCGGTGCATCCATTTTGCGGCGGCAGTCATCCGACCGATGTGCGCATTACCACGCGCTACAAGGACAGTGATTTTGTCGAATCGCTGTATGCGGTGATCCATGAAACAGGCCATGCACTCTATGAGCAGGGACGCCCGCATGCGCTGGGGGATTTGCCGGTCTCGGAATCGCTGACAATGGGAATCCATGAATCCCAATCGCTATTTTGGGAACGCATGATTGCGCAGAGTAAACCGTTTTGCCAGCACTATTTCGAGACGATCCGCGCGGCATTTCCGGATAACTTGCAACACGCGACCGTGGATTTGTTTTATCGCGCGATTAATACCTGCAAACCCGATTTTATTCGTGTGGAAGCGGACGAGGTAACTTATCCGCTGCATATTATTCTGCGCTATGAAATCGAGAAGGGCTTGTTTGATGGTTCGATGAGGGTCGATGATTTGCCGGAAATTTGGAATGAACTGATGATGAAGTATCTCGGCATTCAGCCACCTAACGATGCGCTGGGCGTGTTACAGGATTCCCATTGGAGCGGGGGGGCGTTCGGGTACTTTCCTTCCTATACCTTGGGCGCGATGTATGCCTGTCAGTTTTATAACACCTTGCTGCGCGAGCAGCCGGATACGGAAAAGCATATTTCAAATGGCCATTTTGCGCCGATCAAGCAGTGGCTGAATGAAAAAATCCACCGCCAGGGCAGGCTATACACACCTCAGGAATTGGTTCAACTGGTTACTGGAGAAGCTTTGAATCCAGATCATTTTATTGATCATCTCAAGCATAAATACAGCGAAATTTATGGACTGACTTCCGTTTGATGGATGATTTTAGGCTTGTCGGCGACCTTGAGTATTTTCGATCCATTTTTTAACGCGATTGGCATCACCGATACGGGTATTCTTGCCCCATGAATTCAGCAGCACAATCACTACAGGCTGTCCTGAAATTTTGGCTTGCATGACTAAACAGCGCCCGGCTTCATTCAAATAGCCGGTTTTGGATACATTAATGGCCCAATCCTGGTTGCGTACCAAGCTATTTGAATTGACATACTGCAATGGACCGCGTTTATTGCCAGGCGATACGAAATGCTTGGAAGTGGTTGAAAATTCACGAATGGTGGCGTAATTGTTGGAAGTGGTGACCATTTTTGCCAGATCACGTGCGGTAGCCACATTGTTGCTATTCAAGCCGGTGGAATCGACAAATCGACTGTTCGTCATGCCAATCTTCCGGGCTTTTTGATTCATTGCAGCGACGAATGCATTGATGCCGCCGGGATAAGTGCGGCCCAGTGCAGCAGCGGCGCGATTCTCGGAAGACATCAGCGCGAGGCGTAATAATTCATGACGCGGATAGCTGCTGCCTACGGGCAAGCGGGAGGAAGTGCGTTTTAATTTGTCGACATCGGCCTGTGTAATCGTGATTCTCTCATTCGGCGATAGGCGCGCATCCAACGTGACCATGGCGGTCATCAATTTGGTGATCGAGGCAATCGGCATGACCTTGTCTGCATTCTTGTCATAAATGACGCGATCATTTTGGGTATTAAACACCATCGCGGCTTCAGACTTGACATCAAGGTTATTTTTTTGTGCAAAGGCGACTTGGGTAGAAAGAAATAGGATGCAAAATAAGAGGACAGTTTGTTTCATTGTTTTTCTCTCCAATTTGGTAGGTCTTTTAAAATTATTTTTAATATCAATATTCTTGGATAATTCAATAGTTTAATGATGTTTTCCTGACATCGAATGATAGTGATTTCAGAAGATTCATCGATAATTATTTGAATGGAAAATAATTTAAATAGATAAATTGCATACCCAGATGTTACCGATGCTTTGATGTGTCGGTATTGTACACTAATCCAAAATAATTTTTGTAAGAATTATCATTTTATACACGAGGTTAATGATGATTTTTAATCATTTGCATGAATAAACAAACCTCAAGCGCCTGATAAGCCGAATCAAATTATTTGGAGGGGAAAACGGAGAAAAATGCAGATCGGAATAGCGCCGCATTCTAGCATTGTGTGCACGAGTCTGTTGCACTGAATGTTTTGCATGCATGATTGCATAGCGCATGGCCCTTTTTGCTGATAAATTGTTTGTGCGTATAAAATTCAGCTAAATTGATATACAAAATGTAATCACCATAGTTTATGGTTGAAATGATTAATAGTTACTTACCCAATCCACTACATGCAAACACTGACTCCTGCGCTGTTGCGCATTATGCGATTCACGCACTTATTGATACATGTTGTTTCCGGCTTGTTGCAATCCATCATTTATCCGTATTTTCCGCACAATATTCAGCGCCGCATGATGCAAAATTGGTCGGTCGGTGTATTGGCGATACTCAATATTAAACTGCATAGTCATGGCAAAGCACCGGGCCATGAAATTCCGCGTGTACTGTTTGCTGCCAATCACGTTTCCTGGTTGGATGTGTGTGTGTTGATGGCGGCTTGTCCGACACGTTTTGTGGCCAAAGCGGAAATCAGTCACTGGCCGATATTGGGCTTGTTGAGTCGTAATGCCGGCACATTATTCATTGAGCGCGCAAAGCGTAGCGATACGCTGCGCATCAATCAGCAGATCACCGAAGTATTGGAAAAGGGCGAACGCGTGACCGTTTTTCCGGAAGGAACCACTGCCGACGGCACGCAATTAAACCATTTTCACGCATCGCTATTGCAGTCGGCTGTTACTGCGGATGCGCTGCTTTATCCGGTGGCCATCAGTTATCGAGATTCGGCGGGAAATGTTTGTCAGGAAGCTGCTTATATCGATTCATCTTTGGTGTCGTCGCTACAAAAAATACTGAGTCAGACTCGTATTGATGTTGAATTGACCTTTAACGAACCCATTCAATGCGGCATGAAGAATCGGCGTGAACTGGCGCGTTTGTCTGAGCACGCAATTGCACAAACGTTATCGCTGCCTATCCCTTACAAGGGAGTTGGAAAATTTGTCGATCTTCCAAACGAATAGCACTCAATTGCCCGCCCCAAACGCATCCGCTGTCCAGTGCAATCAAATTATCGGTGACATACAATCCCAATGCCGACCAATGGCCGCAAATGAGGGTGGTTTCTTGGCTGGCTCGCTGGGGTAAGCTAAACCAGGGTAAATAACCGGTTGGAATGGATTGCGGGTCACCTTTGAATGCAAAATTCATCACACCTTCCGGAGTGCATATGCGCATCCTTGTCATTGCGTTGACGATGACTCGCAAACGTTGATAGCCAGTCCAGTCATCCCGCCAGTAGTGGGGATCGTTGCCGTACATATGGGCAAATGATTCCGGATAATTATCTTGGCGCAAAGCGTTTTCAACTTCATGTGCTAATTGACCGGCCTGCGAGATTGACCAAGAGGGTAGTAAACCCGCATGGACCATGGCATAGGGACCTGCAGAGTGAAATAATTTTTGCTGGCGTAGCCAATGCAGTAATTCATCCCGATCGGGCGCATCCAAAATTGGTTGCAGCGTGTCACTGCGATGGATTTTGGCAATGCCTGCGGCAACCATCAATAGATGCAAATCATGATTGCCGAGCACCATGATCATGGCATCACCAGCTTGCTTGATGGTGCGTAATGACGATAAAGAATCAGGTCCGCGATTGACAATATCGCCAACCAACCACAATTTATCCTGTGCGGGATCAAATTGAATAAAATCAAGCAGCTTCTGAAATGTGTTAAAGCAACCCTGGAGGTCACCGACTGCATACGTTGCCATGCTGTGCTGTTAGGGGACAGGGATATTAGCGTAAGCCTAATACATCTTGCATGTCGAATAATCCATTCGGTTTATCAGCCAGAAAACGCACCGCACGTAATGCCCCCATTGCAAAAGTCATGCGACTGCTGGCTTTATGCGAAATTTCGACACGCTCGCCGATCGTAGCAAACATGGCTGTGTGATCGCCCACTATATCGCCTGCGCGAATCGTGGCAAATCCGATGGTTTCCGGAGCTCTTTCACCGGTGACGCCTTCACGTCCGTAAACAGCCACTTTGTTCAGATCTTTGCCTTGCGCATCGGCAATGACTTCTCCCATGCGTAAAGCGGTTCCAGAAGGTGCATCTACTTTATGTCGATGATGTGCCTCGATAATTTCAATGTCATAACCTTCATTCAATACTTTGGCGGCAATTTCCAGAAGCTTGAACGTAACATTCACACCGACGCTCATGTTGGGGGCAAATACAATGGCGATATCTTGTGCAGCTGCTTTAAGCATGGCTTTTTCTTCCACGGAAAAACCGGTTGTGCCAATGATCATTTTTACTCCGGCTTCCCGGCAAACGGCAAGATGCGCCAGTGTGCCTTCGGGGCGTGTGAAATCGATCAGGTGATGACAGCCTTGTAGCGCACTTGCAAAATTGCTGACAATAGGAATGCCGCAGCCGGCGCCAATCAATTCTCCCGCATCCTTGTTCAGGTAAGGACTGCCCGTTCTTTCCAGAGCGGCAGCCAGTTGCATGTCGGGTGCTTGCGTAACTGCTTCCAACAAGGTGCGACCCATACGACCAGAGCTTCCTGCAATAGCAATTTTCTGAGTTATCATGGTATTTCTGCTCATGTGATTGATTTAAATATCCCTAGGATATGAACAATTTAATTATTTGGATTCTTTATCTTCAGTGTTGTCTTCTTTTTTATCGGGACTGGTTGTGGCAGGTTTGGATTCAACAGGTTCTTTGGAGAATTGCAGATAATTTTCAATATTGGCTAACCGGTCACCATCAAAGAAGATGGTCAATCGCTTTTGTTCGACCAAATCGCCGCGTTTATGAAACAAATAGACGTAATCCCACCGATTTTCGCGGAAAGCATCTATAATCAGCGGCGAACCCATCACGAATAATACTTGTGCTTTAGTCATGCCCGGTTTTAGTTTTTCTACCATTTCATCGGTGACAACATTGCCTTGTTGTACATCAATTCGATATAACACGTGAGGAACCAATGAGCACCCTGCAAGTAAAAGCAAAGCCAGCAGTGTGAAAGTCTTTGCAGCCATTTTATTGATATTATGTGTTTCCAAAGTGTGCATAGCACTATATGATACAGCAAATTATTTTCTGAACAGAGATAACCATGAATAACTCGGGCGATCTGAAGAGCATAGATCTCAAAAATATCGGACTTAAAACAACTTTACCCCGACTCAAAATATTGAATTTGTTTGAGCAGAGCAGTGTACGTCATCTATCTGCTGAAGATGTTTATAAAGAACTTTTGAATGAAGGTGAAGACATTGGGTTGGCCACTGTCTATCGCGTTTTGACGCAATTTGAGCAAGCCGGTTTGCTGGAACGGCATCATTTTGAAAGCGGTAAGGCAGTCTTTGAACTTAAAGGCGATGGCCACCATGATCATTTAGTGTGCTTGCAGTGTGGTCGTGTGGAGGAATTTTATGATCCGGAAATTGAGAAGCGCCAGATAGCGATTGCCAAAGACCGAGGTTTTACGCTTCAGGAACATTCATTGTCACTCTATGCGGATTGCACTAAACCGGCTTGCCCGCATCGAAAATAACGATATGCACGCGCTTGTTTCAAGCTATTCTCCAAAAATTAAACTTTCTATATTGCATCGATTAAGTTATCGATGCCTTTTTTCTGGTTTTCTGGCGTTTATCGGCTGGATGCCGGCACAGGTTCAGGCGAATAATCCTCATTTCAACGAGTGTATATCGAGAATTGAATTACAAGCGAGATCCGAAGGCATTTCCGATAAAACCGTTCATCAAATATTAAGCAAAGTCAAATATATCCAACGGGTTATTGAGTTGGACCGGCGTCAGCCCGAATTTACACAAACGTTTGCTAATTACTTTAATGCGCGCATCAATGAGGAGCGCGTTCTGCGCGGTCGTGAATTACTGGCTAAACATCGTATCCTGTTGAATCAGATTCAACAGGATACGGGCATCCCGGCTCAGTATCTGGTGGCATTCTGGGGCTTGGAAACCAACTATGGCAGTTATTTTGGCGACTGGTCGGTGCCTGATTCATTAGCGACGCTTGCCTGTGATCCGCGTCGCAGTACTTTCTTTACTCAGGAATTGCTGAATGCAATGCGCATTCTCGATGCGGGAGACATTTCTCCCGAACGAATGATCGGCTCATGGGCCGGCGCCATGGGGCACATGCAATTTATGCCTTCCACTTTCATACGTTATGCCAAAGATGTCGATGGCGACGGGCGACGTGATCTTTGGGGCAGCATCCCGGATGCCATGGGATCAGCGGCAAATTTCTTGCGGCAATTGGGTTGGATTGCTGGCTTAAGCTGGGGACAAGAGGTACGGTTGCCATCCTCATTTGATTATTCATTGGCTGGCCGGGATCTGATGTTGAGTCATGCTGAGTGGGCAAATCTGGGCATTACTACGGCTTCTGGGGCCGCATTGGCACCGACCGAACAAAAAGCTGCCTTATTGGTTCCTGCGGGTCATCAAGGACCAGCTTTTTTGGTGACCAAAAATTTTTATATTATCATGCGTTGGAATCGATCTGAGTTTTATGCCTTGTCAGTGGGGCATTTGGCCGATCGCATTGCAGGCGCAGCCGCATTACAGCGTACACCACAAGTTGATGCAGTGAAGATCACCCGAGAACAAGTGCGTCAATTACAGGTAGATTTATCGATGCTGGGTATCGATGCGGGAGAAGCTGATGGCGTATTGGGTTCGGTTACTCGCCAGGCAATCAGTCGTTTTCAGCAAAAGACGCAACGGATCGCAGATGGTCATCTGGATGCAGCATTGCTGCTGGCTATCCGTGAAGCAGCCAGTGCATCGACTCAATAGTTTAGTCTGATTATTGCTAGGACAGTATTGCGTTTCTTCTAATTTATTTCAGAAGATGTTTGATGGCTTCCTGCTCGGAAATTAATTCCTGGTAGCTTTTTTGCGTTTTTTCTTTGTCTGAAGCACTTTGCTCCAGTCCCTGAACAATCTTATACTGACCACCCTGGCAGGTTACAGGAAAGCTGAAGATGACTCCGCTGGGGATGCCATAGGATCCATTGGAAGGCACTCCCATCGATACCCAATTATCTTGTGCCGTGCCAAAAATCCAATCCTGCATATGATTGATAATTGCGTTAGCTGCACTGGCGGCGCTCGATTTGCCGCGACGTGCTTCGATGATGGCTGTCCCGCGTTTTTGTACCGTCGGAATAAAGTGATTCTCGGTCCAAGAGGAGTCTGTAAATAGTGAGGTGACCTTGTCACTGCCAACGGTAGCATGACTTAAATCAGGAAATTGCGTATTGGAATGATTACCCCAGACGATCATTTTTTTGATATCCGATACCGGAACTTGCAGCTTGAGGGCAACCTGAGATAGTGCGCGATTGTGATCCAGCCTTAACATGGCCGAGAAATTAGCAGGATCAAGGTCTGGTGCATTTTTTAAGGTAATGTAGGCATTCGTGTTGGCGGGATTGCCAACCACCAATACCTTGACATTGCGTTTGGCAGCTGAATTCAACGCTCTTCCTTGCTCTATGAATATAGGACCATTGGCTGTCAAAAGATCCTTGCGTTCCATGTTCTCACCGCGTGGGCGCGCGCCCACCAACAACGCGATATCCACACTATCAAATGCAACTTCTGGGTTGTCAGTGGTGACGATTTTTGTTAATAGTGGAAAAGCACAGTCGTACAGTTCCATGACAATAGCATCGAAAAATGGCTGTGCATCAGTGATATCGTGAAGCTGCAGGATAATCGGCTGGTCTTTGCCAAGCATTTCGCCCGCTGCAATACGGTATAGCAAGCTATAGCAAATCTGTCCTGTTGCGCCGGTGACGGCAATTCGAATAGGCGGTTTCATTTTTTCCAATCCTCGAGAAGCCGTCAATAGACTGTGGAAATTGGCGGTATATGGGGAAAAATTGCACGAATTATACTTGCAATCAGGACCTCAAGGAAGAGTTAGTTTGCTGCTGGCATCAATTAATTGTGATAGATCGTTGATTTAATATCAGAATATAAGATTAATAGAGCTGCGAATGTATTTGCCAATCAGTGTATTTATCCAAGCTATCAATGCCAACCTAAACAAACTCCAACTCAGTCCCAGTATTGGGGGCGTGCATTTGATCAGAAGATTACACTGAGCACTGGTGGCCGATTGATCTTCAGGGGTGCCACGCGACAGTGCAGTGAAATATTAGAGTAGCAGTTATTTCTGGAAAACTATTAATGAAATTACTAAGAATATCTAAATCAACAAATTAGATTGTTTATTCTAAACAAATTTATATTAACTATGTGCAATGCGTGGGTGAGTTATAGTTGGTCATTCTGATAAGCACGTTTTATAATCCATCCATAAAACCTAACAATCTAATTTTCTTGGCAATGGGTGTTTTCTATAAGCTTGGGTTAACAGCTTATCATTGATCACTGTGCTTAATAGGACATGAATCCAAATCTGAATCAACTGCAACCTTATCCATTCCAGAAACTGCGTCAGCTGTTTGACGGAGTGGCACGCAATGCAAAGCTCAGTTCAATTGAGTTGCAAATTGGCGAACCCAAGCATGCGACACCCAATTTTATTCGTCAGGCGATGATCGATCATTTGGATGGACTATCCATTTATCCGACGACGCTAGGGACGGCGGCATTACGCAATAGCATTGCTACATGGGCCAGGCGCCGTTTTAATCTGCTTGAAATCAATGCGGATACGCAAATTATTCCTGTAAATGGTAGTCGTGAAGCATTGTTTTCTTTTGCTCAAACAGTGATTGATCCTGGCGCCAACCGTCCGGCAGTGGTTTGTCCCAATCCGTTCTATCAGATATACGAGGGTGCTGCGCTATTGGCGGGCGCTACACCGTATTTTATTAATACTTTGCCGGAAAGTCATTTTGCATTGGATTTCTCGCAATTAAACAATGAGGTGTGGGCGCGTACCCAGCTGATCTATGTTTGCTCGCCGAATAATCCTACTGGCGGCGTCATGAAATTGGATGTATGGCGGGAGTTGTTTGCATTGTCTGATCGATATGGTTTCGTGATTGCTGCGGATGAGTGCTATTCGGAAATCTATTTTGATGAGAATAATCCGCCTTTGGGAGCGTTGGATGCTGCGCAACAATTGGGTCGTGCTGGTTTTCCGCGTTTAGTGGTATTCAATAGCCTGTCGAAGCGATCCAACGTGCCAGGATTGCGCTCGGGATTTGTGGCCGGAGATGCTGCGTTATTGGAGAAATTTCTGCTGTATCGAACCTATCATGGCAGCGCTATGAATCCAGTTGCTCAGGCTGCCAGTGTTGCGGCATGGAGTGATGAGGTGCATGTAGTAGAAAATCGCCGCTTGTATGCGCAGAAATTTTCTGCTGCGATCGCATCGTTATCTGAAGTGACTACGGTGCAGATGCCGGATGCCAGTTTTTATTTGTGGCTAAAAACCCCCATCAGCGATACCGAATTCACCAAACAACTGTATCAAGATTATAATGTCACGGTGTTGCCAGGGAGTTATTTGGCGCGTGATGCGCACGACATGAATCCTGGGAAAAATTTTGTACGGATTGCATTGGTTGCTTCTCCGCAGGAATGTATCGAAGCCATGAGCAGAATCAAGAGCCTGGTGACTCACTTGAGTTGAACTGGGTTAATTTTAATTATTAGGAAAAATTATGAATGAATTAAAAACCATCATTGAAGAAGCGTTTGATCGTCGTGCCGAAATTACGCCACGTAATGTGGATGCCAATCTGAAAGAATCCATCGCACAAGTGCTCAATATGCTCGATGGTGGCAAACTGCGTGTGGCGGAGAAAATCGATGGCGACTGGGTGACGCATCAATGGATCAAGAAGGCAGTGTTGCTGTCATTCCGCATCGAGGATAATAGTTTTATCAAAGGTGGTTTTTCCAATTACTTTGATAAAGTGCCATCGAAGTTTGCTGATTACAGTTCCAGGGATTTTCGTGATGGAGGTTTTCGCGTAGTACCGCCCGCAGCCGTGCGAAAAGGCTCTTTTATTGCCAATAACGTGGTATTGATGCCGTCTTATGTAAATATTGGCGCTTATGTGGATGAAGGAACCATGGTCGATACCTGGGCAACGGTTGGATCGTGCGCACAAATTGGCAAGAATGTACATTTATCCGGCGGTGTCGGTATCGGCGGTGTGCTGGAACCCGTGCAAGCCAATCCGACGATTATTGAAGATAATTGTTTTATCGGTGCACGCTCTGAAGTGGTTGAAGGAGTGATCGTAGGTGAGAACTCAGTCATTTCCATGGGGGTGTATATTGGTCAGAGTACAAAAATTTATAACCGAGAAACAGGCGAAGTTTCCTATGGCCGTATCCCTCCAGGATCGGTCGTAGTCTCTGGCAATTTGCCGGCTGAGAACGGAAAATACAGTCTATATTGTGCAGTGATCGTTAAACAGGTGGATGCCAAGACACGTTCAAAAACAGGCATCAATGAGCTGTTACGTGGCATCTGATTTGGATTTGCGCATACCATGTGATAAAAACATCGTAATCCACTTCAATCACTGCTTTATCCTGTCGCGTCAACGTGGCAGGGCGGCGATTCTGGTTCCAGATGTGCTTCATTGTCTAAATTCTCTTTAATGTGAGTCCAAATGTCTTCTATATTTAAATCAATTGCAAGTGCATTCAGAGATTTAGTTCGTTTTAATATTGCATGGATCATCATATGGCCAGTTTTGGCCGCAACACTTTTCTGGTCTGCCATTGGTTACTTCTTCGGAGATAGCTTTACAGAACTGATTTATCAAGCATTTGGTGAAATGGGAGTAGGTGAGTGGCTAAAGAGTGTTGAGCCTGCATGGATTGCTACCAGTATTCAAAGCCTGATTCATATCATTGTATTTATTCCGCTGGTAATCATGACAACGCTGATTATTACGACCATTTTCATCATGCCAGCCTTGATCAAGCTGGTTGCTAAGCGTAATTATCCAGAGTTAAAAAGGGAAAATGGAGGAAGTTTAAGCGGTAGCATTGTGAACGCGGTGCTAGCAACGGGTGTTTTTATATTGATCTGGGTGGTTTCTTTACCGCTGTGGACATTCGGTGTGGGAGTATTCATTCCTTTTATCGCAGCTGCTTTCATGAATCAACAATTGTTTCGGTATGATGCACTATCCGAACATGCCAATAAGCAAGAGATCAAGGAGATCTGTGCGTCAAACCGATACTCGCTGTGGGGATTGGGATTGTTGACGGGTATGATGCAATTTGTGCCGGTGCTTAATTTATTGGCGCCTATTTTTACAGCGCTTGCATTTATCCATTTTGGATTGGATCAATTGAAGCTGCTAAGAATAAGCAATGAGAAAAAGAATGATGCCGTTGTGGTTCTGGAAGAATAGGCCCGTTTAAGATTGATCTTTGATAGGTATTAAATAAACTCGCGGTGGTTCTTAATGAATGCCTCTAGTACAGAGCCCAGTTCACTTGTTGATTGGTTGATTTATCTCGAATCGCTGCATCCTAAAACCATTGATATGGGGTTGGCGCGTGTTGAGCGTGTTAAAACGGCGCTTGGTTTGACTCCCTCCTTTCCGATTTTTATGGTGGGCGGTACCAATGGCAAAGGTTCTGTCTGCGCCATGCTGGAATCTATTTTGCATTGCGCCGGTTATAAAACTGGCTGCTATACATCGCCTCACTTACTCGAATATAACGAGCGTATCCGGATAAATAAGAAAGTAGTCGAAGGTGACAAGTTATGTCAGATTTTTCATCAAATTGAAGCTGCAAGAACAGCTTGTGATACTTCATTAACCTTTTTCGAGTTCGGCACCTTGGCGGCTGTGGGTTTATTCATAGAAGCTCAGGTGGATGTGGTCATTTTAGAAGTGGGCTTAGGAGGACGCCTGGATGCAGTGAATGCGTTCGATGCGGATTGTTCCATTTTAACCAGCATAGATTTTGATCATATTGAATATCTTGGAGATACGCGAGAAAAGATAGGCTTCGAGAAAGCGGCCATTTTTAGAAAAAATAGACCGGCCATTTGCTCCGAGATCGATATACCAGATTCCGTTCGTCAACAGGTTGATAACATAGGCGCGCATTTTTATCAATTTGCAAAGGAATTTGGTTTCTCAAGCAAGGGATCCCAATGGGACTTCTGGGGACCGAAAGGGAAGCGGCATTCTTTGCCACTTCCCGCTCTGCGTGGGGAAAAGCAACTGCAAAATGCAAGTACTTGCTTGGCTGCATTGGACACGATGAGTGAATTATTGCCTGTCAGCATGCATGAAGTGCGCTTGGGGCTTGCTGAAGCTGTGATTCCCGGTCGTTTTCAGGTTGTGTCTACTCAACCGATGATCATTTTGGATGTGGCGCATAATCCTGGTGCTGCAGCAGTTCTGGCTGCAAATTTGGCGGCGACAAAACCAGCCGGATATACCTATGCTATATTTGCCATGTTGAAGGATAAAGATGTCACTGGAGTCATTCAGGAATTAAGAAATGAGATTGATTTCTGGCTAGTATCAACGCTTGATTCTCCTCGAGCTGCTTCGGTCGATTATTTAATGGATGAAATGCATAAGGCCAATATTTCAAGTGAAAAAAATACTATCCATGAATTCCCGGATTGCGTAGCGGCTTTTGTTTATGCCTGTGAACAAGCCACTAAAAATGATAGAATCTGCGTGTTCGGATCTTTCTATACGGTAGGTAGCGTGCTGCAGCATCTGAACACGCTGCAAGGTAAACAATAATCGGATATT
>JAGOKN010000021.1 GCA_017994575.1 Nitrosomonas sp.
ATTTGGTGAATAAGAATCGCAGCTTTACGCTTTTTGCGACACATTACTTTGAACTCACTAAACTGGCTGAAGAGTTTAAGCAAATCCAGAATGTGCACCTGGATGCCGTGGAGTATAAGCACCGTATCGTTTTTCTGCACAAAGTGACCGCAGGTCCGGCCAGCCAGAGCTATGGCCTACAAGTCGCTGCGTTGGCGGGAGTTCCTGAGCATGTGATTAAATTGGCCAGAAAACACCTGATTAAATTGGAACAGGAAAGTGTAAATAAGGCATCTCAACTGGATTTGTTTTCTTCTTCCGTTTCAGAACCGGAAGAAGAGATTCCAGCAGAACATCCAGTGATTGCCATGTTACAGCACCTTACACCGGATGAACTCAGCCCTAGACAGGCATTGGAACAGTTATACGTATTGAAGAAAGCGATTGATAAGGACAGCAAAAGCTGATTTCCCAAGCGTGTGAATACAAGTGGGATCAATGATCGTGATCGTGTGCACCATGCACATGTTGATGCGAAATTTCTTCCGGTGTGGCGGGACGGACCCCAGTTACTGTGCAGGAGAAATTGAGTGCCATGCCGGCAAAAGGATGATTGCCATCCACGATGACGGTATCGTCAACAATCTCTGTGACGGTGTATACGATGATATCGTCCGAGCCTTCCGCTCCACCTTCAAAATGCATTCCCACAGCGACATTGTCAGGAAAGGAACTGCGTGGTTCAACGCGAATCAGCTCTTCATCGTATTCACCGAAAGTATTTTCCGGTTCCATCGAAATAGAACAAGAATGACCAATCTCCATTTCATGCAGAGCTTCTTCCACCAAAGGAAAAATGCCGCCATAGCCACCATGTAAATAACTAATCGGTGTTTGGGTTTGCTCCAGAACATTCCCTTCGGAATCTGATAATTCGTAGTTGAGTGAAACCACAGTATTTTTTTCGATGCGCATATGAGCTATCCTTATTTTAGTAATATTCAGAAATTAAAAAAATCATAACAATCAGAGTTATTATTGGACTTCTGAGCTAAATTGAACATTGGGCATTATACGCATAAAGTCAATAATCTCCTTATGATGCGTAAAACAGGCCTCATTTGCATCAGCTAAAGAGTGATCGGTATGGCTTTGTATAGTAATTTTCATGGATTAGTAGATGAAAATTCACTGTTTTTTAATGCTTTTACAGGCGCAAAACTTTGCCGGTGTATGGCACTGACTCCATGTCGAAGCAATGCGCTGAGGTGATCCTTGGTCGGATACCCTTTGTGTTGATCAAATCCGTATAGTGGAAAAAGCTGATGCAATCTATGCATTTCGGCATCGCGCGCTGTTTTCGCTAAGATTGATGCGGCTGAGATTGCAGGAACCAGGCTATCACCTTTGATAATGGTGCGTGTTGGGCAATTTAAGTGCGGACGTTGATTACCATCAACCAGTATCATATCAGGCGTGAAAGGTAAGCTTTCTACCGCTCTTTTCATTGCCAGTAAGCTAGCTTGCAAAATATTTAACTGATCAATTTCTATTACTGAGGCGGAAGCGACAGACCATGCTCTGGCATATTTTTTGATAGCTATGGTAAGTTCGTTACGTTTTTTCTCACTCAGTTTTTTCGAATCAGCCAATCCATCTATTTTGTAAGCTGTATCTAACACGACACACGCCGCAAAAACCGGCCCGGCCAATGGTCCTCTGCCTGCTTCATCGACACCGCCAATCAATGCATTGCGGTAGGAAGTATTCACGCATGAATTTTCCGCTTGATAAAATACTTTCAACGGAAATGTTTATTGCTTAAAAATTATAAGGTTCTAGCTGCACACATTAAGGTTGCTTCGGTTACCAGTTGCTCATCAACTTCCGCTCGGGCGGAGTATTTCCATAAACCTTTGATTTGTCGCTCTATGGTAACTTTGAGAATGAGCTGATCACCTGCCATGACGGGTTTTTTGAAACGCACCCCATCAATGCCGACAAAATAATAAATCATATTATCATTGTTGACGACATTCTCTGTTTTCATCGTCAGAATAGCCGCTGCTTGGGCCAATGCCTCAACAATCAATACACCCGGCATGACAGGATGATGTGGGAAATGCCCTGAGAAGAATGGTTCGTTGATGGAAACATTTTTTAGCGCAACAATATCTTTACCTAATTCGTAAGAAAGCACTCTATCTACTAATAGAATAGGGTAACGATGCGGCAGATATTTCAGAATGTCGTGTATGTTCATGGTATTCATGCAATTTTCCTTTTAATCCGAGATAACTCTCGATCAATTTCTGGTATGCCTATTGTCCCAATGGCAGGTTATTCATTCTCCAGTGCTTTAATTACTTTGTCAGTAATATCAATGCGTTGACTTCTGTATACCGAATCTTGGAGTTGTAATATCAGATCATATTTCTCTGTTTCTGCAATTTTTTTAATGGCTTTATTGGTGCGTTCCAGGATAAGACTGTATTCTTCATTTTGACGAACGCTCAAATCTTCCCGCATCTGTCTTTGTGCGCGCTGATATTCGCGACTGAGATTGGCCAGATTTCTTTCCAAGTTACGTCGTTCTGCTTCCGCCAGAGGAGCGCTGTCTTTTTCAAGCTTATCTTGTAGCGACTTAGCCTGAATCGCCATTTTCTTGATATCTTCATCCCGTGGCATAAATTCTTGTTCAATTTTCTTTTGTGCTTGAATGCCTGGGACTGATTCACGCAAAATCTTTTCTGTATTGACGACCCCAATCTTGATATCACTTGCAACAGCCGCAAAAGCAACATGCGCGCATACGATGAGCATAATGACTAATACGATATTTCGCTGCGGTATGTAGATAGATTTCAATTTGTTCACTGAGAGGATTTCAGCTAAATTTAGAATTGTTGTCCAAACATAAATTGGAATCTCTGCAGATTGTCAGTGGGTTGATCATTCAATGGCTGTGCAATACTGACTTTTAGCGGTCCCATCGGAGATATCCAGGTAAGAGCGATGCCAGTCGAATAACGCATAAGGTCGCCTAATCCCTGATTCTTGACGACATTGCCGTTACTATCAATAACGACTTGACCATTGCTATCTAGTTTGTCAACAGTATTAAATCTGTTAAAAGTTGTACCGGCATCGACAAATAAGCTAAGGCGCAATGATCGATCATCTTTCATGAATGGGACCGGAAACATCAACTCTACATTTCCGACGACACGTTTACTAGCACCTACTGCAAACAATCTAGAATTAGTATTAATGTTGACATCTCGCGGACCTAAAGAATTCAGATCATAACCCCTGACAGAGTTGTTACCTCCAGCAAAGAAGTTTTTGAAAAAGGGCAACGTATTTCCAGTATAGCCATCAGCATATCCAGCTTCGCCATTTAACATCAAGGTGAAGAAATCGGTAATTGGAAAGAACCATTTTTGATGGTAGCTGATTTTATAATAATCTAAATCTCCTCCCGGCACACTGATCTCACCAAACAACCGGTGTGTTGTTCCGGAGGTTGTCCAGATAGCGCTATCCCGTCTATCCCGCGCCCAACTTAATGTGAGTGGAAAATTATTGGTAGATATTTTTTGTGGTAAAACGGCTTGACCATCTGGACAATTTCCCCCGAATTCACAAAGAAAATTTATATTACGGTTGGGACTATCTTTAAAAACACTCAATGCCGTATTTTCAGCGGCCAAACCTAACGATACGATATCATTTTCTGCAATAGGTATGCCTAGTCGTATGCCTGCACCGACAGTCTCGGTCTTGAATGTACCAACTCTGGATAATGCTCGTGTATCCAAGTCACGTTTGTAAACATCAAATCCAAGACTTACGCCATTGATAGTAAAGTAAGGATTGGTAAATGATGCCGCATAGGTTTTATTGATCGCGCCTGTATTGACATCTAGACTGAAAAAGTTGCCTGTACCAAAAATATTGTTCTGAGATACTGAGCCATTCAATATCAGGCCTTGCCGATCAGAGTAGCCCGCGCCAAACATAATAGCCCCGGTTGGTCTCTCTTCCACTTTGACGTTGATATCAACCTGATCAGTTTTATTAGGTACAGCGGGCGTTTCGACATTGACACTATTAAAGAAAAATAATCTGTCAACCCTTTGCTTGGAGAGATTAATATTCTTAGTGGAATGCCATGCACCCTCCATTTGTCGAAATTCTCGCCGAATCACTTCGTCGCGCGTGCGATCATTGCCGGTTATATTGATACGTCTCACGTATACACGCCGACCTGGGTCGATAAAAAAAGTGAATGCTGCTTGTCGATTCTCATGATCCAGTTCCGGCGCTGCATTGATATTAGCAAACGCATATCCTTCATCGCCCAATCGATCGGTGATTAGTTTTACGGATTCGGTTAATTTCTGACGTGCAAATACGGCTCCTGTCTTCAGTAATATCAATTTGCGTATTTCTTCTTCTGGCAATAGGGGCTCGCCTGCGACTTTGATATCGGAAACTGTATATTGGGCACCTTCAGTAAGGTTGATGGTGATATAGATATCACGCATATCGGGTGTTATCGATACTTGAGTGGATTCAATATTAAACTCAAGATAGCCCCGATCAAGATAATAGGATCGTAGCGTTTCTAAATCGGCAGATAATTTTTGTTTTGAATATTGATCATTTTTGGTGAACCAAGATAGCAGATCGGGTTTTCTGAGAACAAATAAGCCACGTAACTCACTATCGTTAAATTCCTCGTTACCAACAAAATTGATTTTCTTGATCCTGGCCGTACGGCCCTCATTAATATCAAAATTAATGCCAACGCGATTGCGTTCCAGCGGTGTTGTGGTCATTGTGATTTTGACAGCGTATTTGCCGCGACTGATATATTGGCGTTTTAATTCTTGTTCGGCTCTTTCCAATAGTGAACGGCTGAAAATTCGGGATTCCGAGATACCTGCTTGCTTCAAGCCTTCCAGAAGTTTATCTTTTTCAAATTCTTTTGCGCCATTAATACTAATTTGTGCAATCGCCGGGCGTTCATCAACTTGTACAATTAAAATACCATCCTCAGATTTTAATTTTACATCCTTAAAGAATCCGGTTGCATAGAGTGCTTTGATGGCTTCCGTTGCTTTTGCTTCATCCAGCGTATCGCCTACTTTTACGGGAAGATAACTAAATACCGTGCCTGCTTCGGTGCGCTGTATCCCTTCAATACGAATGTCTTTAACTACGAAAGTGTCACTGGCCCAAGATGGAAAAGTACAGATGAAACTAACAAGTGCAACGAAATACCTGAATTTCATTATCTAACCAGTAATAAGCCGATTTATATCGTTATAGATGGCAAAAGTCATCAGTGTAAATAGCATCGCCATGCCTATCCTTTGACCAATTAGTATGGTTTTTTCAGGAAGAGGGTTTCCTCTGATAATTTCTATGAGATAGTACATTAAATGACCGCCATCAAGCACCGGTATAGGTAGTAAATTGAGAACGCCAATGCTGACGCTGATGAGCGCAAGAAATGCCAGATACGATGCTAAACCCATTTGAGCCGATTGACCCGCATAATCAGCAATTGAAATGGGGCCGCTCACATTTTTCCATGATACGTCGCCCATAATCATTTTAGAGAGCATTTGCAGGGTAAGAACGGTTGTTTCCCATGTCTTCTCAATGGCCTTATTAATGGCTTTTGCCGGTGGATAGCTTACTGTAACCAGTAATTCATCAAATTCGGCTTGATTAACGACGGGTGCAATGCCAATTTTTCCGATTTGTTTACCATTTTCAGTTGCTGTTTCAGGTGTAATGGTAAGGAATGTAATTTGATTGTTACGTAAGATTTCCAGTTCTAATAGGCGTCCTGGACCTGAGCGTATTACTTGTACAAAATCCATCCAGGTTTGGATCTCAGTATCATTGGCGACTAAAATTTCATCTCCGATCAACAGCCCCGCCTTATAACCTACACCATCCGGCATTACCTGGCCAATGATTGGTTTGATAGTAGGTTGATAGCTATTTAGACCGATAATACCTAGAAAATTCTCATTCAATTTATCCGGATCGATGTTGCTTAAGTCTAATTGTCGCCAATTTATTTCACCGTTCTTGTTGATAGTTTGTACTTTTACATTGCTCGATCGATCAATGGCGTATCTCAATAGGGTCCAGCGCGCATCCTGCCAACTAGCCACCGCCTCGTTTTCAATGCTGACTATGGTTTCACCCGCTTCAAATTTTGCATGGGCGGCTGCTGTGGATGGTTCAACCGGTCCCAACACAGGTTTCATTCCATGCACACCCAATATGAATAAGAGCCAGTATAAAACAATGGCTAGTAAGAAGTTAGCGATAGGGCCTGCTGCCACGATTGCAAAACGGCGTGCTACCGGTTGTCGGTTAAAGGAGCGAGGCAGGTCTTCGATAGCTACTTTACCTTCATTTTCATCCAGCATTTTGACGTAGCCACCCAAAGGAATTGCGGCAATAACCCATTCTGTTTGATCTTTACCCCAACGTTTGCGAAAAATAGGTTGACCAAAACCAATACAGAATCGTAATACTTTTACGCCACTCCAACGGGCAACTAAATAGTGTCCAAACTCATGAAATGTAATAAGGATGCCTAGGGCAACGATGAAAGAGATGATAGTGTAAGTAATTGTCATATCAGACCATTGTACAAGAAATAAATAGGCGTAGCGATTTTAACTGCACAAAACTTATTATTTCATCTCTGAGTTGAATTAACACTCAATAGTTGCATTATGAAAAATGTCATTATAGCTATTAACCTTAGAAGATTTTAGTGATTTGCATTATTGCAGGCTTGTAAGCCAATCATGTGCGATATCACGCGCAATAGCGTCTGTTCTCAGTACATCCTCTAAGGTTGCCATTTCTTCTGCTTTGACCGAATGCATAGTGTATTCAATCATGGTAGGAATGGCGGTGAATGGAATGCGTTTGGTTAAAAACGATTCTACCGCTATTTCGTTGGCGGCATTGAGTACTGCTGGCATATTCCCACCCGCTGCTAGCGCTTGATAAGCTAAGCGTAGACATGGGAATTTCTTAAAATCAGGCTCTTCAAAATCCAAATGTGCGATTTTAAACATGTCTAAAGCTGATACTCCACTGTCAATCCTATCCGGATAGCCCATGGCATGCGCTATGGGAGTACGCATATCAGGATTGCCCAATTGAGCAATGACTGAGCCATCCACATAAGCAACCATGGAGTGAATGACACTTTGTGGGTGTATGACAACCTGAATTTTTTCGGGTGCCGCATCAAACAGCCAATGGGCTTCTATAACTTCTAATCCTTTATTCATCATAGTCGCTGAATCAACAGAAATCTTTTGTCCCATATCCCAGTTTGGATGCGCGCAAGCTTGTTCCGGAGTGACTTTTTCCAATGCGGTTACGGGCGAGCAACGAAATGGACCGCCTGAGGCAGTTAATAGGATGCGGTTAACGCCAACTGTGGTTAAATTTCCATTGAAATGATGCGGCAATGATTGATAAATCGCATTATGCTCGCTGTCGATGGGTAGTAGAGTGGCGTTGTGCTGCTTGACCAGATCCATGAAAATTCGTCCGGCCATTACTAATGTTTCTTTATTGGCAAGTAATATCAGTTTTCCTGTACGAGCTGCAGCGAATGTTGGGCGAATCCCAGCAGCACCGACGATGGCCGCCATGACCGCATCTACTTCAGAGTGTGACGCTACTTTTTCTAATGATTCAATCCCCGAGAGTACTTCAGTATTAATATTTGTCGCTTGTATTGCTTTAGATAATTGCTCGGCGCATTCGCTATCCAGCATAACTGCATATCGAGGTTGAAAGCGCTGGCATTGAGATAACATTTTTGCGACATTTTTATTAGCGGTCAGTGCAAATACTTGGAAACGATCCGGATGACGATTCACTACGTCTAGCGTACTTTCTCCAATACTTCCGGTAGAACCGAGTATTGTTATTTTGCGGTTAGCTGTCATATTGAAGGTGAATAAAAAATTAATAATGCCAAGATGGCAAATGGAAGTGCGGAAGTTAAGGCGTCAATTCGATCTAAAATTCCGCCGTGCCCAGGTAAAATATTGCCGCTATCTTTAACGCCGGCCTGGCGTTTTATCAGTGATTCGTAAAGATCTCCGATTACACCTAAAATGGCCATTATTATCAGTAGAGGCACTAACGTGATGATTAACGATTCTTCAATCAGCCAAAAATTCCAAGCTAAGCCATATAGAACTACAGCAATTAAAGCGCCTGCGACGCCTTCCCATGTTTTATTCGGACTGATTGTATAGGCAAGCTTGTGTTTACCGAATGTTCTTCCGGTAAAGTAGGCCGCAGTATCTGAAATCCAGATAGTTGCCATGAAACCCAACAAGAGTAATGGATTAATCGCGCGCAACTGATAGAGAGCAAGACAGGTTGGTAGCAATAGTATCCAGCCAATCAACATCCAAAGGAATGGGTTTTTAACAGTATAAAGCTGCTTTAGATATAGTGGCGCTGCTGTGCTCCAAAAAACAAAAGATAGTATATATAGACTGATCAGGTTCGATGAGTAAGCATTAGTTTTTATTGACTCGCTCAACAATAATAATAATTCTCCACCAAATAATCCTGTTAGCAGCATGAAAATAATGGTATTTTTAACAGAGAATTGAGTCAGATTGCTCCATTCACGTGCTCCAACAACAGTCAGTAACAGTAAAAATGCGGCCCAAAAAATGTCTTGTAGATAGAATAATGCAGAGAGAAATAATGGCAGAATAATAATTGCGGTGAGTATGCGAGCTTTAAGCATTTAAATTGATCTTTTTATCTTTTATCTGAAAGCGCCACTTGCAGTTGTTCACTGGTACGACCAAATCTACGTTCCCTTTGTCGATAAGATTGAATGGCAAGATCGAGTTCATGTTCATTAAAATCTGGCCACAATTTTTTTGTAAAATACAGCTCAGTATATGCGAGCTGCCATAATAAAAAATTACTAACTCGACATTCTCCACCTGTACGAATAAATAAATCGGGTTCAGGTGCATAATTCATTGAAAGATATTGTGTCAGATTTTCTTCTTCAAAACTAAGCGGTAACTCGCCAGTTGATTGCGCCATCATTTTGCGCATGGCCTGCATAATATCCCAGCGTCCTCCATAATTGGCGGCTACAGTAAATGTCAGACGTGTATTATTAGCAGTTAATTGCTCGCCTTTATGAATGAATTCTATTATCTTGGGTTCAAACTTCGATAGATCTCCAATGACTTTAAAGCGAATGCCATTTTCGTGAAGCTTGTTAATTTCTTGCTCTAATGCACCCATAAAGAGTTGCATCAGAAAGGAGATTTCGTCAGCTGGACGGCGCCAATTTTCACTACTAAAAGCAAACAAGGTCAAAAATTCAATATTTCGTTCTATGCAAGCTTTTATAACCCCGCGAACAGTTTCTACGCCTTGTTGATGTCCGGCAACACGAGGTAGCATGCGTTTCCGTGCCCATCGACCATTACCATCCATGATAATAGCGATATGTTTAGGCATTAAACCTGTTTCAGGTATTTCTCGTGTTGAGCTCTGGCCTTGAGGCATATCAAACAGCCATCAGCTCAGCTTCTTTAACTTGTATAACTTTATCTATCTCAATGATGTAACGGTCAGTTAGCTTCTGAATTTCATCTTGACCGCGACGCTCATCATCTTCGGATATTTCTTTTGTTTTTAGTAGTTCTTTTAATTGGGCATTTGCATCTCTACGAATATTGCGCATCGCAATACGCACTGCTTCAGCCTCTTGCTTCACTACTTTAATCAGATCGCGCCGCCGTTCTTCGGTAAGGGCTGGCATTGGTACGCGAATTGTTTCACCAACAGACATCGGATTTAACCCTAAATCAGATTCACGAATTGCTTTTTCAATTGCGTTCGCCATCTTCTTTTCCCAGGGAATAACGCCAATTGTTCGTGCATCGATTAAATTAACATTGGCTACTTGGTTAATGGGTGTTGGCGCACCATAATAATCAACAGTGACATGGTCTAGAAAACCAGTGTGCGCACGTCCACTTCTGACTTTACTTAAATCTACTTTTAATGCTTCTAAGCTTTTCTGCATTTTTTGTTCCGCAGATTTTTTTACATCAGCAATCATAACTTTTGTCCCTTTTGCATCTTTGTTTCAAGAGATTCCAAAATATTATTGTTGGATTAAACTGTTACTAAAGTTCCTTCATCTTCTCCAGTCACTATGCGTTTAAGAGCGCCTTCTTTGAAAATACTAAACACATTCAATGGTAATTTCTGATCGCGACATAAGGTCAATGCGGTTGCATCCATGACCTGTAAATTCTTTGCAATCGCTTCATCAAAAGATAACTTATGAAAACGAATTGCATCTGGGTTGATTTGAGGATCACTGGTGTAAATGCCATCAACCTTGGTTGCCTTGAGCATGATATCTACGTTCATTTCCATGCCACGTAGAGCGGCGGCTGTGTCTGTAGTAAAAAAAGGATTGCCGGTTCCGGCTGCAAAAATGACTACTCTGCCGTCTTTCAGATAGCGTATTGCGCGTCCACGAATATAAGGTTCAACAACTTGTTCAATACGCAAAGCAGATTGTATTCGAGGTACCAATCCAACTTGTTTCATTGCATCTTGAAGTGCCAGCGCATTCATTACAGTAGCTAGCATTCCCATATAATCTGCTGTAACACGCTCGAGCGCGTCATTAGCCGATTTCATGCCGCGAAAAATATTTCCTCCGCCCACAACTATGGCTATTTCTACACCTAAATTGCTGATTTCTTCAATTTCAGCAACAATTCTTCCCATTACAGCCTGATTAATACCATATCTATCCTCACCCATCAGGGCCTCGCCGGATAGTTTTAATAAAATACGTTTATAGGCAATAGTGGTCATTGATAATAAGTTGAAGCGCTTGTAGTTGCGTTATTTTAATTGTTCCATTTGTGCTTTTACTTCTTCAGCAAAATTTTCTGATTTTTTTTCTATACCTTCACCCACTATAAACATAGTGAAATCATTGACTTTAGCAGATTTGTTCGATAATAGTTTTTCGACGGTTTGCTCTGGATCTTTCACGAAAGGCTGTCCTAATAGTGTAATTTCAGCTAGATATTTTGCGATTCGTCCATCTACCATTTTTTCGATGATATTTGCTGGCTTACCACTTTCCGCTGCCTGTGCTGTGAAAATTTGACGTTCGTGCTCCAATACATCTGCTGATACTTGTTCTTTAGAGACGCACATGGGCTTGCTGGCGGCAATATGCATGGCTATATCTTTACCGAGTGCCTCATCACCTCCCGCATAATCTACCATTACACCAATCTTAGTTCCATGAAGATAGGAGGCCAATCGACCTTGTGTGGCATGACGTCCACACCGACGAATGCTGATGTTTTCACCCAGCTTCATGATGAGGGCTTTGCGAGTTGCTTCTACAGTTTCACCGCAGGGCAGTGATGCTTCACTTAATGCTGCGATATCTGTTAAATTTTTTGTGGCAACGAGTTCTGCTAGATTTTTTGCGAAGGTTATAAAATCATCATTCTTGGCAACAAAATCTGTTTCACAATTAACTTCAACTAACGCACCTTGCTGACCATTGGTTGAGATATAAGCACCAACCACACCTTCAGCCGCAATTCGTCCAGCCGCTTTACTTGCTTTAGCACCACTTTTGATTCGCAGCAGATCTTCGGCTGCTTTCATATCACCATTGCTTTCTGTTAAGGCTTTTTTGCATTCCATCATGCCAAGCCCTGTCATTTCGCGCAGTTCTTTTACCATACCTGCGGTAATGTCCGTCATATTTGCTCCAGATAATTAGTTTGAGAATGCGATATAAACCGTTCACTAAGCTAGAAATCTGTTTGTCGTAATGAATTTATTGCGAATAAAGCAGAAATTATTTAATGATTAGAAATTTCATACATAATAATTTTTAGCATTAAATAATTTATCGACAAACTATCTTATAAGTCAGGGTAAACGATTTACATCCAATCTAAATTGTTGTGAATACCAAAATTAATTATTTCATTCAGCTTCTGAGGCGCTCATTTCAACAATTTCTTGAATAGATTGATTACGTCCTTCCAAAATGGCATCAGCTACACCGCGAGCGTACAATCGTATTGCGCGACTTGAATCATCATTTCCTGGAATGATGTATTGCAATCCCTCTGGATTATGGTTGGTATCGACCACGCCAATAACCGGAATGCCCAGTTTTCTGGCTTCTGTAATAGCGCCTTTCTGATATCCCACATCTATTACAAATAATGCATCAGGAAGACCTTTCATGTCCTTGATGCCACCCAAGCTACTATTTAATTTATCTAACTCTCTTTGTAGGTCGAGCGCTTCTTTTTTTACTAATTTTCCTAGCGTTCCGTCTTCCACCATCACTTCCATATCTTGTAAACGCCTAATGGATTGTTTGATAGTTTTGAAGTTGGTCAGCATTCCACCTAACCAGCGTTGATCCACATAGGGCGATCCGCAGCGAGATGCCTCCTCGCGGACAATATCACGTGCTTGCCGCTTGGTGCCAACAAATAAGATGACTCCTTTATTTACTGATAATTGACGCACGTATTTCATCGCCTCTTCATACATTATTAGGGTATTTTCAAGATTAATAATGTGGATTTTGTTGCGATGGCCGAAGATGTACGGAGCCATTTTAGGATTCCAGAAGCGGGTTTGGTGACCAAAATGAACACCTGCTTCAAGCATTTGCCGCATAGTTACTGCCATAAATTCTCCTGTAGGATTGAGCCTCCATTCGTTTCAGTCAATTTACTATGCGAATAGCCAAGTTATTATGAAACGAATGTGTGAATTTAATTTAATTCTAAAATTACTAATACGATACTTAAATCTCTATTAGATTGGAATCAAATTATTTTCATATTATAGCATTTTCCGATACTTACTCAAGCCAACATGAGCGTTGTGTGGAATTGAGTGTTGCTTTAGATATTTATTTGGAGAGTTACTTGAATTTGATAGAGAGTAAAGCGGGCTTATACTCATTAATGCTGAAGGATATTTATTATTATGTAACGTAAGATGCGTTTCCCATTTTCATTCTCAGGCGAGCGATATCATTTATTAGTATGTGCTTATTATCAACGGTAATAATATTTTCCTCTTGCAGTTTAGAGAATGAACGACTGACGGTTTCTAATTTAAGACCAAGATAGCTGCCAATTTCTTCACGGGTCATACGCAGATTAAAATCGTATTCGGAATAACCACGTGCTAGGAATCGACGAGATAAATTCAGTAGAAAGCTTGCTAATCGCTCTTCAGCTTTCATACTACCCAGCAATAGCATAACGCCATGATCTCTTACTATTTCACGACTCATTATTTTATGAAAATGGCGCATCAGTGAGGGAATAATGCGACTAGTCTCCTCCAGTTTTAAAAAAGGAATTTCGCATACTTCGCTATCTTCAAGAGCAATGGCATCACAAGTATGAATTTCTGTACTAATAGCATCCAAACCTAATAATTCTCCGGTCATATGAAATCCAGTCACTTGCTGCCGTCCATCTTCTTCGAGCACACAGGTTTTTAAAAAACCACTACGGATAGCAAATAGCGATTGAAACTTCGTGCCTGTATGGTGCAGATATCCGCCTCGTTGGATCTTTCGCTTATGACTTACCACATCACCTAGAATCTGAATTTCCTGTTCATTAAGACCAACAGGCAAACACAGTTCGCGCAAACTGCAAGTTGCGCAGCTTGATTTAATGTGCGAAATATCAAGATGATTATGTGGAGAGGTTTCTAAAGACAAAATTTTATCCAAACGAAATTTCAATTCAACGCTGTTTAATTGATCTGAATCAAAGCTGTTTTATTCGATTCGCTCACAATTCTACCTATATTGCTAAGCGAAGTGGGCATTCTTTTTCAATTTAACTATTGCTATTGTGTAAGCCAGTCGAATAACGGGAATGACGAACTTGGTTGATTTACGATTTTATTAATTTAAATTCTTTTAACCGTAGTCTTCACAAACAAAGGTGATATCTCAGTGTATTCACAATTGTCTTCCGGTTTGCTTGGTATTAATTCGGAACTTATTCGGCGTTTTGGCTACTACCATACGAATTATCGTCTCTATCCGAGAACAGATTGTTTTGTTGAAGCGTTTGATGCACATACCTATTCTGCTTGGTTGTGTCATCGCAGGACAATCTATTCGCGTCGGCCGTTATCGTTGTATGTGCATATCCCCTTTTGTCCCCCGGCATGCTTTTATTACCGTTCTAATCAGTTTATTACTGGTGATAATAACAGTATCAATAAATATCTTGAATATTTGATACTTGAAATAAGACTTCAGGGTCGATTATTTAAAGATGATCCTAGAGTTGAGCAATTATATATGGGCGGTGGAATACCTACATTTCTTAATCACTCTCAATTAAATAGCGTGATGAATGAAATTCAGCAAAATTTTAATTTAATAAAAGAAGGGGAATTTTGTATAGAGATTGATTCTAGTCAAATAAATAATCATTCGATGGCTGCTTTAATAGAAATGGGCTTTAACTGCGCAATTATTGGTGTTCAGGATTTTGATCATCAAGTACCGCAATCTATTCGATGCATTCAAACAGAAGAGACTACATTACGTACTATTTTTAGTGCTCAACAAGCTGGTTTTAAATCGATTAAGATTGAATTGACTTATGGGTTACCTAAACAAAGTCTAGAAACATTTGAAGATACTTTGGAAAAAATTATTTCTACCTATCCCAATCAAATTAGTTTATTAAATTATCCTTGTCTGTTTGGAAAATTAAAACCACAACACAACTTTAATCGAGAGGATTTACCAGATACCGAAACTATTATTGCAATGATGTCGTCGGCTATTGGTCGGCTAACCAGTGCCGGTTACGTTCATATTGGTATGAATCTTTTTGCCAAGCATGAAGACTCATTAGTCATTGCGCAGCGTCAGGGCAGGTTGCATTATAGTTTGCAGGGCTATTCAATTTATCCTGATTGCTATCGAATTGCACTGGGTACTTCAGCGGTCGGCAGCGTTGGCCCAACGTTAAATCAGAATCATTGTGACTTTTTGCAATACTATGACAAGCTGGAGCACAATATTCTTCCTATTATGCGCGGTATAGAATTGAGTGCAGATGATTTAATAAGACGTTCGGTGATGCAAGCACTGATTTGTCAATCAATACTTTCGTTCGAATCAATGGAAACCTTCTTTCCAATTGATTTTAAATATTACTTTGCCACCGAATTGACAGAACTCTTAGTGTATGAACAGGAGGGCTTAATCACCTTAGATAATGATGAGATTACTGTAACACCCAAAGGGCAATTACTCATTATTAGCATTTGCAGAGTTTTTGATAAATATCTGCGTACTACTCAGCAACACAAAATTTATCCAGTGCTCCGTTCATGATTTCTTGCTGGGAATCCTGTATCAGATTTCCCAGCAAGATTAAGATTACTTGACTTGGCTATTCGCCAAAACATAATCGGCTAAGCGATCGGCCGATTCACCTTGAATATTTTTGAAAGCGGGCATTCGCATACTGCCTCCCTGAAATTTCTTGATAATGGCTTCTTTGTTGGCAACTTTTTCACTCAGTATCATTGCGACATTAGCGCTTAGAGGTTTGTGGCACTCTGTACAAGCCGAGCTGAATATTTGTTCTCCGGTGGCATCTGCAGGAGGCGTATAGTCTCTGCCGCCGCCACAACCAACTAATATCAATAGTACTGATGCCGTTAACGCAAAATTTAATTTCTTCATTTCCTAGCTCCAATTTTTTAATTCTTCAATAAATACGAGAAATTCTTTTAAACTTAGTCTAAAACTCAGTTACTAAATAAATTATTTTTTAATTATTTTAATCCAACCTCATCTTTAGAAGATCAACCATACCTAGTGTTACAATAATTTGTCAATCAAATGTTTGAATGTACTTATCAATCCAGCTGAATTAGTTGCGGATGATGCTTAATCTCGTGATGGTTTTTGGCATCCGGTCGATCATCATTTTTTCACTTGCACACTCAATTGCAATTTGCTGTTCCATTCAGTTTACTTGATCGTTTCTTGACACTTTCTTGACATTTGCTGTGCTACGCTGCGCGGCAGCGAAATATGAACGCTATCATTCTTTTAGTGAAAGAGTGATGTGTTATTTTGAAAGAAAGCATGGCGAGCAATTATTAACAACTTCATACAATGTGAACTAAATGTGAATCGTTGTATGTAATAGATTGCTGATTAAAACAGATTTAACGAACAATTTTACAGAGTTCAATTTTTGGAAGGGAGACTGCATGTTTAAAAAAATAAATATTTCTATTTTGCTAGCTATGCTTGGATTGCTTGTTAGCAACGCTGCGGTTGCAGAAAGAGTTGATGAGGATTTCCAAACATGGGGAAATATTACAGCACTAGGTAGTTTTGCTCCTCTAAACCCTAATAATCCAGAATTAAAAAAATTCAGATATTGGATTGAAGGACAAGGGCGTTTTGGGAATGATTCTTCCCAATTTACTCAATCTCTGATCCGTCCTGGTTTGGGTTATGCGGTAACGGACAAATTGACTGTGTGGTTGGGTTATGCTTGGGCTCCAACAGCTCAGCCGCTTTCTGGCGCACATCCATATGATGAGCATCGCATCTGGCAGCAAGCTTTATGGGCTGATAATTTCTCATTTGGCCGCTTAACTTGGCGTAGCCGTTTTGAGCAACGTTTCTTTGATCATATGGTTCCTGATCCAGGCCCCAATGCAGTTGCACATCGGTTTCGTCAGTTAATAAAACTAGCTGTTCCCATGCCCTTTATTTCCCCTAATCTAAGCTTTGTCGTGCAAGATGAGTTATTTATCAACATGACAACTCCGCATGCCGGCTGGATTACAAATGGTTTTGATCAAAATAGAGGGTTTGTAGGATTGGCTTACAAATGGAACCAATTTGCTACCACTGAGATTGGCTATATGAATCAATATATCAATAGACCACATAACTTGCGCGCGGATCAAATGGTACATATTCTGGGAGTTAATTTATTTCTTAATTTTTGATGTGATTATTGTGCCGAGGTGTTTTTACAGCGTGTGACTTTGTGCTATATGAAGCCGACTCATTCTCTAAAATAACAGAAGAGAATGAATCGGCTTAGTTTTTAATGATTTTCGTATTGATCTGATCGAAGTTTGTTTGGGCGTTGCAAAGAACAAAATTAGCTATGCTTTTGTTTATTAGCTCAGTTGGTTTAGAATAATTTTCTATACATGCATTCCGATCAGTTGAATCCAAGATGCAAATTCCATATTTAATGACAAAATTCAAATTTTGTGTTTCACGTTCAATAATTCTTTAGATTTGATCAATTACAAATTGATTTTATGAGATTAAGGTAATTTAATTCCTCTATTCCTCATTTATAAAAAATTACATTTGTATGAAAATGGCCTTAAAGATAGTAGTATTCTAAAAAATTAAGCTTTATTTTAAAATTAAGCTTTATTTTAACTATGGAATTATTCGGAAAAATGACTGCTTTGAAACGTGCAAAGGAAAAAGGATTTTTTGTTTTTGCGATATGGCTGTCGATCTTTCTGGGAAATCCAGCGCAGGCCAATAATCGCCATGCCTCCATCGTCGTTGATGCCGATACTGGCGCAGTGCTGCATGAATCTAACGCAGATGCCAGCCGTTATCCCGCCTCTTTGACCAAAATGATGACGCTTTATATGTTGTTTGAGGCATTGGGTCAGCGAAAAATGACGTTGGATACTCAAATGAATGTATCGTCTCATGCCGCTTCCATGCCAGCGACTAATATTAACCTTCAAGCTGGTGACATGATCAGTGTGCGGGATGCGATTCCGGCGTTGATTGTCCGTTCAGCCAATGACGTAGCGGCAGTAGTTGCTGAAGCATTGGGTGATACCGAAGCCAATTTTGGTCGTATGAT
The DNA here is from genome assembly GCA_017994575.1 of Nitrosomonas sp. Taxonomy (GTDB): domain Bacteria; phylum Pseudomonadota; class Gammaproteobacteria; order Burkholderiales; family Nitrosomonadaceae; genus Nitrosomonas. Next base: position 18,030 of record JAGOKN010000021.1, read on the forward strand.
GACGGATAAAGCTCGCAAGTTGGGAATGCACTCCACAATTTTTCGCAATGCTTCCGGTTTGCCCAATAATGAACAAAAGACCACTGCTCGGGATCTGGTGACACTATCCAAGCGACTGATGAAAGATTTTCCTCACCACTATCACTACTTCTCGACTCAATCTTTCAGTTACAAAGGAACCACTTATAACAGCCATAACCGGATGGTGCGCAATACCGATGGTGTGGATGGGCTTAAAACCGGCTTCATTCGGGCCTCTGGATTCAATGTTGCTACCTCTGCAAAACGTGGCAACCATCGCGTAATTGCGGTTGTGATGGGGGGATCGACTGCTGCTGCGCGCGATCAACAAATGGCGCAATTGTTGGATCGTAGCTTTAACGGAGGTGTTGCAAACGCTCAATTGACCAGTAATACCGATAATGTTCGTAATGCCCGTGTGTCCCCTGTTGTGCAAAAGGCCAGTGCACCGGCCTCCTTATCGAAAAAAGCTGTGGAGTCTGCTGCGACAACAAAGATGGTTCAAGCCGAATCCCGTGCTGAAGCAAAAAAAATGGCTTTGCCGAGAAATAAAAATTGGGAAATTCAGATTGGCTCTTATCATGCGCATGATCGAGCGCAAGCTCGAGCTCAGGCCGCCACCCGCTGGATACCGGGCTCAGTGGTGATTACCGAAGTAGAAGTCAGCAAGCGCAAATTTTATCGGGCACGGTTAGTGGGGTTGCAGGAAAATCAGGCACGTAATGCTTGTCAAAACTTATCCCGGCAAAAAATGGAATGCTTGGTGGTTCGTACTCACAGTTAGTCAGCGTGTAAGCAGCATGACATTGCATGTGCATGATCCATTCTTCAATATCGATACCCTTGAAGCTTTTGCTTATTACATAGAGTAGTTCTTAGAAAATTCCGCTGTCAGAAAATGCACATTGATAAAGAACTGGATGCGCGCGGTTTAGTTTGTCCCCTTCCCATTTTGCGAACTAAACAATCGCTCGCTGGAATGATCAGAGGACAAACACTGAAAATTATCGCAACTGACCCCGGTTCCGTGATCGATTTCCAGGTTTTTGCCGATCAGACCGGGAATGAATTGCTATCTATGTCAGAAAGAGAAAGTGAATTTATCTTCATACTGAAAAAGAAATAGTATTCATCTGAGCGATTCCCGAGGATATCTCAAGATTATCGATGTGTGATTATAGAAGTATCCATAAATCAAATGATTAACCACCGGCAATAGTCATGCGATCAATTAAAACAGACCCGCACTGTTTGGATCCATGTACAATGACATCATTGCCAATCGCTTGTATTCCTTGAAACATTTTCTGCAAATTGCCCGCAATCGTGATTTCTTCTACTGGATAGGCAATTTCTCCCTTTTCTACCCAATAACCTGAGGCGCCACGCGAATAATCTCCGGTGACAGCGTTGATGCCATGTCCCAATAATTCGGTTACCAAAAGGCCTGTGCCCATTTTTTTCAATAATGCATTGAAATCTATTGGCGCTGCATTCCGCATGATCAGATTATGCGTACCACCGGCGTTCCCGGTCGTGCGCATGCCCAGTTTGCGTGCGGAATAACTCCCCAAGAAATAGCCCTGCACAATGCCATTCTCAACCACTTTGCGTTCGACAGTAGTGACGCCATCATCATCAAATGCACCGCTAGCAAGGCCTTTGTGTATATGCGGCAATTCGAGGATTTGAATATCCGGTGCAAAAACCTGCTGACCGATACTATCCAGCAAGAAAGTGGATTTGCGATACAGATTGCCACCACTCACGGCAGAAGCAAAATGTCCGATCAAGCTGGATGCAATCGGTGCTTCAAACAATACTGGCCCTTCACAGGTTGGAATTTTTCTGGCGCCTAAGCGCGCGGCACTACGTGCACCGGCTTTCTGTCCGATGCTTTCAGCAGTTTCCAGATCGACGGCATCGCGTGCCACGCTATACCAATAATCGCGTTGTTTGCTATCGCCTTGCTCAGCAATCATGGCGCAACTGATGCTGTGGCGCGACAGCGGATACCCTCCCATAAATCCCAGGCTGTTGGCGTAGATAAATTGGGATTCACTGACGGAAACTGTGGCGCCTTCTGAGTTAGTAATGCGCTTATCGACTGCATAAGCGGCCTGTTCGCATTGCTTGGCTAATTCAATGACCTCCTCAACCGATAGCTCCCATGGGTAGTACAAATCCAGTTGCGGATAATCCTGTGCTAGCAATTCCGCATCCGCCAATCCGGCACAATCATCATCAGCAGTATAGCGCGCAATGGATAAAGCAGCTGCAACGGTATCACTGATGGCCTGTGGTGAAAAATCTGAAGTGCTGGCATTCCCGCGTTTTTGTCCGATGTAAACGGTCACTGACAACCCTTTGTCACGATTATATTCGATCGTTTCAACAGCACTTTGCCGCACGGTAACTGTTTGACCAAAACCATCGGAAACGTTGGTTTCGCAAGCAGTGGCACCACCCTGCTGGGCATGCTTCAAAATATCACGGGCAATTTGTTGAAGTGTGCTCAGTGGGTAAGAAAATCGAGAATTAGAAACAGATAGAGTATTCATAGACTAGTTGGCAGAAAATTTAATCTGGAATTTAAAAAAGAAGTTTTTCAGTTACAAAAAACAAATCGAATGGAATAACATGCATCGAAAGCGCTATGATAGCAGCTTCTCGACACTGCATTACACAGGTTACCGTGCAAAATAACCCAGAATACGATATCAAACAGGATGATGCGCCGAGCAAAACAAAACGCAAGAAGGACATGCACGCTTTGCAAGAAATTGGTGAGCAACTGGTGGAACTGGATCCAAAGAAATTAAACGAGTTTGATTTGCCGGAAATTTTGATGGACGCCATTCATCTTGCGCGCCCCATGAATAAACATGGCGCTCGCCGCCGACAAATGCAGTATATTGGCAAATTGATGCGTACGGTTGATGTGCTGCCAATTCAGGAGAAACTGGATTCTTGGCAAAAAACATCCCTTTACCAAACTGCCCGGCTGCACCAACTTGAACGCTGGCGTGAGCGTCTGCTAACCGATGACAATGCATTGACCGAATTTGCGCAAAAATACCCCACGGCCGATTTGCAACATTTGCGTTTATTAATTCGCAATGCACATAAGGAAAAAGCAGCTGACAAGCCACCGAAAAGCTTTCGCTTGCTGTTCCAGGCATTGCAGGTGATAGTTCCGCAAATGTGACACGGGCTTTCAGTTCGTATTCAGCACCCTGATATGCGCGGCCACGCAGCGCCCCAATGATTTTAACTCATACCCACCCTCAAGCGCGGATACAATCCGCCCGCCGGCATGTTGATTAGCTAATGCCTTGATTTGCTCAGTGATCCAGACATAATCATCATCACAAAATTGTAATTGCGCCATGTCGTCATCCTTATGTGCATCAAATCCGGCCGATACAAAAATCATTTCTGGCTTGAATGAGTCTAATGCAGGCAGCCAATCGTTGGTTACGGCCTTGCGAAAAACCGTTCCATCTGAACCCCGTTGCAGGGGTACATTGATCATGCGGGGATTGCCGCTATCAGCACCGCAATAAGGATAAAAAGGATGCTGGAACGTTGAGCACAGCATGACATGTGGATTATCCCGAAAAATCTCTTCGCTGCCGTTGCCGTGGTGCACGTCAAAATCCAAAATAGCCATTCGCTGCAACTGATAAGCATGGATGGCGTGAGTTACACCCACCGCTATATTGTTAAACACGCAGAAGCCCATGGCACGATCGGATTCCGCATGATGTCCGGGAGGGCGAATAGCGCAAAAAGCATTATCGACTTTGCCTGATAGCACCAACTCGGTTGCCAGCACGACAGCGCCGGCTGCGCGTAATGCCGCATTCAGCGTAAACGGATTCATGTTGGTATCGGGATCAAGCGCAATCAATCCTGTACGCGGTGCAGCTTGATGGATACTTTCAATATAACTCTGAGTATGTGCTCGTGATAGCTGCTCTGTACTCGCTAACGGCGCATCATAGCATTGCAGCACTGACAGTAAACCGGAGTCTTTTAGTTCATTTTCAATGGCGACCAATCGCTGCGGGCATTCTGGGTGATACATTCCCATATCATGCTTGAGGCAATCGGGGTGACTGATATATGCGGTTTGCAATTACTTTTCTAATCCTATGAATTTGTTGATAATAATAATCTTATTTAATCATCGCTCGTGATTATCAAGTACAAAGTTTATACAATCGATTCACTATACCGTGATAAATTATCAGTATTTTGCACAACCTTATTAAGAAATAAACAAGATTGTTTTACGTTAATGTACTTTTTGGTCATATTGGGAGTAATGGATGAATGAGTTTATAGCTAAAGTATTAAATATACTTTCCTTGGATGCGTTGACAGGAAGAAGTTGGCTGGATTTGATATCGATTCTAGCGCCTTCTGTCATTTTAATTATTGCTTTATTTGTTGCTAGCCTTTTCCTGAAAATCAGAAATTGGCGATTTTCCGCTTATGCTGTTTGCTTGATTTTGACACTGGTTTATTTGCCTTACGAGCTGCATCGACAAGCGACGGCGATGGGTAGAGCAGATGCCAATGTCAATGAATTGCACGGAAATCTGCAACAATTATTGAATTCCGCGCATTTGGGTCACATGAATGATATTGCAACTAAAGAAGTTTCTGCCAAAATTCTGGATGAATTGATTCAAGGTTTGGGCAAAGATCAGAAAAAAGATCTCATTTTGACCTCGTGGCTCATTTCCGAGAACGAGAAAAATGCACTCAACCAAATGGAAAGCAAGCAAAAAATGCTGGCTGATGAAATTAAATTCACATTAAATGAAGCAAGAACACAAATTATTGAGTCTAGTCCACCCCTTGAGAAAATATCGGACACGATTGTGAAGCGCCTGGATGTTGAGGTTAATCAATTGATAGAAAAGAAGATGCAAGTATTTAAACAAGAAATTGATAGCTCTTTGGATAACTTCAGAAATGGCATTAATACCTTTGTTCAAGGCGAACTCAAAAATTATGAAGAAAAACTGGCTGTGATTACGCAACAGAATGTCGACGAATTAAGAAGTTATTCCGGCAAGGCTGCGCAAGCATTTGCTGAGCAGGTCAATAAAGTAAATCGCGAGTCATTGCAAAAAATGGATGCGACCAAAGCCAGTTTGGATGGTATTGGCGCCGCTGTTGCGAACATTGACTTGAAGAATGTGACTCAGCAAGTCAAGCAGCTTTCAGCATCAATCGAAATGGCGCAAAAAAAGAGCGACTTGCTATTTGAATATAACGAATGTTTAAGAGCGGCTGGTGTGCTTGATCTGGGTGGTAAAGAAGAGCACTGTAAAACCAAGTTGAACGAAGGTCTGAGTAGCTTAAAATAATCACTGATTACAAGTGATGTGGCGGTTCTTTTGTTTGTACAAGAATCGCCAGATCAAATTCGAGTTTGTGGTAACGATAAGAGTGAATGCGATACCATAGATTAATCTCTAGCATCGTGATCAGATTTGGTTAACGGATGCGGCCAGAATCGTTGCATCGCCAAAAAAGTAAAAGACGCCGACCAGGTGATCATCGACAGTCCTGACAATCCTTCGGCGGCAGTCAATATGCGGATCATTCCAACCGGCACCAGATCACCGAATCCAACGGTTGTATAGACAACGGATGAGTAATAAATAAAATCAAGAAATCCACCCTCATCAATCCCGGATATATGCCCCCACCCGACACCGTGCTGAATCAGCAGATAGCCCAGAGCGAATATAATAATTTCCAGTATGTGCGCCAGCAGTAGTCCGAGCATCACAATGAGTACACCAATGCGTTTATGAACGTGTATGCCCACCGTGCGACTAAGAAAACGTAAGGCTTCATAATGCACCACCACACAAATAATGACTACCAATGTAGAAATTAAAAATACCGCTAAATGGAGTACATGTTCATTCATCATAAAATATTCGATAACTCATTACAAAACGCATTGTAGACACATATATAATAAGGATCGATCTTATCGAAAAATTTTTATTCATACTATGTACTTTTGCGTTGCTGTACCATTTGATTTATATGCCCGCTTGAGCCAACACGCATGGATGTCTACTTAATCAGAGGGCATTCATGGGGCAGGTAACTGAGCTAGTAGGTCGAGGACTGGCACATTTTCTGACCAAGCCGGTTCGGCAAAGTACTCAGGTGGCAATAGTCAGTCAAGAACAGTTGTTGGCCAATCTGCAGCCAGGTGATGTGCTACTGATCGAAGGCAATACGCGCGTCAGCGTGGCCATCAAATATCTCACCCAATCTACTTGGTCGCATGCAGCCATATTCATAGGTAATGCACTACCTAACGATTCACCCTGGGAGCTGCCGCTAGTTCTGGTGGAAGCCGATCTGAAAGACGGTGTTCGCGCAATAACGCTTGCGAACTATGCGCAAATGCATACACGGATTTGCCGTCCTGTCGGTTTGAGCGATGAGGATCGCAAACGGGTTGTTGATTATGTGATTGCCCGTCTAGGGCAACAATATGATCTCAAGCACATTTTCGACCTGTTGCGGTACCTTTTGCCCACGGCGCCAGTTCCTACCAGATTCCGCAGACGCTTGTTGGCGCTCGGTAGCGGAGATCCAACCCGCGCAATTTGTTCTACGCTGATTGCGCAAGCTTTCGAGTCAGTACGCTACCCCATATTGCCGGAGATTGAGCGCACTTGGTCAAATGATCCGGTACACGCGGATTGCTACGCAGAAATCTATCACATACGCCATTACAGTCTGTATACGCCACGCGATTTCGATATTTCACCCTTTTTTGACATCATCAAGCCAACCATCAAAAATGGTTTTGATTATCGCTCATTGGCGTGGGGTGATATGCCCCAAGTGCTAGAGGGGCCCTGCCGATCTGTGGAAACAAAAAAAGATTGATCGTGCCCACGCCAAGAGGCCGATTGGCCGAATCGCTAAACGACACAAATGCCATATTGGAGGCTTCTGCATAACTGGCTTTATCGAATGTACGAGTTCTGTAAGCATTTGATTTAATTGTGATGGAAATGAACAGAGAAGCTCAAAAACACAGTTATGCAGAGATCTCTTTTAGTTGGTTATTGCACTGGCAGAGGAGGTTGTGCAGGAGTCTTTCGACTATTGTTGATGTCAGTTTTCAAGGGTTCTGAATAAAAGCCCTGAAGTAATTTCAGTTAAAATCAACTTGACTCAATGGTTGCAAAAATATCTTCCGTTGAGCGCACAACCGATAGATTAAACAAATACGACTCCATTTTGCTGCAATCCGACGAGGTCGATGTTTATTGCATTGATTTCAGAATTGGCAGCGAACTCGAGCATCTGTGCCTGAGTCAACGCCCCACCATTGCCTTCTAGTAATGCCACATAAAAAGCTTGTTCTGAAGGTGAAGGCGCCAAGCCCGCTATATTCTGATAAACCGTATCCACAAACAGCTCATTGCTAAGATTACCCAGCGCATCGACTACAAGCTGAGAAACTTCCAGTATGCTTAGTCCAGAATCGAATAAATCCAGGCCGATACCTACATAATCTGGGTGTTCCTGAATGGTCGCCCCATCGAGCGCCGCGCCGATGATTCGAACTGTATTGCTGGCTGCTTGTCCGGCATCAAGATCAATAGCGAGTGCTTTATCTGAGAATTGCAGGCGCTCGATATCGGATAGCGTATCGTCGCCATCCGGACCGGAAATGCTGGAAACGTTGGTTGCAGCCGAGAACGCATGGCTAGCAAGATTTTGGCTATAGATTGCAGTATCGACACCCGCGCCACCATTCAGTGTGTCATTGCCTTCTTTACCATCCAGTGTGTCTTGGCCACCGGCAGCCACGATGACATCGGCTCCGGCCGTGCCTGTGAGATGATCCGGATTGTCTGTTCCTAAGATAGCATTGCTCTCTACCGTGTTGGTGTTTCCGGCAAAGTTCGTGGGGGAATTGATTCCAGTTGAGCCATCGCGATTGAGCGATCGATTGCCATCGATGGGTAATTCCGCATAACTGATGCTGCCTCCAAACATTCCTGGAAAATTCACGGTACCATTGGTAGTAAACAAGAATCCGTCCGGTAAGATGAAATCGGGCGTGACAATACCCAAATTGGCAAATCCTTGAGTTGCCAGCAATACCGACTTACCATTAGTTGCCGCATTGGGTAGATTGGTATTGATAAGATAAGTTTTCGGGGTCGTGCCATTACTCGAGGTGATCGAATGCCCCGCCCATTCGTGCTGACTATCGGCTTCTCCTACAAATTCAATGAATTGAACAGATCCATCCGCGTTTGAGTACACTTCATTCATATGGAAAATGTGAAATGTCATATTGCCTCCTTTAGATTGGAAAATGACTGGTCAGATGCGTTATTTCATCGTATCCAGCTTATTTTGCAAAGTGGGTGCTTGCATCGAAAGCACTTACGCATCGCATTCAACGATCAGAAGACGATTTTCGCTTGGCATGCCTAGCGCGTTCCTCTCGATAGTGAAAGATTCCAAATTTGCACTTCATTGATCCAAGCAACCATGCAGATCAGTATTACATATTCAATACAATGACAGTTTTTTAATTTAATGCGGATAGCAACTAGCGACAAGTGATGACAGACAAGCGTCATCATCTATGAATCATTCGGGCAAACTAGGGATGTTCAGTAATTTTGCCCGAGCAGGGAGCATTAGTCACTGCTTGTAATCATTGACAGGACAAAACAGTATGAAGAAATTATTACTTTGTGCCGCCATTTGGCTGCCAGCGCTATCGTGGGCGGGTGATGCGTGCGTCGATATTGCCCATTTTTCGCGGGGTGATCTGAATGGTTGGCAGCACAAGTCTTTTGTGGGTGAAACGCACTATACTTTGGAAAATTCGCATGGGCAGCTTGCTCTGCGGGCTGATAGCAACGCTGCTGCTTCCGGGCGTTATCGCGAAGTCAGCGTCGATCTGAACAAAACGCCAATACTTAACTGGACATGGAAGATAAAGGATCTATTAACCGGCAACAACGAGCGTACCCGCGCAGGCGATGATTATCCGGCCAGGGTGTATGTCATATTTTCTGGCGGGGTTCTATTTTGGCGTACGCGTGCTATCAATTACGTGTGGTCCAATCACCAACCGGTGGGCAGCCGCTGGTCCAATGCTTTTACCGATCAAGCCCACATGATCGCAATCGAATCAGGTCCTGAGCGAATCGGTCAATGGATCAGCGAACGTCGGGATGTCCGGGCGGATTATCGACAGGCATTTGGTGAGGAGCCCGGTCGTGTCGATGCCGTGGCCATCATGACCGACACAGACAATACAGGCGCTACCGCGACTGCTTGGTATGGCGATATCTGGTTTACAAAGGAATAAAATATCCGAGGATATTTTGAGAGGAGTGGTTTATTATTTTTTTATCCATTGTCCATTGATTTGAATCCAGGTCCCTGTGGGTACTTTCTTGAATATTTCTTCCGCATACACTTTACCTACCTGGTCAATGCTAATGCCTTGTGCGGCGGCCTTTTCCTGGTAAATGGTCTTGCGTTTGGCGTTAATTGCATCGGCTTCCGCCCGGACTGCGGGATCCCTTGCAAATACATAACCAGTATAGCTTTCGCCAATTGCCCCGGATGCCCGCAAACTCTCCAGATTATCTGCCCAGGCGAAAGATGCGCAGAGCGATAGTGCCAACAAGATGGCATTCGTCATTCCCAATAAGGGCTTTGTAATGACTAGCTTTGAGATACTCTGCATAGATTTCTCCTTATCGAATGAATTGAGTATTAAAAAATGCCTGGATTGGCAGCAATATCTTTCTTGGCTTCTTCTTCCAGCTTCACTCGAATATCTGCATCCAGCTTGATATTCAAGTTGATCGTGATCGGTTCCTTAGGTGTTTCCACTTTTACGGTGGGCGCACATGCAGTGATCACCAAGCAGCAAAGAATCAGCAATGCTATGACGATGGTGGTATTGGTCATTTGATCAATGTTGCGCATGATTGCACTCCTTTTCTAATTGATTTCCCGTGTCGTGTTTTCATGGAAATCGGTAATGAGCATAACAGGTTTCTATGTCTGTACTTTAGTTCGCCTATACTTAATGTAATCTGAATGAGCTGCGCAGAAGATCATTGGATAAATGGTAGCCCTGACGAATGGGCGTCAGTAGTTTATCAATATTACTCTCAAGTTTGATATTCAAGCGGAAAACTTGCCCTGCCTTAACATTTGGATTTTTTCCCAGCAAAGAAAGTTTAGCGATCAGATCCTGCTTTGCCGATTTATCCAAACTCAATGACAGTTCGGTGTAGTGAAAATCCTGTATGGCCTGTAGCAGCAGATTCATTTCTTCCCCTGCGTCTGCTAGCAATTGTGACGCTTTATCTGATTTGAAGCGCAGGATGCCCGGAGCTCTTGCAGTCAGGAGACTATCACTGATCGTGATCTGCTCACCTTCGAGCTTGATTGGAATATGACCATCGAGATGACCTGTCCCTGTCAGCCCTTCAACCTGAATCAACTCGAAAAAGGTCGCAAGATCAATATTATCCACATGCACTAACAGATTGGAGCGCGCAGCGGAGGGATCAATGACGGCGGGTGTTAGCGATACGAGACCATCCATCACGGAAAATTGCGCTTTCTCAAGGACGATGTGCGGCAAGTCTGTGCTTTCAATTTGGTACGATACCAGTAGATTTTCCAGTGGAATTCCTGCATCAATGCTTCGAATCTTGATAGTCTGCTGAGGTAGGCTACTGAGTGGTAGTAAATTGTTTAAATTCAGCGCGACATTCAAATCGTTGATTTTGCCGGCTTCATGGGTGAGCGATAAATTTTTTACCTCCACAATCGCACCACTGCTGCGAATGCCTTGTATCGACCACTTGATTTGTGCGCTCGCGCTGACCACTCCGGTGACTTCTTCCAGCGACGCAAGCGCAGAGGATAGCGCTTCCGGCTGTAGCTTATTCGGTGCAAAGTTTAACGGAGCCATCGCTAGTTTGAGCATTCCGCTCCCGCTATCCGGCGTATGTCGACCGATCAGTTTGATATAAAGCAATCCCGGCACACCGCCGGCACCATTCAATAGATACGCAGTCGGTTTTCCTTCCATCGATTGAGGTTTCAGATCGCCCGAGAAGGAAAATGGTTTAAACAAGGGTTCAGGGACCAGATGTTGCAGTTGACCAATGGCGAATGCGGCCGTGCTCTCTGCGGCCGTTGCACCCAGATGAAGATGGGCGGAAATATCCTGCAATTGCACGTGTGATTGAGGCAGTAAAACAGCCGCATCATGGGTGGCAAATTGCCCCTGGTACTGTTTATTTGCATCGAGTTTTCCATGCAGGGTTATTTTGCCCGGTTGAATCTGCACTTCCAGCGGTGATGATTTTTCTTGTGTTGCCAGCAAAGTGAAGGTTGCCGGAATCAATGTAATATCATGCTTCAACGCTATGCCTTGCGAGTGTTTCGTCCATACAAAATCTGCCTGAGGGATTGAAAGTCCGAGAGAATTTTTGAAATTCAGCGTATCAATCGGATTCATCTTGCCTACTTTAACCTGCGCTGGATTGCGTAACCCCAAGCGCCCGCTATGCTGGTCAGAATTCATTTGCATCGGCAAGGAAAGCGATCCCTGCTGGATATGCAACGGCCCGGCGGCGACTTGAATACCCGTTATACCCAAATCCAGTGTTCCATTCCAAGCGTCAGTGGTTCTTTCAATATTACTCGTGAAGGTAATTCGGTCAGCAATTAGGTTGGGCAACGATTGTGCTTTTAAATCTTGATCTGTTTGCTCAGAAGCGGGTTTTAGCGTTTCTTCCCTTGCTAAATTGACATCAAATAACTCAAATTCGGTTTGAACCTTCTGTGGGCGCATCGCCGTGAATACAAAAGTTGTTTCACCTGCAAAGCGGGCAATGTTTGCTTCAGGCCAGTGTAGTTTACCCTCCGGGATAATGATCTTGCCCTGCATATTTCCTTGGGCACTCAGTGTTGCGGTCAACAGGATTTGAATTTGACCCAGTGAACCCGAACCCAAAGCACTGAAACGGATTGCCTGTGTATCTGCTGGCCGCTGTGCAATGTCACCTGACAAAGTCACCGTCAAATCACCTGCCGACGAATGCAGATAAATGGCTGAGTCGCGTAAGGATAAGATAGGCAACCACGGCAGTATCAAGCCATTTCCTTCTCGTGTCGATGGTGCCTGGGTTTGCGGAGAATTCCAAAGCGAATGTTCGTCACTGAGATCAAGCTTGATCTGCAAGCCGCTTATTTCAATCGAGAGTGGCTTTCCCATGAGCAAATCCAATAGATCCCAAGTCGCGAGAATGTTTCCAACACGCAGTTCTTGGTGCGCACCTGCTGCCAGATCCTGCAATCGAAAGCGATGGGGAGAAACCTCGATCATTCCAAGTGATTGCAGCGGAATGCCCTGTTTATGCAATTGATTGCTGATCAGTGCTTCCAATAGCGGGTTGCGCAATGCGTAGAGAGCTATCGCAGCAACTATAATCAACCCTGCGAGAGCCAGCAGCAAGGTGCTTAGATGTTTGCGCATTGGTTTGATCGATGGTATTGACTATGGTGCATGGTATTTCTGGGTGATGGGCGTTCCATCCTTTTGCCTTCATTCTCTGAGAACGATCTTGGGGGAACCAAAACATATCATACCCGATCCGATTTTCATTATTATTGTTCTTTGACATTGCCCGTTAAGAATGAATGGCTAATCAACGAGCGACCCTTTTATACTACGCGATGCGCTTTCATTTAAAGCGATTGATTATTCACTGACCACTACTTTAACAACTATGGATTTATTGACCCAGGGATTACTCGGCGCCACCATGGCACAGTCGGGTGCCAAACAGCAGGAAACACGTCTTGCCACCGGTATTGGTTTCTTTGCCGGTATTGTTGCAGACTTAGACATTCTGATTCAATCATCGAATGATCCGCTATTGAATATCGAGTTTCATCGCCATTTCACGCATTCGCTACTTTTTGTGCCGTTGGGCGCCTTGATAGCGGCGCTGTTGCTATGGCCTTTTTTGCGCAAACGCTTGCCCTTCGCTCGTCTGTATTGGTTTGCTTTGTTGGGTTATTGTTTGAGCGGTGTGCTGGATGCTTTTACCAGTTACGGTACGCATCTGCTATGGCCCTTGAGTGATGAGCGTGTTGCGTGGAATACCATTTCAGTGCTTGATCCGGCGTTTACATTGATCCTGCTGATTGCTGGAATGATTGCCTTCAAGAAATATACCCATACAGTTGCTCGTATCGGACTGTTGCTGGCTGCGGCCTATATGTCATTCGGCTGGATGCAATTGCAACGCGCGGAAACTGTGGCCGAAGCACTGATTGCTGAGAGAGGTCACCGCGCGGAAACATTACTGGTCAAGCCAACACTCGCCAATCTGGTGCTATGGCGCTCGGTATATGAATTTGACGGCAAGCTGCACGTGGATGCGATCCGGGTTGGCTTGTTTTCCGAGCCACGCGTTTATCCCGGAGAATCCATCGAGAAATTCATCATGGAACGTGATTTGCGCAATGTACCCGCCTCATCCGTATTGGCTAACGATATAGCCCGTTTCAGCCATTTCTCCGCAGGATTGCTGGCGATTCGTCCTGAACAGCCAAATGTGCTGGTGGATGTGCGTTATTCCAATTTGCCGATGACCCTGGCGCCGTTATGGGGCATTGAGATCAATCCGCAGCAACCGGAGCAGCATGCGAAATATACGCTCTATCGGGATTCATCCAGTGCAACGCGTGAGAAATTTATGGCGCTGCTTTTGGGTGAGCATATGTTGGATTAACATTCGACCCGGCACCAGTATGATCATTTAATTCACTGTTTCAAATGAGTAATCCATTTTAAATACAATTGTTCTGCCACTGCATTCAACGCCGCCACGCGCTCAGGCAAATTCTTTTCTATCTCAGCAATGGATTGCACCGAGGGTTCGTTGAGACTGGCGAGTTCTTCCGCACCGACGCTGCACCAGTCAATGACCAGGCGCTCGGTCATTTCTATATGACATTGCATGCCTAAGTGCATGCCCATGGCAAATGCTTGATTTTCGCAATACGGACTGGACAGGATGCAGGTAGCGCCTTGCGGGATGCTGAAGGCTTCGCCGTGCCAATGGAATGAATTGAAAGTCGCTAAATCGCCAAACCATTCTCGTGCAACCGGATTATCCGGCACACTGACTTCGCCCCAGCCCATTTCTTTGACCGGATTGGCGCTGATGATCCCTCCCAATGCCTTGGCCATGAGTTGCCCCCCCAGGCAATGCCCCAAAACCGGCATATCTGCTGCCACCGCCTGGCGGATCAACGCCAGCGAAGATTCGATCCAGGGTAAGTCATCATTGACGCTCATCGGCCCACCCATAAACACTAAGCCGCTGAATTCATCGATATTGGCTGGCGGGGATTCTCCTGCATCGATTTTAATTAGCCGCCACGGGATATGATTGTTGTCGAGAAATGTGGCAAAATACCCTGGCCCTTCAATGGGCAGATGTCTAAAAATTGCAACCGGCTTCATGAAATTTTCCTGCCATAATTTTTTGAATGATCTGATAACGAATTTTAGCGTGTTTTGCAGTAAATTTTCTGCTGAAAAGCTAGATTGTTTCCGTTAATCGCTGTGAACAAAACATATATCACCAACTTTAAGGAAACGCTGATTAATTCGGCGAACGAGATGAAGCACGAGGCGCACGGAACGCAGCAACCGAGACATATCAATATGATAGGCGAGGGAGCGAGTACCGCGCAACGAAGTGATTCGATCGTACAGTCAATTAATCAGCGTTTCCTTAAGTCCTTAACCTTCATTCTTCTGGAATGGGTCGCAGAATGTCAGTAAACAAATATAAATTCGCCGATTTGGTGCGAATTGAGCAATTGCGCAAAATTGAGTCCAGTAAAGCGGGAGAATTATCGTATGCCAGCATCAAAGAGATGTCGAAGCAACCCGTCAGTGACTTCAACTATTCGGATTTCATGCGCCGGCTGGCCACGCGTGCCAATCTTTTAATTCACGATAATGCGCTGGAAGATGCGTTGCAGCAACCCCAAAAACAATCTGTCCGCGTGAATCGCATTTGCCTGGGCGCTGCTGCAATTTTGGGAGGCTTGGCAGCGAGCCAGGCAGTCAGTGAATCGTCTACTTTGAATATTTACTGGTTACTTGCCGTGTTGCTGGGATTCAATACCATTTCATTGTTGTTGTGGATCACCGGAGTTACGCTTAATTTACAAAGCTTGAGCACAGGCATTGCCGCGCAGTTGGCTAGTTGGTTGCCTTATCGACAAAAGAAAGATCCCACGATGGCTTCGCTTGCCTCGCGTGCCTGGTGGGAAAGCTGCTTAACCGGTGATGTCGGCAAGTGGCGCGTCAGTGTATTGACGCATAAATTCTGGTTAACTTATTTAAGCGCTGGCATGGTGTTGCTGATATTGCTTATGCTGGCCAAGCAATACAATTTCATCTGGGGCACCACGCTGCTGCCCGATAGCAGTCTGCCGAGACTCACGCAAATTCTGGGCGCGCCGCTGGAATATCTGGGTTTAACCATTCCCAATGACCCTCAAACGGTTGCCAGTCGGGTGGGTGTTGCCAAGCAGGATGCCGCTACGCGCACTGCCTGGGCAACCTTTTTAATGGGTGCATTGTTGGTTTATGGTGTTTTGCCGCGCATTCTGCTGCTCGGCTTATCCATGATGATGCAGCGCTGGAGTGAGCGCCGCTTCAGGCTGGATCTCTATTTGCCTTATTACATTGAGTTACGCCAACGCCTGATGGCGCGAGAAGTTCAGGCCAAGGTCATTGATGCCGATCCGCATGCCGGTATCAAGCCTGCCGAAGTGGTGCTCCCGCCGGAAAACAATGCGATTCCGTCGAATGCGCAGGCTTTTGGCATTGAACTGGATGATGCTACTCATTGGCCAGAAACCGTGACTTGCCGTTTGAACATCATTGATCAGGACACTCACGATGAAGCCATTGCGTTGATCAAGAACCTCAAGACTCCATTATTGCTGGGCGTGGCGGCGCATCGCTTGCCCGATCGCGGCGTGCAGCGTCTGATTAAAGAATTGATCGATCATACCAGCGAAAAACCCTGGCTGATCCTTTTGAGCAAGCCATCAGCGCCTGTCACCAACGCACGTGAAATTGCTTGGTTTCGCCTGGCGGAAGCCTGTGGTATTCCCGCAGAACATGTCATTACCCAATAGCCATGATCGTAAAAACTCCCCATCGTTCTCATCAACCGGATGCGCTTCCGTTGTTGAATATCGCCGTCGTCGGACATACCAACACGGGTAAAACATCGCTGATTCGCACCATGCTGCGCAGCACAGAATTTGGTGTCATTGAAGATGCTGCGGGCACCACGCGCCATGTCGAACAGGCGACCATTGCTGCTGACAATGAGCCGGTTTTAAATTTGTATGACACACCGGGATTGGAGGATTCCAGGGCTTTGTTTGCGCATATCAAAAAGCTGCAAACCAAATTAAAGCCGCTGACACCGGCGCAAATACTGGAACATTTTATCGCGCATGTTTCTGTCAATGACCCATTGGAACAGGAAGCCAAAGTCATTCGGCAAGTATTGCGCAGCGACATTCTTTTATACATCATTGATGTGCGAGAGCCTTTTCTGGAAAAATACCGCCTCGAACTGGATATCCTGACGCAATCCGCTAAACCGATTATTCCGGTGTTTAACTTTATCGCCGAGCACAATCAGGAACTGGCGAAGTGGCGGCAACATCTGGCAGGCTACCACATGCACGCGACGCTAGAATTTGATACGGTTGCGTTTACTTTTGAGGCGGAAAAGCGCTTGTATCAGAAAATCCAAACGCTGGTCGAGTCCCATTACACACCGCTGCAAAAGCTGATCGATTTCCGTGCCAAGTTGTGGAATCAATTGTGCTTATCTGGCGCCAAACGCGTGACCGAGTTGATTGTCAACGTTGCTTGCTATCGCGAAACCAAATCAATGCAGCATAACCTAATCGCTCATTCATTGATTGAAGACCGGCTGCATGATTTTGTCAGAAAAGCCGAGCAGCATTGCCTCAACGATTTATTATCGATTTTCAATTTCTCCGACAAGGATGTTGCCATTCAGAAAATACCGGTCAGTAACGGTCATTGGCAACTGGATATTTTTGCGCCTGGCATACTCAAAGCTTACGGTTTGGACGTAGGCAGCGCTGCGGCCAAAGGCGCCGCAGCTGGTGCCGGCATCGATCTGATGGTGGGTGGCATGAGCTTGGGTGCGGCCAGCGCACTGGGTGCCATTGCGGGCGCTGGCTGGTCCACTTTCAAACGCTACGGCGATGAAATCAAGGCCACCGTCAAAGGCACACAGTGGCAATGCGCCGATGAAGCTACTGTGCAAATCTTGTATCTGCGCCAAAAACACTTGCTGAAGAAACTGATGCACCGAGGCCATGCGGCTCAGGATGCTTTGCACGTGGACAAAGCCGATAGCGAGAAATTACCTGACAACTGGAAAAAACTGACCAGCACTTTGCGCCAGAATCCTGCTTGGCAGGAGCCATCTGTCGTCCGTAATAATAATCCGCAATATCAGGAAATCGAAGCTAAGCTGGTGGGGGCATTGCTGGATGAAGGGTGATGTTTGCTTATCTTTGCTGCACCATCTTTTCAGGTGCAAATTAAATTCAAATCAATCAATATCATCGGTATGAAAAGCGTTTCATATTTTTATCCTGCCAAATCAAGTACCAATCTGATAGACAAATAGATGACCAGTGCGGCAAGCGCTAAGTGAATCAGAAAATGAGCAGGATTTTGTTTAACGGCATCGATAAAAGTCTTATTTCTTCCTTCCCGTTCCAGGCGGGCATATTCTGTGCGCATTCTAAGTGTGCGTTCATTCTGATAGCTATCCAATAATGTACGCGCTTTCTCAAACTGATCTGCATCTTTCAGCCAGATAGCCGGCATTGAAACGCCCCAGTTCCCGGCTGATGTTTCATAAAAATCAATGTCATGATTAGCTAATAGCTCGCGCACGTCATCTGCTTCATCATCGGGAACACCATGCAGCCGGAATAAAATTTTTGCCATTGAGGATCTTTTCTTGTGTTATTTTCTAGTTTAGAGAGGTTAGTATCATGCGTGCATGCTATCTTTGCACCAAAATTACTGTCAAGTGATCGGAAATGCTGAAAAGCAAAATTACGTTTTTACAGGTTAATCGAATCAGATGAAAAAAACCATATTAATCACTGGATGTTCTAGTGGGATTGGCTACTGTGTTGCCAAAGGATTACATGCACGCGGTTATCGCGTGTTTGCCACTGCAAGAAGACGCGATAGTGTCGAAATGTTGCTGGCTGAAGGTCTGGAGAGCTTTCACCTGAATTTAACCGATTCCAATTCGATCAATTTTGCTTTTGAGGAAGTCATGCGGCGTACAGATGGTGAATTGTATG
>JAGOKN010000147.1 GCA_017994575.1 Nitrosomonas sp.
TTCGCCGGCCGGTCAGAATTTTGTGCGCGTAGGTTTGATGCCCCACATCCCACACCAGTTGATCGTGTGGTGTATTAAACACATAGTGCAGGGCAATGGTCAGCTCGACCGTACCCAGATTGGAAGACAAGTGCCCTCCAGTTTTCGCGACTGATTCTATAAGGAAGTCACGTAATTCCTTAGCAAACTGCGGCAATTTCTTCTGATCCAGTTCACGTAACTGGGATGGCGAGTCAATGGTATCTAGCAGTGGATACATTCAAAACCTGAAAATAGAAAGTGTAGGAAATAATACTCAGAATTTACGTTTAATAATGAAATCGGTTACTTGTCGCAATCTTAATGCAGCTTCATCAAAGCCATCTAACGCCTGATAGGCATCGTGCTGCAATTTCGCCGCCAATTCACGTGCTTGGCTAAGCCCTAAAATACTGACATAAGTCGGTTTATTATTTTCAGCATCTTTACCGGCTGTTTTGCCCAATGTCGCCGTAGTCGCCTCGGCATCCAGCAAATCATCTACCACTTGGAATGCCAAACCAATACTTTTAGCAAAATGATCCAATTTGCTTAATTGCTGATCATCCAGACGGTTGCTACAGCGTGCTCCCAGCATTACCGCTGCACGAATCAACGCGCCTGTTTTATGAATATGCATAAATTCAAGTTCTGGCAAACTCAACGTCTTGCCAACGCTATCCAGATCAAACGCCTGCCCTCCAGCCATACCCCGAGAACCAGCCGCCAAAGCCAGTTGCGTTATCATCCCCAATTGCGCTTCCGGTGCATCGGTCAAACGTTTCTCCGCCAATAACTCAAAAGCCAGTGTTTGTAAACTATCACCCGTCAACAATGCCGTTGCTTCATCAAATTCCACATGGCAAGTCGGTTTTCCGCGCCGCAAAATGTCATCATCCATACAGGGCAAATCATCATGCACCAGTGAATAGGCATGAATAAGTTCTACCGCTGCGCCTACGACAGTTACACGTTCGACATCGGCAACCGCCAGTTCCCCGGCAGCAAAAGACAAGAGTGGACGCACCCGTTTCCCCCCCCCCAGAACAGAGTAGCGCATTGCCTTATGTAATCGTTCAGGAACACAATCCGAAGCTGGTAATCGCGATTCAAGGAAGGTTTCGATACGCGCTTGACAATTATTTGTCCAATTCTGAAAATCAACGCTCATCAATATCAGGTCTTGTAAAATTTTTTAACATATCTGCTTCGAGTATTCGCACCTGTTGTTGTGCGCTTTGCAGCTTATTCTGACAATATTGCAACAACTCAACCCCACGCTGATACGCTGCAAGAGAAGCTTCCAATGACATTTGCCCTGCTTCCATGGCCGCTACTATTTTTTCCAGTTCAGCCGATGCCGCTTCAAAACTTTCTGGTTGGGCTAAAGCAGCAATTTTAGGAGATTTAGTCATAAACCAAGAGCAAAATAATATGGATAATAAGCGTTTCGAACGCAAAAAACAGACAAAAATAACGCAATTAGCTGTGTCAGGTCAATTCAAATTTAGCAATGCCGGGTATTATTGCTGAATACATATTACCAGTGATTATCTGAAACATCGCGCGAAACACTGGCCGCAAAGAATTACTCGTGGTTTTTTGACAAGCATATTATCTGCATTTTCTGACATATCACCTGTCAATTTAAGCGATACGCTCAATGAACTCCATGCTGCATTCACTTTGAATGAAAAAGGTACATCTAAGTATAAGTGTTAAGAAAATCTTATTCCAAACGGGCTCAAGACATCCCTAATAACAATCTAATATGACCATACAAGACAAAATAACATTATTGATACATGCCTCTCTCTATGGCAAGATACAATAAGTGATGGTTATTATATAAGAATCCACTGCATATTTTTCTAATGTACTTAAATCGAGACAACCTTGAACGAAAATTCCTTAAATGAAAGTACTGTAAGCGAAAACATTAGTCAAATCGCCGGGTATTTTGAAACCGTACCGATGTGGCCATTTGTATTATTTGGCATTTTAGGGTTAGTGGCCATATTCGTTGAAATACTGAATCGCAAGCGCCGAGCCACTGCGATTGATAACTTCCGCTATACGATTGAAACTGAATTAGCCGATTTGTATCCCAGACACAAAGGCTGGCCTAAAAATATCAATATATACCTTTGTTCTCGTTTACCTGAGATGCAAGAAAACTTTGAGATTTTGCGCGTATTTATTCATCAAGATCGTCTAGCCAGCTACAACGAAGATTGGAATAACTTCCGGGATTTTTGTCGCAACATCACTGATGAACAATGTGCTGGCACAGAGCCTAATCAAACCGACGATACAAAAACAGTTGTTAAAAAACAACTAGATCCCAAAGAAACTTTCCATAAATTGGTTTCCGATTTATTAAAGCATACTAACCTATGAGTATTGATTGGCATGGCTATCGCTAATCAACCATATCTAGAAATCAGCAACATTTTGTCAACTGATTAGCATCGAATAACAGTAACTGACTTGATCAAAGAAGATTTCCTGCGCAGATCCACTACTTTCTGCTCAATATCGCTATAATGCAAGCCATCAAT
>JAGOKN010000022.1 GCA_017994575.1 Nitrosomonas sp.
CCCGTTTAACTCTGGATAGCTCTAACTCAAGTTCAGTCAGCGGCTTCTGATGCTTGCACACTGTAGTGAGTTCTCCTCGTTTGTCAGCATAAACCCAATTCTTTAGTGTCCCCTGGGGTAACGACAGCCGTTTTGCTGCTTCAACCAGAGTCAATCCGCTTTCTTTGAAAAACTTAATTGATTCCTTCCGAAATTCCTGACTATATTGTGTGCGGGGTAATTCCATTTTCATCCTCCATTTCATGTCTTCATTTTATGAAACTTCGGACTCCTTGAAAATCAGCATACTTCATTTTGCAAGGGATAAATTTTTGATGAAAAAATGTCTGAATTAAGTATAGCAATAAGTAGATGAGTAATTTGACTGGCCGTATCATCTCTTTTTAGCGTGGATCTTCGCCGTTCTCTGTTCCAATTCTTTAGCTTTGGGGACACGCTTAAATTCTCGCGGTTGCGCAGAGGTCTTTACGAAGAGTCAAGTTAGGGCAATAAATTCACACCAATTCAATTAAAAGCATAATAAATAGAATGATTACGATGATAGGAATGACAAATGCCATCCAATCTGAAGATGATCCGGTTGGACTAATTTTTATCATCTTTCTAGCAACTGGAAACAAAACTATAATGAACATTACTAATGCCAATGCAGAAACAATTTGCATCCATTCCATATTATTCACCATCCTGTATCAGAGTTTTATGCAGTCAAAAAAAACCCCGGTTAGCCGGGGTTCTAGAATCATCCTTTAGCTTGAGAATCAATCATCATTGCCCATAATTCCCAGTATTTGTAACAGACTGATAAAAATATTAAAAATTGTCATGTACAACCCAATCGTAGCTAACACATAATTAGTCTCCCCGCCATGAATGATGCGGCTGGTATCATACAGAATGAAGCCACTCATTATCATAATGACCACAGCGGAAATGGCTAATGACATGGCAGGTATAGCTAGGAAAATATTAGCGACTGCTGCGATTAACACCAACAAGATACCAACCATCAAGAAGCCACCCAGGAAACTAAAGTCTTTTTGTGTAGCAAGCGCATAAGCAGACAAACCCAAGAATATGACGCCTGTTCCACCTAGTGACAACGTGATAATACTACCGCCATTAGGCAAAGCAGCATACATGCTCAGCATCGGCCCCAGCCCAAATCCCAGCATGCCGGTAATCAGAAAAACAATTCCGATACCTGCTGGAGAATTAGCAAAGCGTGGCAATACAAACATAGCAATGACCATGCCTCCGATGACTGATACCAAATAAGTCATTGGCGGCATATTCAAAAACATTGAAAGCGCTGCAGTAAGGCCGCTAAATAGCAATGTCATCGATAAAAGCATGTATGTATTGCGTAACACCTTGTTAGTCGCTAAAGCAGATGTGGACCTTTGAGCAACTGTTGAGTAGTTTTGATTCATACGAAACAACCTCCAATTAAAAATTAATTACCAAATCATTCTAACAAGCAATAGGACTCGCGTATCTCTTGTATAGTTCAAAGCATACCATGAAAAGCATTCATGTTATTTCATAAGCCGCCGGTTCCCTTTTTAAAGAAAGGGATATATTTTGCTCTTAATTTTCAGAATCGCACCAAATATTGAAATTCAGTCTTATTAGTTAAGCCAATGTTTTAGTATGACTTATTCTTCCGTGGCTTGTGTTAATGCAAAATTATAGACAAGAAAGAACCCACCTCGCTCTATCAGAGTAATATTTAAATTAACAAGGCCCATCTCAAAGTGTGCGATACCTGAATAATTAATACGCTTTTCACCCACCAAAGAGAACGCACTGATTGTACGTGAAAAATTCAGTTCCTTGATGGACTGGAAACGACCAAAACTACGATAAAGATTCATTAATTTATCTAATTGCTCGTCACTCACAGCTTGTTTAGCTTCGGGCGCCAAGTGAATTAGCAGCACTTGCTTATTCCAACTCGAGATTTCAGTGAGTATTTGAGCAACAGCAGGCTCTGCATTTTTACTGTAAAAATCTTTTTCCCGATTGGTATAAAAATACAACATAACAACTAGTGTCATGAGTATTGCTATGATGATACGTAATGTCTGAATTTTCATAAATTATTAATTATAGACTCAACTTTCTACAAATTAGCTTCTTCCCACAGTTCACCATTCAATCCATTTCTTGGCAAAGCAACGCCAAAATGTTGATATGTCATTGTAGTAGCCATGCGCCCCCTTGGAGTACGCTTTAAGAAACCTTGTTGAATCAAATAAGGCTCCAGTACATCTTCAATCGTGTCACGCTCTTCACTAATGGCCGCAGCAAGATTATCAACCCCAACAGGACCGCCGTTGAATTTTTCTATTACGGCCAATAACAATTTTCTATCCATAATATCTAAACCTATTATGTCCACATCCAGCATACTCAGCGCCGCATCCGCCACTAAATGAGTGACATGTCCATCAGCTTTGACCTCAGCGAAATCTCGAACACGACGCAGCAATCGATTTGCAATACGCGGAGTACCTCGAGAACGGCGAGCTATCTCAAATGCGCCATCGGGTGAAATTTTCACGTTCAGCAATCCTGCAGACCGGACCACAATTTTACTTAATTCGTCTGGCGTATAAAATTCTAGCCGAGAGACTATTCCGAAACGATCACGCAGTGGATTAGTCAACATTCCCGCACGTGTAGTGGCTCCGACTAGAGTAAAGGGCGGTAAATCCAATTTTACAGAGCGCGCAGCCGGGCCTTCACCAATCATGATATCTAGTTGATAATCCTCCAATGCCGGATAAAGAATTTCCTCCACCATCGGAGAAAGGCGATGAATTTCATCAATAAATAAAACATCATTGGGCTCAAGATTTGTCAGTAGTGCTGCCAAATCACCTGGACGCTCCAGCACTGGACCAGAAGTCTGACGCAAATTAACTCCCATTTCTCGCGCAATAATATGCGCAAGCGTAGTTTTACCAAGACCAGGGGGACCGAATAATAAAACATGATCCAATGCTTCGCGACGATTCCTGGCTGCTTCAATAAAAATCTGCAACTGTTCGCGAATTTTCTCCTGACCAACATACTCTTCCAGTTGCTTGGGTCGTAAAGCCCGCTCTAAAATCTCTTCCTGGGAAGATGAAGAAACTGCAGCAATCAGTCGATCGGTTTCAATCATTCAATATTCTGCTTTCAACTATTATTTTGCCTTCGATAATAACTGCAATGCTTGACGTATACCATCAGAGATAGTCGCATTTGCAGATATTTGTTTGACAGCCCAACCAGCTTCCTTATCATTATAACCCAGTGATAACAATGCATTAAGTATGTCATGGTCATTACCTAACGCTGGCTTAGCTTGACCTGAATCAATTACGGCAGAATCCAGTTTATCGCGCAACTCTAATAATAAACGTTCAGCAGTCTTTTTCCCAATCCCAGGCACTCTGATCAGTTGTGCGCTATCCTGTGTCTCAACGGCATGGTGCAAATCAGATACACTTAAGCCCGACAAAAGAGCCAGAGCAGTTCTGGCACCTACCCCGGAGATTTTCACCAATTGGCGAAAGGTCTGACGCTCTGATTCAGTCGAAAAACCGAATAAAAGGTGCATATCTTCACGTATGACAAGATGCGTATACAACACAACTTGCATACCAACTGTTGGAAGATCATAAAAGGTACTCATCGGCACATCCACTTCATAACCAACGCCTTGCACATCCAACAGTACCTGTGGCGGATGTTTTTCGAGCAGTATGCCAGTTAAACGCCCGATCATACTAAGCGCCCCCGTTTCATTCGATAACCTATTGTGGAAATTCTTCCCAGCCCCAATCCACCATGAGCATGGCAAATTGCGCAGGCTAATGCATCTGCAGCATCAGCACTGGGATTACTTGCCAAACTAAGTAATCGCATGACCATAGCCTGCACTTGATCTTTTTTTGCATGACCATTGCCTACCACAGCTTGTTTTATTTGCAGTGCAGTATATTCCGCAACAATGAGATTATTCATGACCGCCGCACAAATAGCAGCACCACGCGCCTGCCCCAGCAATAATGTTGATTTAGGATTGATATTTACAAAAACTTGCTCAATGGCAACCTGTTCAGGTTGATACTGGAAGATCACTTCTCTCAAGTTATCGAGAATCAACTTGAGACGGTCTGGTAATTCACCTTCGGAGGTTTTGACACACCCACTGCTAATATAGGTTAAATTACCTCCATTTTTATCTATCACACCAAAGCCAGTAATACGTAAACCAGGATCTATACCAAGAATACGAATTTTATCACCTGTTTGTAGAGGGATTTTTATTCATCAAGAACAGCTGTAGTGTAAACATTCTGCACATCATCAAGACTTTCCAGCGCATCCAGTAATTTCTGCATTTTCACTGCATCGTCACCGGTCAATAATGCTTCATTACTTGGTTTCATGGTCACTTCTGTCAACTCGGCTCTAAAGCCTGCTTTCTCCAAGACTGCTTTGACGGTTATAAATTCATACGGAGCAGTAATGACCTCGATACTACCATCCTCATTACTGATCACATCTTCAGCGCCAGCCTCCAATGCCGCTTCTATGAGCTTATCTTCGTTGGTTCCTGGGGCAAAGATTAATTGACCACAATGTTTGAACAAGAAACTAACAGAACCATCTGTACCCAAATTACCGCCGAACTTAGTAAAAGCATGACGTACATCGGCTACCGTTCGAACGCGATTATCCGTCATACAATCGACCATTACTGCAGCACCCACAATCCCATAGCCTTCATAACGAATTTCTTCATAATCGACGCCATCCAAATCCCCACTACCACGTTTGATCGCGCGCTCTACATTGTCCTTAGGCATATTCTGATCATATGCCTTATCCACAGCCAAACGTAATCTTGGATTACTATCCGGGTCTCCACCCGCCATACGAGCAGCTACCGTTATTTCTTTTATGAGTCGTGTAAACACCTTACCGCGCTTGGCATCTTGCGCAGCTTTTTTGTGTTTAATATTCGCCCATTTACTATGACCTGCCATTGATCTTTATCCTTTACAAAAGTAGTTTTGTAACCACAAAACTGCATCCTGTGCAAAATATTACACCTCAAACTTAATAGCCTATGATGCTGTTCTGTATAACATGACCGATCGCCTTCAAATTCAATCAACACAATTATACTTATTCAACGGTTACCGCTTTTGCCAGATTTCTGGGTTTATCAACGTCAGTACCTTTCACCAGGGAAACGTGATAAGCCAGCAACTGCAATGGTATTGTATGAAGAATTGGACTCAGCAAGCCTGCATGCTCTGCTAATCGTATCACATGCAGCCCCTCACTTTCTGCAATCTGGGAATCTGCATCCGCAAACACATAGAGTTCTCCGCCTCGTGCGTGCACTTCTTGCAAATTAGATTTTAATTTTCCCAACAACTGATCATTAGGAGCAATGGCGACGATAGGCATTTCACTATCCACTAGAGCAAGAGGGCCATGTTTTAGCTCACCAGCAGCATAAGCCTCAGCGTGAATATAAGAAATTTCTTTAAGTTTAAGCGCCCCTTCCATTGCAATAGGATAATGGACGCCACGCCCTAAAAATAGCGCGTGACGTTTTTGGGCAAAACTTTTAGCCCAAATTTTAACTTGCGGCTCTACTTGAAGCGCATGTTGCAAAGCAACCGGCAAATGGCGCAATGCAGCAATTACCTTCTTCTCATCATCCACGGATAATTTTTGATGCATCTTTGCCAATGTCACTGTCAACAACAATAGCGATGCCAGCTGCGTTGTAAATGCTTTAGTGGACGCCACACCTATTTCTGGGCCGGCACGGGTAAGAAAACGCAAATCAGTCTGTCGTATCAAAGCACTCTCTGGCACATTGCAAATAGCCAAACTATAGTGGTGGCCGAGTTTCTTTGCATAATTCAGCGCCGCCAATGTGTCAGCAGTCTCCCCAGATTGCGAAATACCGATCACCAATGTATTGGGATCCGCGATTGGATCACGGTAGCGATATTCACTAGCAATCTCAACATTACAAGACATTCCAGCAACGGTTTCCAACCAATATCGAGCGACCAAACCCGCATGATAACTAGTTCCACAAGCCAGGATCAAAATCTTATTGGTTTTGGAAAAAATCTTTTCTGCCTCGCTACCGAATAAATTAGGAGAAATCGATTGTGCATTGAGCACCATCTCCAATGTGTTAGCTACTGCACTCGGTTGCTCGAATATTTCCTTCTGCATGTAATGTGCATAAGGCCCCAATTCAATCGCCTCGTTGGATAAAGTGCTTTCATGCACAGTACGCTGCACCGGGTCACCTAATTGATTTTGCAAACAATTTACAATACGATAACCATCATTATTTAGCTCTGCAACATCACCTTCCTCCAGATAAATAATGCTGCGTGTAGCCTGTAATAATGCTGAAGTATCTGATGCCACATAATTACCATCTTCTCCCACTCCTATCAGCAAAGGCGCTCCATTTCGTGCAACAATAATACGCTCGGGATGATCTTCTTCAATCACTGCGATTGCATAAGCCCCTTGCAGTTCTGCTAAAGACAGACAAACCGCTTTAAACAAATCAGTTTCATGCTTTAGATTAAATGCTATTAAATGTGCAATCACTTCGGTATCGGTATCTGATAAAAATTCAAATCCCTTATCTTTCAGGCTTGAACGTATGGCTTCATGATTTTCGATGATTCCATTATGCACCACAGCTATTTTGGAATCCTGACCAGAAAAATGAGGATGTGCATTACGTTCAGAAGGCACGCCGTGCGTTGCCCAACGAGTATGTGCAATACCTGCCAAACCCTGAGTCTTTTGTTGCACTACCAGTTTGTTCAATTCTGTTACACGCCCGGTCGTGCGCACCCTTTCCAATCCTTTATTGGTTACAACCAAACCGGCAGAATCGTAACCTCGATACTCTAGTCGCAGTAAACCTTCCAGTAAAACTGGAACAACGTTAGTATTTGCAATAGCACCAATTATTCCGCACATCTCATGATTTCCCTGTCAAATCAAAAATACTTAAGCTACAAAGGAAGGTTTCACTCAT
This sequence comes from Nitrosomonas sp., assembly GCA_017994575.1. Classification (GTDB taxonomy): domain Bacteria; phylum Pseudomonadota; class Gammaproteobacteria; order Burkholderiales; family Nitrosomonadaceae; genus Nitrosomonas. The sequence continues at coordinate 7,094 of JAGOKN010000022.1, forward strand.
CATTTCTTCAATTTTGAAGGACGTTTCCATTCCGTATAGCTCACTTGTTTTGTTCGCGACAATGTCAATGAATCTTCTGGCGTATCTTTTACAATGGTGGAACCTGCACCAATTGTTGAACCTTTAGAAATTTTAACTGGCGCTATCAGTTGAGTGTTTGAGCCTATAAACACATCATCTTCAATAATGGTTTGGTATTTATTAGCTCCATCATAGTTACATGTAATCGTTCCAGCACCCACATTGACATTCTTTCCAACCACAGAATCGCCTATGTAGCTTAAATGATTTGCTTTACTGCCCAACGCTATTTGACTATTTTTAACTTCAACAAAATTACCAATATGAACTTTGCTAGAGAGTTTTGTACCTGGCCGTATGCGCGCATAGGGTCCAATCTTGCAATTTTCCCCGATTTCGGCGCCTTCAATCAGGCTATACGGATGAATTATTGTACCTGATTCAACCGTTACATTTTTCAATGTGCAATGCGCTCCCACCTTCACATCATTGCCCAATTTGACGTTACCTTCAAAAATACAATTAATGTCAATCGCCACATCTGATCCGCAAGATAACTCTCCACGTATATCTATACGCGCCGGATCTGTCATGCCAACACCGGATTCTAGCAATTTATGGGCTTGTTCTTTCTGATAAATTCTTTCAAGTTCTGCCAATTGATGTTTATTATTAACTCCCATTACTTCCCAGAAATTCGTTGGTTGTGTGGATCTGATATGAATATTATCTTTAACAGCCATACCAATAATATCTGTCAAGTAATACTCATGCTGTGCATTTTTGTTTTCAATGTTCGGCAACCATTTATGCAATTGAATATTTGGGATAAGCATAACACCTGTATTAATTTCATTAATAGCCTGCTGATCAGCATTGGCATCTTTCTGCTCTACGATGGCAACAATCTCACTTGTTTTAGGATCACGTATAATCCTGCCATATCCAAAAGGATCTTTTACAAGTGCAGTCAATAACGAAAAATATTTTCCTTCTGACTGTTTAATAAGCTCTCGCAAAGTATCAATGCCAACTAATGGAACATCCCCATACAACACGAGCGTAAAACCATCTTTATCAAGATGTGATTGTGCTTGCATCAGCGCATGACCTGTTCCCAACTGTTGTTCTTGCATTACCCAAGTCAAGTCGTCAGCCGCAGTCGATTGTTTAACTACTTCACCTCCATGACCTATAACTATGCAGATCTTTTGAGGCGATAGTAATCGAGCAATATTGACGACATGTTCAAGTAAAGGACTCCCTGCCAGAATATGCATTACTTTAGGAAGTGAAGATTGCATGCGCTTTCCCGCACCGGCTGCGAGTATTACTACATTAAGATTTATCATGATATTAATAGCTCTCTTTACTCGAAAATAACATAATCAGATTTCAAACTTTAAATTATTATAATTATTTGGACATAAGGACATTCACTCGATTAACGAACATAAACCAATGCAGTTCATAAATACCTTTCCCGTATTATTTAAGGACTAAATAAAGGAAATCAATTACAAGCATTATCGCCGCTTGAGATAGCTGTTATGAGCTTTACTTCATTAGAACAAAGCCAAGCTTTTGCAAGCATTCTATTCAAAATCAACTTGAATTTCTATCGCGCAGTTAATGAAAAGGTTAAATGCAATCTACACAGGCTTAAAAATGGTGTGACCGCCTAAGGGATTGTTCATGCACATCATGCAGGAACGAAAGAATACAACTGAACAGAGAATTGAATTGATTACCTTGCGATAGCGTCAGAAAACGCAGATACCCTATAATTTAATTAACAAACGCAACCTGTTCCTCCCACTCCATTCTCGAATTTCACTGATAAGGAGATTAAATAAAATGTTACTGGCATTTCCATGTAAGACTCTTTCATTTTTATTGTCCTAAAGTAAACATCTACGAGAAATTTAAAAAATAAACTTTTTCTACGCACAACGTTTATTCTGCCAAAATAAAAAAAGGTTCAAATGTATTAAGAATTGCCAATAACTTCCGCTTAAACTAGCCCCAAAGACTATTATTCAATTAGATTTTTGTATTTGCAGAATTGAAAAGATTCTTATTCTTACAATGAACGTCTTGAGTCTGTTTTTTTACCGTACCTTACTTAAGAATCACAGATGAGGCCAAGTATTTCGTTAAAATAGATAGACAATGCTACTTTGGACAAACCCAATAGTAACAGATTGCTCCGCTAGTTTGAAAAAGACAAAAAATTAGTCGCTCAGCTTCAAGAAAGTTATTTTGTTTACAATATTAAGATTATTACTATGTTAGCTAAAAAAATGACTTCGACTCACCGGCCTCTGGATTAAACATTCATCTATTTTTTAATCATTTTTATAAATCTTTGATGATTTCTTATAACTCGCTGACACATAAAACAAAACTTAATATCAGCTGCTTGAGTTATAAGCTATTTCTGCTGCTAGGTCTCGCTTATTCTATGGGTTGTCACGCGCAATTAAGTAGCAGCGTGACTGGCGCCACTGATTATATTTGGCGCGGGTACTCCAAGAGTGATGGAAAACCAGTTGCACAAGCCAACATTGATTATTCCTTTAAATCAGGAATCTATCTTGGCTCTTTTGCCTCAACAGTTAATTTTGCCGACCACGCCTTCGAGAATCATTCGACTTTAGAATTTAGACCTTACCTGGGGTTTGCCTATCAGTTATCTGATGATTGGCGATTTAATACGGCTTGGAGTCGCTATATCTTCGATGGCAAAATATTTGGTCAAGCTGCTGATTACAATGAATTCTATTTCCTCAGTCACTTTCGTGATTTGGTCACGATCAATCTTAACTTCTCCGAAAACAGCTACAACCAAAAACACATGTCATTTAATTCTGAGATTACAGGCCGTTACCCAATTACTGATTCAATCGAAATATCCAGTACGCTTGGCTACAATAAACAGAAACAAATCCTGAGTTATGATTATCTGTACTGGAATTCCGGACTAACGATACATTTCTCCCGTAATGTGGGCGTTGACGTACGCTACTATGGCGGCATCCACGCATCGACTAAAAATGAAGGGGGGATGATGTCGGGGGAAGGGATGTCAGGGTGGCAATTCCATCCTCACGCAGTCGATAACCGGATTGTCTTTTCTATTACAGCCGGCTTTTAATTTTTTTCGAGCGATGAACTATTTACTCGTTATCAGGAATAAACGGATCGACAAACAGAAACTCATAAAAATTAGATTGATGAAGCAACCTACATGAATCATGATTCGCAAGATTTAAGAACGCGAAAATCCTTTGGCTCGCAAGAGCAACAGGCAAAAGAACGGAATTTGATTGCAGAAACAGCGGCAGGTAATAGTAAGGCTTTTGAGCAACTGTATTTGCTTTATTTTAATCGATTGTATCAATTCATATTTCACGTCACTAGGCGCCAGGAATATATTGAAGAAATTATCAATGATGTCATGTACGTAGTTTGGGAAAAAGCAACGACTTATAATCATACATGCCGTCCATCGACATGGATATTAGGAATTGCTTATTTAAAATCCTTAAAGAGTGCTGAACAAAACTTAATAAGAGAAGATCGGTCGGCTGAATTCGATGATGAACTGGATTATTTTCCTGATAGAGGATCTCAATGGATTTCAGAAGTGGAAGTGAACAATTGGCTTGAAGTTGCCTTTGACAAACTGTCTCCCGATCAACGTGCAGTAGTAGAAATGACATATTATCAAGGCTTGCATTACCATGAAATCTCAGAAATTATGCAATGTCCTGAGAATACAGTAAAAACCAGAATGTTTCATGCGCGAAAAATTTTATCAAAATTATTTCTAGAGCTTAATCGCAGGAGTTAAAAGATGTTATCTTCAGATACTCAAGTACCCAGCAACAATGAGCACCAGAAAGTATGGTCTCTTTTGCCTTGGTCTGTTAATCAATCTCTAGACCCTGTTGAACAAGCTATTGTAAATAGGCATGTTAAAACTTGCATCACGTGCAGAATTGAACTAAATCAGCAGCAACAAGTGTTTGAAAACATAAGGCACACTGACCTTCTACAACAGATATCGCATGCTTCTTTTACTCGACTGCAAAAAAGAATCGAAAAACAACCTGAACTCTATGTCTTTGCTAAACCTAATCAGCCTGAAAAAGTACTCAATCATTTCCCTTATCAGTTTTTAGGTTCTTTCAAATATGTTGCCATAGCCGCCAGCATTCTGTTACTTGCATTGCCGATTATACAAAACACAATGATTGATCAACCCGAATTGAATGCAGACTACCGCACGCTAGCCAATCCGATTGAAAGTGAGCAAAAAAACAATATGATCCGTATAGTCTTTGCGGCCCCATCAAACTCAGAACAAATCAGTGCGATTCTGAACGATGTATCAGGTCAAATCGTTAAAGGCCCATCCCCTACTGGTATTTATGAAGTTCAAATTGGCGATCAACAAACAAATCTTCAGGAAGTCAAAGATGCTATTTCACGCTTGCAAAATAATGCGCGCGTCATTTTTGCAGAACTGGCTCACGGATTACCTTCTTCTGATTAGGATCATATTGTGATATTAAGTAAATCAATGAAAATTTATTTGTTTTTTATCCCGTTTTTATTAGCAATACTTATTGTTTTGCCAGCCAGTGCTGAACAGGATTTTTTTGCTGATCCTCGAATGTTTAATAGTAGACAAGCCGAACGCATCATTTTGGTCACTTATACCGACAAGCATATCGATAGAATTCCAGTTGGTTCTGTTAATCAGTCGTATCGCCCGCGCGGTGATTACAGCAGCTCAACTTGGAGCAAGAGGATGGCGTCCAACATTGAGACAGATTACAAACTGACAATCCTTTCACAATGGCCCATTAAAGAAATGGGTGAGCATTGTGTAGTCTATCTGATTAACGAAGATCAGCAGATGGCTGATGTTGTCAATGCATTAGCGCAAGACGATCGCATTGATAACGTTCAAACGATGAATACTTTCCAAGTCATGGCAAGCCAATTTAGCGATCCTTATTACCGTCTGCAAACGAATATTCATTCGATGAATCTGGCTGAAATACACAGCCGGACTACTGGCAAAGATATAACCATTGCGATCATTGATACCGGAGTTGACACAAAGCATCCTGATTTAGAGGGGCAAATTCAACAGAGCAAAAATTTCGTTTCACAAAAGCCAGCGGATTCTCTAAGCGATATTCATGGCACGGCAATTGCTGGTGTGATTGCAGCTAAACCAAACAATGACCAAGGTATTGTCGGCATCGCGCCTGACAGCAATCTGATTGTGCTCAAAGCCTGTTGGGGGATCAAAGCAGGCAGCTTGGAAGCAAGCTGCAATAGCTTTACATTAGCGTTAGCGATCAATACCGCTATTGCAATGAATGTTGATGTTTTGAATTTAAGTTTAACGGGACCCTATGATCCACTGTTGGCTCGATTAATCGAGAAAGCCGTGCAACAGGGAATTATTGTCATAGCCTCGCAAACTGATAGAGAAGATGAGAAATCCGGATTCCCCGCACAGCAATCCGGTGTAATCGGAGTTCGAAGTATAAACAGCAAACTTGTACAATCCTCCTATGAAAGCCAAACAATGACCGTATCCGCACCCGGGGAAGATATCTTAACGACCTTACCCAACGGGGCCTATGATTTTATCTCAGGTAATTCCCTGGCCACAGCACATGTATCAGGGCTCGCTGCCTTATTGCTACAATTAAAACGCAACGTAAATAGCCAAGAGCTTTCCAAACTATTAGCAAAAGCCAACGAGCCCTCTTTCTATAAAGTTTTCCGCAAAGCTCAACACAACAAAACGGTCAGCATCCTGTTCGAAGTGAGCAAACAACCTAAGCACCTCAATTAATTGAAGATGAATCGCAACGCCTATACTCAAACATTCCGAAAATAAATACTCCACATCATTCTCCATCCACTGCAGTAACTTAATGAATATCTAACGTTCATAATGAAAGAAATTGTATTCATCGTCTGGTTCCCAAAATTCTGACGAGAAGGCTGCGGGTATCTATCAGTCCAATTGACTTCATCAAGCTGCATGGTTTCATTGCATGAATTTAGAGTAAAATGCCAATTCATCGCGTTTATACTTTAATTCGTCTACTATTCAATGATGTCATGAAAAAAATACAGGTAATACAACTATTTTTGGTTATGTTCCTGATCATGCTATCAAGCCCAGTTGCCAGTCAATTACACAGAAATTTTCCCACCGATAGCAAGCTGGGCAAACTGACAGCGGCTTCTTTTCCTCAGTTCACTATCAATGGCCAAGTCATGATGATGGGAGCGGGTGGACAGATTCGGGGGGTTGATAACCTAATTATTTTACCCAGTGTTGCGAACTATGCTGGTATGGTCCGTTATCAACTGGATATCGCAGGTAATCTGCATCGTATCTGGATTCTAACCCAGGAAGAAGCCAATCAGGCAGAGCGCGAAGAATTGAATAAACCCCAATAGCTCAAATTGTTTAATTTTTTTATTCCAAGAATTTATTCGTGAGTAACAAGCTTTATATTAAAACTTTTGGTTGCCAAATGAACGAGTACGACTCGGAGAAAATGGCTGATGTCCTGCATGCTGCTTATGGCATGGAATCCACTGATGATCCGGCAGAAGCGGACCTCATTTTGTTTAATACTTGCTCAGTGCGTGAAAAAGCACAAGAAAAAGTATTTCATGACTTGGGTCGTGTCAGGCATCTGAAAGAAAGCAATCCCAATTTATTGATTGGTGTCGGCGGGTGCGTAGCCAGCCAGGAAGGCAAAGCCATTGTCAACCGTGCACCATACGTAGATGTCGTTTTTGGCCCGCAAACCTTACACCGATTGCCGCAATTAATCGCACAACGTAAAGCGACCGGGTTGTCACAAGTCGATATTTCATTTCCTGAAATTGAGAAATTTGACCATCTGCCTCCGGCCCGCACCGAAGGTGCCACGGCCTTTGTTTCGATCATGGAGGGTTGCAGCAAATATTGCAGTTTCTGCGTGGTTCCTTATACACGCGGCGAAGAAGTCTCTCGCCCACTGGTTGACGTACTCACAGAAATTGCCATTCTGGCAGATCAAGGCATCAAGGAAATCACGCTATTAGGACAAAATGTCAATGCTTATTTGGGTGTGATGGATGATGGCGAGATCGCCGATTTTGCATTACTGCTTGAATATTTACATGAAATACCGGGCATCGAGCGCATTCGTTATACCACGTCGCACCCCAAAGAATTTACTGCACGATTGATTCAAGCATACAACCACTTACCCAAATTGGTTAATCATTTGCACTTGCCAGTCCAATCAGGATCAGACCGGATATTGGCCGCAATGAAGCGAGGCTATAGCGTACTGGAATACAAATCCATTATCCGCAAAGTTAGAGCGATTCGTCCTGATATTTCACTCTCCTCCGATTTCATCATAGGATTCCCCGGTGAAACGGAAGTTGATTTCGAAGCCACTCTCAAACTGGTTGAAGACATGAATTTTGATGATTCTTACAGCTTCATTTACAGTCCACGTCCAGGTACGCCCGCAGCCGATTTGCAGGACGACACGCCACAGGAAATCAAACTGGAAAGATTGCATCGAATACAAGCGAAAATTAATCAGCAATCCAGAAAAATCAGTCAACAGATGGTCGGTTCGATACAGCGGGTATTGATGGAAGGTGTCTCTAAAAAGAATACTGCTGAGTTTTTTGGGCGCACAGATAATAATCGTGTCGTCAATTTAGTCAGCAGCCCTGATCAGATAGGTTGTTTCGTGAATGTACGCATTACTGAAGCACGATCACATACGTTGAGAGGTGAAATACTTGCTGAATAATATTAGCGCCTCCTGCAAGGAGTTTTACTTGCAAAGTATCTCGACCACTGAGAGAATCACAACATCGTAACCGCATCGCCCAACATTGAAACCTAAATCTATCGAAATTTCTTTCACACCAGCCGACAATCAGCGTTTGGCAAATTTGTGCGGAGCATTGGATGAAAACCTCAAGCAAGTTGAAACAGCATTCGATGTAGCCATCTCGCGACGCGGCGAGCACTTTAGCCTAGCCGGAAAATCAGACCAGACAAAACTGGCCGCTCAGGCCCTGCGCAATTTTTATAGTCAATCACAGCATCACCTAAGCCTGGAGCAGATTCAACTTGGTTTGATTGAAGCACTCAATCCCCAAAATGCGCCTGATTCTGCTCACACCCGGACTGAGGTTACCGCCAACAAACCATCCACATCGCCAACGTTATTGACGCGCCGCAACAATTTATATGGCCGCACCCAGCGTCAGGCACAATATCTGCAACAAATCCAGGAACACGATATTACCTTTGCCATTGGCCCTGCCGGCACAGGTAAAACCTATCTTGCGGTAGCTAGTGCAGTGGATGCATTGGAACGCGGTCTGGTATCGCGTCTGATTTTGGTTAGACCGGCGGTAGAAGCAGGTGAACGATTGGGTTTTCTGCCGGGTGATATGACACAAAAAGTTGATCCCTACTTACGTCCCTTGTATGACGCGCTATATGATCTGATGGGATTCGAAAAAACCAGCAAGCAATTTGAACGCAACACCATTGAAATTGCACCACTGGCTTTTATGCGCGGACGCACGCTAAATCAATCATTTATCATACTTGACGAGGCACAAAACACCACTCCCGAGCAAATGAAAATGTTTCTAACGCGCATGGGACTGGGTTCTAAAGCGGTAATTACCGGCGACGTTACGCAAATTGATCTGCCTAAGCACCAGAAGAGCGGATTAATCGAAGCACAAACAGTGCTTAAAGACATACGCGGGATCGCTTTCACTCATTTCCAATCAGAAGATGTCGTTAGGCACCCTTTAGTGCAGCGCATTGTTCATGCTTATGAAAAATACGATAAGCGCAAACGAGAATCCTGATATCAATTTAGCATGCAAAAATCATTCAAACTAGCTGTGCAATATGCCACAAACCATACGGAAACACCCGCACGACCACAATTTCGTCGTTGGGTAAAGGCTGCGCTCATGCAGGATGCCGAGATTGTTTTACGACTGGTCGATGAACCGGAAGGACGTGAACTGAACCATCAGTTCCGCAAAAAGGACTACGCGACTAACGTATTGACCTTCGTCTATGACGATACGCAACCATTAACAGGTGACATCGTACTGTGCACGCCAGTCGTCCAACAAGAAGCACAGCAACAGCATAAAAACTTGCTGGCACATTACGCACACTTGACTGTGCACGGCATTTTACATTTACAGGGCTATGATCACATTGACGAAGCTGAAGCCGCAGAGATGGAACAACTGGAAACCCAAATACTGGCGCGACTTGGCTATGAAGATCCTTATAAAGCACATGGCGATGCACTGTTGTCTCAATCAGTATAAAAATGATTTTAATCAGACAAGCCCATTGGGTCGGCTTGTAGTGTCTTTTTCTTTTAAACTCTATCAATTATCGATACAAAATGGATGATCCCCCACCTAAAAGCGGTTGGCTGGAGCGACTCGGCACTTTGCTGATCCGCAAACCAGAAGACCGCGAACAACTCATCACTCTGCTACATTCCGCCTTTGAACGGAATTTACTTGACTCCGACGCCCTCAGCATGATCGAAGGCGTCATGCAAGTCTCCGAAATGCAAGCACGCGACATCATGGTGCCGCGCTCCCAGATGGATGTCGTTGATATCAGTGAAAAACCCGAAAAATTCATTCCCTTTGTCATAGAAGCTGCGCATTCGCGTTTTCCTGTCACTGAAGGTAGCGAAGATGACATTATCGGTATTTTGTTAGCCAAAGATCTATTACGCTACTATGCAGATGAAGATGAATTCAACATTCGCGATATGCTGCGTCCCGCCGTTTTCATTCCGGAATCCAAACGACTGAACGTACTGTTGAAGGATTTTCGCAGCAATCGCAATCATATGGCCATTGTCGTAAATGAATATGGCGGCGTGGCCGGTCTGGTAACGATTGAAGATGTACTGGAGCAAATTGTCGGTGAGATTGAGGATGAGTATGATTTTGATGAGGAAGAGGACAATATCGTCACTGAATCAGACGGACTCTATCGCGTTAAAGCGATTACCGAAATTGATAACTTCAATGAAGTGCTCGACGCGAACTTTAGCAGCGATGACTTTGATACCATCGGCGGCTTGGTTCTCAATAAATTTGGCCGCTTACCAGAGCGCGGTGAATCGGTCATCATTGATCATTTTAAATTTACGGTGCAACGTGCCGACAGCCGCCGATTGCATATGCTCAAGGTTGAAAGAATCGCAGCAACGCCTGAAACAGTTGCAGAATAGGCCATTGGTTTGCTGCACACCTTCCACAACCTATCGCCCGGCACATGCCTAAAATCACCCCTCGATCCTATGATTCCCGTGTTTTCGAAACACTCAATGGATGTGGATTATCCCCCGTATTGGCACGCATTTATGCCGCACGGGGGATCGAAAACACGCATCAACTTGAAACAGAATTAACGCAACTCATCCCGTTCCAGCAATTCAAGAACATTTCCTTAATGGCCAATCTGCTCGCGGACGCCATAGCAGTAAAAAAACGCCTGCTGATTGTGGCTGATTATGATTCTGATGGGGCAACCGCTTGCGCCGTGGGCATTCGAATTTTGCGCACATTTGGCGCCAAGGTTGATTATCTGGTACCTAATCGCTTTGAATTCGGCTATGGATTAACACCTGAAATCGTACAGTTGGCGCACACCACCAAGCAGCCTGATCTACTGATCACCGTTGATAATGGCATTGCCAGTGTCGATGGTGTAACAGAAGCCAATCGCTTGGGCATGCAAGTATTGATCACCGATCACCATTTGCCTGGAGATACATTGCCCGCAGCCACCGCCATCATCAATCCCAATCAACCGGATTGCCCTTTTCCCAGCAAAAGCATTGCTGGCGTAGGAGTGATTTTCTACCTGATGCTGGCATTGCGTGCCGAGTTGCGCCAGCGCGACACTTTCACTCATGTTACCCAGGAACCCAATCTTGCCAGCTTTCTCGATCTGGTAGCGCTGGGAACGGTAGCAGATGTGGTCAAACTGGACAGCAACAACCGCATTCTGGTGCAGCAAGGTTTGCAACGCATTCGCAAAGGCCGAGGATGTGCCGGCATCAACGCACTATTGCAAGTAGCTCGCAGGGATTATCAGCAAACATCCACTTATGACTTGGGTTTCATGTTGGGACCGCGGTTGAATGCTGCAGGTCGCCTGGACGATATGTCCCTAGGCATAGAATGCCTGATTACCGATGATGAAGCTTACGCAACGCAAATCGCCAAGCAATTGGATGATCTTAATCGGCAGCGCCGTGAAATCGAAGCCGATATGCAGGAAAGCGCATTACTCAAGCTGGAAGATCTGCTGAAAACCCGACACGCGGAAATCCAGATGAACTATAGCATTTGCCTGTTTGACCACGACTGGCATCAGGGCGTGATCGGTATTCTGGCCTCGCGCATCAAAGACAAGCATCACCGCCCGGTGATCATTTTTGCGCCCGGTAATGACCATGAATTAAAAGGCTCGGGGCGGTCCATTCATGGCTTTCACTTACGCGATGCTCTGGATCTGGTTGCCAAACGACACCCCGGACTCATCCTCAAATTTGGAGGTCACTCAGCTGCAGCCGGATTAACTATCCACGCGGATTATTTCGAGAAATTTTGTGAAGCTTTTGAACAAGTGGCGCAAACCCTGCTGACACCGGCCGATTTAACGCGTGTGATTGAAACCGACGGTGATCTACAAACCTCTGAAATTAATATGGAATTGGCGGAATACTTGAATCAACAAGTATGGGGGCAAGGCTTTCCCCAGCCGGCATTCAATGCTCGATTTCATGTAGAAAGCCAGCGTATCGTGGGCGAAAAACACTTAAAACTCAAATTAAGAAAACTGGATTCCTCAAACCAAAACCTACTTCCATCAACTTTCCAGAAATCGAACGAATCCTACGATGGTATTTTATTTTTCCATAATGATCCGTTACCCGATCTGATTGACGCTGTCTATCGATTACAAATAAATGAATATAATGGTAAATCCACTTTACAATTCCTGCTTGAGCACTGGTCTCATCCAGACGACCCAGTAATTGATCATGCAAGCTGAATTCACGCTCAATGGAGAAATGGCTGCTTTGCCACATTTCCTAACCAGTCTTGCGATAGGCTTGCTCATCGGTTTGGAACGGGAGCGCAGCCCCGGTTCACGGGCAGGCTTGAGAACTTTTGCACTGGTAGCGCTATTTGGCACGTTGGCCGCGATGCTATCCGAGGAAGCCAACATACCATGGCTACTGTTGGGAGGACTGCTCACCGTCGGTTTAATGACGATCGCCGCTTATTTTCGGGTAAAAGACGACAGCGCTGATCCCGGCACCACCACTGTCGCGGCTATTCTGGTGTGCTATGGATTAGGCGCTGCCGTCTGGTATGAAAACGATACGCTGGCCATCATGCTGGCCATTATCACCACGGTATTGCTGTACTTCAAGACAGAACTGCACGGTATTACTGAAAAACTGAGCCGACGGGATCTGATTTCCATCCTGCAGTTTGCTGTGCTGACTTTTATTATTCTGCCCATTCTCCCGGACAAGAATTACGGGCCTTACGAAGCCATCAATCCTTACCAAATTTGGCTAATGGTGGTATTGATCTCTGGTGTTAGCTTGGCGGGTTATGTGGCTCTACAGTTCATTGGTCCACGCCATAGCGCAGTACTGGGTTTATTTGGCGGATTGGTTTCCAGCACCGCTACGACACTCGTGTATGCACGCCGCAGCGCTGAAAATCAGAACTTTATACCACTCGCCGTCGTCGTCATTCTACTTGCCAATCTGACGGTACTAATTCGACTAACGATCGTCAGTGCAGTGGTTTCTCCATCGATACTGCCACATTTATTACCCATTCTTGGCAGCGGCTTTTTGCTCGGATTAGGCATCACAGCCTATTGGTGGTATCAGTTACAGCAACAAAACGAATTACCTGTGCCTGAGACCAAGAATCCAACCGAAATCGGTACCGCCGCAGCTTTTGGATTAATCTATGGCATCGTTTTGTTTTCGTCCGCATGGTTATCGGATATTGCTGGCAGCAGCGGATTATATGCCGTGGCGCTGATCTCCGGCTTAACGGATGTTGATGCCATTACGCTCTCGAGTTTGCGACTATATGAACTGGGTAAACTGGGAACAATTGAAACAGTGACCGCCATTTCCATCGGAATACTTTCCAATATTGGCTTCAAATTGGGACTGATTTTCTTTTTTGGCAGATCTTTACTCGCCAAACAATGCATCACCGGGATGCTCGCAACCGCCATTGGTATTGGTTTGGCGCTGCTGTTCTTTATCTGACCTAAGCATTGTGCAAGGCAGGCACAAGACGGGAATATCAGTTAAAGGATCGCACACATCCCCCCATCAACCGTGCTGTGAGCGTATTAGCTCATCAAGGAAAAGTGATTCTCCAAATTACTTAGTTAGCCTAATATCGCGTCCTGCAAAACTTGATCGATTCTTGCATAGCAAACACAAGTGTTTGCTTGTTAGGCAGATAGTTTGCCATTCAGCAATTCCAGCACGCCGCCGGTTTCGCTATTACGAATGCGGGTAATTCCACCATTATTGATTTTGATTCGATACAAGCCGATCAGCGGTGCATGGATTGTTTGCGCGATTAAGGCACGCATCACGCCAGCATGCGCTACGATTAAGAAATGACTGTTTCTATGGCGTTCAGTCGCTTCTTGGTAAGCTGAGCTGACCCGATGGATAAAACCTTCGAGTGGCTCCGCGCCTTGGGGCCGACAATTCACCGGGTCTTGCAAAAAAGCCTGATATTCGGCTGCCCGGGCAATTTTAACTTCATCGTGACTGAGCCCTTCCCAGACACCGAATCCCACTTCTTTAAAGCGGGATTCAACCGTCACAGGAATTGCGTGTCGTTCGCCCAAAGCATGGGCAAACGCCTGGCAACGCCGCATCGGAGAAGTAATGATTTGCTGCCATGCAGAAAATTCGCCAACGGCATTCCACATTTGCGACCAACCTTTTTCGGTCAGCGGATCATCTAGCCCATGACCACGATAACGACGCCCGCCAGCCGGTTCACCGTGACGAATCAAATCAATAAGGGTTCCTGTCATCAGAAATCTCAGTCAAGTATTATTCGAGACTGTAGTTTAACTGATCGCAGCTAAAAATCAGATAGCCCTATAAAACTGGCTGACTATTGATTCGTCATTGAATGAATTGCGTGCAGCCAACTAGTCGTTAGAGAAAATCCATTTTTTCATTCAAGACATTCAGAATATTTCTAAGGAAACGCTGATTAATTCGGCGAACGAGATGAAGCACGAGGCGCACGGAACGCAGCAACCGAGACATATCAACATGATAGGCGAGGGAGCGAGTACCGCGCAACGAAGTGATTCGCTCGTACAGTCAATTAATCAGCATTTCCCTAATCGTCGCAATGCCAATCGGCTTCATAGCATCATCCACGATTGGAGTGCATAAAATGGCCTATGCACTGATTACTGCGATGGCTTCGGCAATGGTTGCATTTGCTGTCAGCACGGTCGGTTGGCGGATCATGATCTGGTACACACGCTTATTTAATGTTGTCACATCTTTCAGCGTTTCTGTCATGGTTCCAATATTGGGGCTTAATGCTTTATACAGATCCCGATCTGAAATCACCCCAAAAACCTTCTGCGATTCGATCACTAATAAATGATGAATTTTCAATTTTTCCAGTATTTCCTAGACCACCGATAATCGATCGTCCATTTCAACGGTCACAAGCCTGGTGCTCATAAATTCACTGACAAACATGATGGATTCTCCCTCATGCTATCCAATGCGGATAAATTGAGTATAAAGTTTGTGAAGAATTCTGAAATTACAAAGAGGCCAGGAAATAGGCTTTATTTGGCACCAAGGCATTCATGCTCTTTAATACGTGGAGCCGGTCACGCTCAATTTGATGTCTGAACCCCCGGTCTTTTTGACAATAGTCAGCGCGATATCGACATAGGCGGCAAATTCGAGCGCATCCTCTTCTTCAATGGGAGTGACCAGTACAAAATCCGCGTGCTTGCGGGCTTCCTCTTTTTTGCCTTCATCGAACAGCACTTCAGCGTAAAAAGCACGCGTAATGATATCTTTGGGAAAGAGCGCATGCGCGCGCTTCAAATGCTTCAACGCTTTTGCGTTACTACCAAAGCTGATCGGAAATCCTGGCAGTTTATGATACATGCGGCCCAAGGCCCTGTGTCCTCCGGCATTTTCATATTCTTCATCCAAGGCGACCACTTTCAATAGCATTTCTTCCATCGGACGCAGCATTTTGAATGCATTCACTATGCCGCTATCTTCCGCCATTTTCCCCATCGCAGCAGCTTTCCAGAACAAACCACTCACCTCATTAGGATTCAAAGCCAGGGATCGATCGGCAATAGCGACACATTGCTCAAACAGTTGAATGCGGGTGGTTTTATCCACCTCCAGTTGCGCGTTCATAAACTCCAAGCGGGAAAGCTGAGCAACAGCAGCTGCTTCTTTGGAATTCCGAGTAGCTTCTCGGAACCAGCGTATGGTTTCCATCAACAGAGGTTTATCGACAGCATATCTCCACACAGCCCACTCAATCCTTTGCTGATTCTCCGGTGTCAGTATTGTGGATGCAGCGCCTTGCGCTAAAACCGGGGTGGAGAAACACGCCACCCCAATGATCATGCAGATAAACACGAATTTTCTTTCCCATTGCCGCAGGTTCAATTTCATGAAAGTGCTCATAATCAATCCATCCGATAAGCTATTTTCTTGATCAAGAATTCATCATTTTACGATAAACATCCATTTTCTTGATGACTTATCTCAAGCATAGGCTTTTTCATCTCTCTTAAAGCCACAAATAAAGCTGAAATCCATACTTTTATATTCAGTTTATCGTTCAACTCAAAGATGTCACAAAACTGGCTTATAATGTTTCGCTTTTGATGCAAAATTAGTCTTCTTGTCTACGCTAATTTGTTTGGGATCCCACGACTAATCCTCTAAAATGCAACACAAGCACAATTTACCTGCACCCGGCACTGTATCCCGTTACGCTGATTTTGATGGCTCCAGCGATGCCTTGTTTCTTGCGCAACTGGGCCAGCAAGCAAAGCCGATCACCATCATTACCGCCAATGCACTGGATGCACAAAGATTATTGGAAGAGATTCCTTATTTTGCACCAGAGCTAAAAGCGCATCTGCTTCCCGATTGGGAGACCCTGCCTTACGACACTTTCTCACCGCACCATGATCTGGTTTCGGAGCGGCTTGCCACACTGTATCAAGTGATGAACGGCGCTTGTGATGTGCTCATCGCTCCCTTGACCACAGCGCTTTACCGCATGCTGCCACGCGAATATCTCGCTGCCCATACTTTCTTCCTGAAACAAAAGGAAGTGCTGGACCTGGCTGGATTACGCAGTCAATTAACCCTGGCCGGCTATTCGCATGTCACGCAGGTCTTCTCGCCGGGCGAATACAGCGTACGTGGAGGATTGATTGACTTGTTTCCTATGGGCAGTCCACTGCCTTATCGCATCGATCTACTCGATAATGAAGTCGATACCATCCGTACATTCGATGTCGACACCCAGCGCAGCATTTATCCAGTCAATGAAATCCGCTTGCTGCCCGCGCGTGAATTTCCATTGGATGAAGCCGGCCGCACCTGCTTCCGGGGCAATTTTCGCGAAAAATTCGAGGGCGATCCCACCAAGAAACAGATCTATAAAGATATCAGCAAAGGCATGACCCCCGCCGGCATTGAATATTATCTGCCGCTTTTTTTTGAACAGACCGCCACCTTATTCGATTATTTGCCGGAAAACACTTTACTCTGCCTGCATCGGGATGTGCGACCCATCATCGACGAATTCTGGCGCGATACCCAATCCCGCTATCAATTGTTACGCGCTGATATTGATCGGCCATTGTTACCGCCTCATGACTTGTTTCTATCCAGCGACATTTTCTTTGGCAAACTCAAACCCTACGCTCGCATTGAAATCTTATCCAACGGATCGGATGTCAAACTGGCCGCTCCTAAATCATCCAGTTCCCTGCCATCGGTTCAGGTTAATCGACACGCAGAGAATCCACTGGAAAAACTGGCTGCTTTGGTGAGTCGATTCAGCCAATCCGGCGGACGTGTTCTGCTGCTGGCTGAAAGTATGGGAAGACGCGAATTAATCGCCGAATACCTGCATCAGTACGATCTGCATCCGGGCAACTGTCAGGATTACGCACAATTTCTAAATAGCCCCCAGTCCTTTACGCTCAGTGTCTCGCCATTGCACACCGGCTTTATTCTGGAATCGGCACAAATCGCTTTTATCACGGAAAGTGAACTGTATTCGACTCATGTGTATGGTCGGCGCGAACGCGAAGCGCGCAAAACCACGTCCACCGATAATATTCTGCGTGACTTATCGGAAATCAAACCCGGCGATCCGGTAGTGCATGAGCAGCATGGCATTGGCCGTTATCTGGGTTTGGTCAGCATGGATGTGGGCGAAGGTGCACCAGGCGAATTGAGTGAATTTTTGTCACTGGAATATGAAGGTGGCGACAAACTGTACGTGCCGGTTTCACAACTGTATCTGATCGGACGCTATAGCGGTGCTGCTCCCGAATCGGCACCGCTACACAAATTGGGCAGCGGCCAGTGGGACAAAGCCAAACGCAAGGCCATGCAGCAAGTGCGCGACACGGCAGCGGAATTGCTGAATCTGTACGCTCAGCGCGCCGCCCGCGAAGGTCACGCCTTTGGACTTAGACCGCACGACTACGATGCTTTTGCCGAGGGATTCGGTTTTGAGGAAACCGCCGATCAAGCGGCGGCGATCAAAGCCGTGATTGCGGATCTCACCTCCGGCAAACCTATGGATCGTCTGATTTGTGGTGATGTCGGGTTCGGCAAGACCGAAGTGGCGTTACGCGCCGCCTTTATTGCAGTAGCCGATGGCAAGCAAGTGGCCGTGCTGGTTCCCACTACGTTGCTGGCCGAACAACATTTCCAAAATTTCTCGGATCGCTTTGGTTTGATTGCCGATCAGTGGCCGGTGAAAATTGCTGAGTTGTCGCGTTTCCGCTCTGCCAAGGAACAAACACAAGCGCTCGCTGGCTTAGCCAAAGGGGAAATCGATATCATCATCGGCACGCACAAGTTGATCCAAAAAGATGTTCATTTTAAGAATCTGGGCCTGGTCATTATTGACGAAGAACACCGGTTTGGTGTGCGGCAAAAGGAGCAGCTCAAAAAGATACGCTCAGAAGTGGATGTGCTGACGCTCACCGCCACGCCGATTCCACGCACATTGGCGATGTCGCTGGAAGGGCTGCGCGATTTTTCCATCATTGCTACCGCACCGCAGCGCCGCCTTGCCATTCGCACCTTTGTCAGCAGTTTTTCCATGGGCATCATTCGCGAAGCCTGCCTGCGTGAACTGAAACGCGGCGGGCAAATTTATTTCCTGCATAATGAAGTCAGCACCATTCAGCTGATGTATGAAAAACTTTCCGGCTTGTTGCCCGAAGCACGCATCAATGTTGCCCACGGGCAAATGCGTGAGCGCGATTTGGAACATGTCATGCGGGATTTTTATCAGCAGCGTTTCAATATCCTGCTCTGTACCACCATCATTGAAACCGGCATTGACATCCCCAGCGCCAACACCATCATCATCAATAACGCGCATAAATTCGGCTTGGCGCAGTTGCACCAGCTACGCGGCAGGGTGGGGCGTTCGCACCACCAGGCTTATGCCTATCTGCTCACACCGGATGAAGAAGCGCTCGGCTCGCAAGCCAAGAAACGCCTGGAAGCCATCCAGGCCATGGAGGAACTCGGCTCCGGCTTTTTTCTCGCCATGCACGATCTGGAAATTCGCGGCGCAGGTGCAGTTCTGAGCGAATCACAAAGCGGTGAAATGCAGGAAATCGGCTTCAGCCTGTACAGCTCCATGTTGGATACTGCCATCAAATCGTTAAAAGAAGGCCGTGAACCGGACATGCAGCACCCGCTGGGCGTTGCCACTGAAATCAATTTGCATGTACCCACATTGCTGCCAGATGACTATTGCCATGACATTCATGAACGCTTGGTACTGTATAAGCGCATGGCCAATTGCAGTGATGACGAACAACTCGATGACATGCAGCGTGAGTTGGTCGACCGCTTTGGCTTGCTGCCCGACCCGACTCGCGCCTTGCTTGATTGCCATCGTTTGCGCATCGCCGCCAAACCGCTTGGCATCATGCGCATCGATGCCAGCGCCGACAGCATCCAAGTGCAATTCATCCCCAACCCGCCGATCGACCCGCTCAAAATCATCCAACTGATCCAAAGCAGCCGCGAATACTCACTCTCCGGGCAGGATCGATTGAAAATTCAAGTGCCGATTGCCGATATCAACAAGCGGGTAATGCGAATTAAGGAATTGATTCAGAGGCTGAACATTAATAATTGAAGCATCCAAAAAAGGATGCCATGAAATCCGTTTTGCCGCTTGACACACAATCACTTCAGGAATTCTGTTGATTTCTTTTGCTTTTCTTGTTGCCGTTTTTGGAAATTTTATCAGTCGCTTGTTGCTGGGCGCTCTTGCCAGGCGCTAATAGTTTCTCTGTGCCTAACTTCCGTATGAATATAGCTTTATCTTCCGGTGAAACGAGAATGGCTTTGCCTTCGCCGTAAGTAACCTCCAAGCGATCGAATGACAACGCCGGGCTGGTGATTGCGGTTTGGGTTTCCTGAATGGAAGTAATCGATTGAATCGGAATGTTCCATGAAAACGGACCGCTGATTATTTTGAGATTGCCATCACCCACCACATACTTGGTCGAAGCCAATATCCAAGCCGGGAAGCCTGCGCCGATGATCAAGATGACCGCGGCGATCACATAATTGGCAGTCCCGCCCACTTTGATCATAACTGAGGTACCGAGCAAACAGGCAAGTAAGGATAGCGCAAAGCAGATCAATATCCATTTGTCGATTTTAGACTTAAAAACATCCATGATTAATTATGTTGAAATTGACTGTTAGCAATACTTGATTGATTTGATTATGTCATACCTGGCGACATTATTTGCAAATTGCGTGCAGTTTCCACGCATTGGAAAACTACCTGACATCACTGAGGAACAGCTTGCTGTCGTATCTTGTAGTTGGCCTCGACAAACGATATTTCCAAACATCAAATAATGCAGAATCCTCAGTAGTTACAAAGCTCTTAACGAAGCGATAGATCAATTCAAATAAATGATTCAGGCTTACCCAGGCAACTCATTCTCCACCAACTTAACCCAATATGCGGCACCAAGCGGCAAGATCTCATCGTTAAAATCGTAATTCGGATTATGCAACAGACAATTACCTTGCGAACCGCCATTACCAATCCAGATATAACAACCCGGTTTCTGCTGCAGCATAAACGCGGAATCCTCGGCACCCATGCTGGGGGTCGGAGCGGTATTAACACAATCGACACCAGCAACTTCAATTGCGACTCGGATCGCGCTGGCGGTCTCATCCGGGCTGTTGATCGTGACCGGATAGCCGGGGTTTCCGGATACTGGTGTATCTGTCTGCGCCACCGGCGCATGTCGGCATTCAGCGCTAGGGAAACGCTGATTAATTGACTGTACGAGCGAATCACTTCGTTGCGCGGTACTCGCTCCCTCGCCTATCATGTTGATATGTCTCGGTTGCTGCGTTCCGTGCGCCTCGTGCTTCATCTCGTTCGCCGAATTAATCAGCGTTTCCCTAGAATTTCTGGAACCATGTTCATTTCCGATCAAGGGTTGTGAATATTTGCGCATGCTATCATGGGATCGAACACTCCATAAATTGCAGAGGCAATGCAATAGATTCGGTATGCACCTATCACACATTTGATCGCACACAAGCCAACAAACTTATAGCTTCAGTCTGAAACTGTCCTAACCCGACATTAACTATATAGCGCAGCATTCCTTCATCGTGCATCAAAAGTATACTTTGTTATCAGTACCGCTTTTATCCGTACTCTCCATCACTCAGTGTATAAATCTGATAATATTTTCAATATTTCAGGATTTGAATAATGATTATTGTTATTTCACCCGCGAAAACACTGGATTTTGAAACGCCACCCGCTACCCAGATGTACACCACACCTGATTTTCTCGATGATTCAGCTCAATTGATCGATCAACTCAGAAAACTGGAACCGGATCAAATCGGCCAGCTGATGTCGATCAGCCCCAAACTGGCCACTCTCAATTCCAATCGCTATTTTGCATGGAACCGACCGTTTAACCTGAATAACGCTAAACAGGCCATTCTTGCTTTTAAAGGAGATGTTTACACGGGCCTGGATGCCGATACACTGACTGAGACAGAATTGTCTTTTGCTCAGGAGCATTTACGGATCCTCTCCGGGTTGTATGGCGTGTTGCGCCCTCTTGATCTGATGCAGGCTTATCGATTGGAAATGGGCACCCAGTTCAAGAATACCCGCGGCAATAATTTATATGAATTCTGGGGAGATCAAATCACCCAGTCACTCAATCGGGATTTAAAAAAGCAAAAATCAGACGTCTTGATCAATCTTGCTTCCAACGAATATTTTCAATCCATACAGAAAAATAAATTAAATGCGCGCATCATCACGCCTGTTTTTAAAGATGAGAAAAACGGCGTGTATAAAATCATCAGCTTCTTCGCCAAGAAAGCGCGTGGCTTGATGAGTCGTTACATTATTCAGAATCAACTGACCAATCCGGAAGATATCAAGCAATTTGATATCGGCGGCTATCAATTCAGCGAAGATTCCAGTAGCCAGGATGAGTGGATCTTCACTCGCGCAGAACCGAAATCGGCATAATTGACAACCATTAGCCTTGCAACACACTCACGACAAACACTCCATGCACACAAAAGAACTGATTGAACGCACACAAAACTACATCATTTTGTCTAATCAGCATAATCTCGCGCTAATCAAAGTTTTGTTCGCCGATGACGCCATTTACCGCTCCGACTTCTTTGGCGAATATAAAGGTAGTGCTGCGATTCACGTCATGATGCTCAGTTTCTTCACACGTTTCCCAGATGCTCACTGGAAAGTCGGGGAATATCGCAGTATTGAAGGTGATGGGGTGGAATTCACGTTTATGATGACAGGAAAAGATGCAGCATCCGGCAAATCGGTGCAACGCCGAGGACTGGAACGCATCTATTTCAATTCAGATGGCCTCATCAAACAAATCGCGGTTTACAAGCCAGAGGGAGATGACTAGGTTAAAATCTAATATATTTATCTCATCTTGTACCAAGTTATGCCACATCCCAAAACCAAAGCTATTTGCATTGAAGAAACCCCTCAGCAGGCTCATCTTTCCCCTATGCAGAAGAAATTCAATGAGCTCATTCAAAAAATTGATGCTCAGAACAAGCTTTTGTCTACATGGCAGAAAACGATTCCTCAATACCAGCAGGAAATCGCCAGCAAACTGACACCGCTACAGGATACTTTTTGTACACATCAAGCCGAGATGGTCGCTCTGCTCGACAACTTATACACTACGCACAAATTCACTCATAGTCAGCAGAATAAGATTGAATATCTCATTACCAGCTTGTGCGAAGAACTTATCAGTCAGCATGGACGAGACGATCTGAAGCCAATTTATGATTATTACAGCGGACATAATTATGATGATGCCATTCAGGAAAATAATGAATTGGCTGATGAACTATTAAAATCCATGTTTGAAAAGGAATTTGGTGTCGAATTAGATGAAGATGAATTTGATTTCTCCAATCCTGAAAAGACAGCGGCACGCTTACAGGAGAAAATACAGGAACAACAGAAGCAAGCTGAGGAATTTCGCGCCAAACGCAAAAAATCTGCCAAACAATTGGCTAGAGAGGCCCGTGAGAAAGAAGAGGAAGCCGTTACCAACAAATCCATTCAAGCAATCTACCGACAACTGGTGGCCGCACTTCACCCAGACCGCGAACTTGATCCGATGGAACGCGAGCGCAAAACTGAATTGATGCAAAAAGTAACCGTCGCCTATGGCAAAAAAGATTTATTACAGTTGCTCGAATTACAAATGAATATCGAACAAATTGATCAGAGGGGAATTAATCATATTGCCGAGGATCGCCTGAAACAATACAACGCAATATTGCAAAATCAACTAATGGAACTTAGACACGCAGTGAAGCAAATGGAAATGGATATCAGGAGAATTACTGGACTTGCACCGCATGAACACTTGTCACCCAAACGTTTCTCCACTTTGCTCGATGCAGACATCCGCATGCTCAGAACTCAAATTAACCGTACGCAGCATAACTTACGGCTATTTAGCGATGTGACACAATTCAAAATATGGCTCAAAAGCTACCACATACCAGAACCTGAGTTTGATTCGCTCTTTGATGACTTCTAACGCTTTCCATAATTGGATAGTGAATCGTAAAATCTATTTGATAGATAGAACGCTCCGACTCAAAACAGGAGTGTCATACTTATTTCATAATATCCTGCAATAATCACCACTCATTCAGCGCTTATCTTGTCCAAATTCTAATGATGAAACCTATTTAATTAGGCAAATTTCTTACGCTCATGCACCAAATCTTATTTTCGAAGCATAGAGGCATTGTTTAAATTAACAGATAACGCTATCCTGACAAGCGATATTAATTTTTGTCAACGTAAGGACATAATGACACAAGACGAACAAAAACGCGCAGCTGCGGAAGCTGCCATTCAATATGTATCAGCGGGATGTATCGTTGGAGTAGGCACGGGTTCTACTGCTAATTACTTTATTGATGAACTAGCCAAAATCAAACATAAAATTGAAGGAGCTGTCGCTAGTTCGGATGCAACCGCAACACGCTTAAAAAGTCACGGCATAGAAGTGCATGATCTCAATAACGTCGTTGATCTGCCCGTTTATATTGATGGTGCAGACGAGATTACTGAACATTTGCATATGATCAAAGGAGGCGGCGGTGCTTTAACTCGAGAAAAAATTGTTGCCGCAGTTGCTCGAAAATTCATCTGTATCACGGATCAAAGTAAACTGGTTAATGTGCTTGGCAACTTTCCCCTCCCCATTGAGGTCATACCCATGGCACGTAGCTATGTTGCACGCGAAATCGTTCTGCTGGGAGGACAACCAGCCCTTCGCCAAGGATTTGTCACTGATAATGGCAACGTAATTCTCGATGTCCATGGCTTGCAAATCATGAATCCGGTTGAGCTGGAAGCAACCCTCAATCAAATTACCGGTATTGTGACAAATGGTTTGTTTGCGCGGCGATCAGCCAATATCCTATTGTTAGGAACCGATAATGGGGTACGTACAATTACTTTTTGATCTTTGATCATAGTAATTTTTAGTAACCAACATGTAATTCTCATATTCATAAAGGCATTCCATGGCTAACAAAGAACATATTTCCAAGCAGTTTGATGCTGATCTTGAAGAAGTGCGTACACGTGTCCTGCAGATGGGTGGCTTTGTTGAAGAACAAATTGAATATGCGATTGAAGCATTGACCACTGGCAATGAAGAATTGATTGATCAAGTTATTACACGCGATCATCGCGTTAATGCCATGGAAGTATCAATCGATGAAATTTGCAATCAAATCATAGCACGCAGACAACCAACTGCCAGTGATCTGCGCATGATCATGATGGTCATTAAAACCATTACTGACTTGGAGCGTATTGGTGATGAAGCCGCAAAAATTGCCCGTATGGCCAAACTGATCTATGCCACCGATCGCATGCACATCCCGCGCTTTATTGAAATCAAGCATGTTGCCAGTATCGCCATGGATATGCTGCATAAAGCATTAGATTCCTTTGCTCGATTAGATTTGAATGCGGCTGCACAAATTGTGCGGCAAGATGAGTTTGTAGATGAAGAATTCCGTTCCATCCTGCGTCAATTGATTACGTTCATGATGGAAGATCCAAGGAAAATCTCCACTTGCCTAGAGATCGTATTTGTTGCCAAAGCAATTGAACGCATTGGAGATCACGCAAAAAACATGTCGGAATACGTTGTCTATATGGTTAAGGGTAAAGATGTACGCCATGTGACTGCTGATGAAATTGAGCAAGAAATTAGAGAATAATCCAGGCATCAACAGAAATCACACGGCCAGCTTTAAATTATCGATTCCAGCATTCAGCTACATTACCACCCGCGCCTTGGAGGCCCGTATTGGTTAAAGTCAATACACCACATGCATCTCCGGTCATTGAACCCGTTGGTACCGCTTGAAGTGTGAAAGTTGCATCAGCCACGGCCAGAAGAGAAATATTGTATTGTGCAGTACCCGTCCTAGGCGATTGAGTAATCGGTAATATCACCGCCACATCATCTCCCCCGGTATTTGCAACCCCATTCACTCCTACTGTCGCATCATACTGATTATTTTGAGAATAAAACCGCTCCATAAACTGGGTATTTTCATAGAGCAATGATTTCGCCATGGCCCGATTTGATTGCCGCACATAATTTTGATAGGAAGGTACTGCAATTGCTGCAAGAATGCCAACAAGTGCAACAGTTATCATCAACTCAATTAAAGTAAAACCTGCTGATTTACATACAGTACTTATTTTCATAATCTTTCTGTCTCTTAATATTTTATATTCTTGAAATTAGTGCCTGATCGCTATCTTGTGCTGAATCTCTGGCATAAACCAAAATTAATCACCCCAAATACTATTTATGAGAAGCTCATCGTCAAGCAGAAAAATAATAGTTATTTAAGATTAATGATATTCATTATTGAACAAATTCTCGCCAAGTAATTCTGCCACGCAACCCCGTATAGCCTTTCGCAGTGGTTGTTTGTATCAGCGTACCATCGGATCTGGAAGAAACCAACAAGTCATCGGCACTTCCTCTTATACGCGTCACGCCCCCCACCGAGAATCCAATCTCAACCCCAGCTGATAATCCGTCATCCAAAGAAAGCACCCTATTTCGATTAATATCAAAGACTGGAAAAGCAAGCATGCTTCCGGTTAAGAAATCCAGCGCATTTGCAAATCCTCTTCCACCAAAATCACAAGGAGACGCAGAAGGAACATTGGTAGTAAATAGTAAAATTCCATCTTCTAACATAGGTACACCAGTTATCCTTTCTCCACTGACAGGAAAATTTATATACCAGCCTTTGATTGTGTCAGAATAAGTTACTTGATTCTGAGTAGCCGTCCTTACAGTAGCATCAGTCATTACTTGCTGCACAAGCATTCCGGCAGTAATCGTTGCTGGTGTGTTGAGATCCCATAACCCATAAATAGATTGCGTACTTGTATTCGTTGTATCAGCCGTTTCTAGATATTTACCGGTTCCAAACATGATTAGCTGACCCTTTTTAGGGTGAAAACTAACAGCAGGCGGAGAGATGATAGGTTTTGTAGCGCCTGATACAAATAAGGGTAATCCGCCTATTGCCACATTCCAGCTAGAGGGAGTAGAAGAGCTGACATCGAATTTCCACAAATTACCTTTTATATCACCAGCATAAATGACATCGACCAGTCCATTACCATTTTTATCAAAAGGAGTCGGCGTGGACAATCCATTCCCTGTACCTGCATCGGCCACCAACCTAATATAGTCTGTGCCTACTGTCCACGTGCCATCTTCACCACCAGCCATAAACAACACATACAGTACCGCTTTTCCGCCTGCGCTATTATATCCGTTACCTACTATCACAGCCCATTGATTATTCTCCATTTTAACAATCTGTGTGGCTTGACCAGTAAAGGGATTAATTTGGGGAAGATTATAGCTATACCCCATATCAGCATCATCAGCGTTTGAAAACTCCCATAGCAATAGATTTGCAGCATTCGCTTCTGAAAAAACAGGATCAGATTTTGCCGTATCCTTTGGATTGGTCACATTCAGTGCAAAATAACCCTGACCTCCTCCATTTAAGCTACCGACAAGCACGCTTCTCCAACTCGAAGTACTGCTCGCATAAATATCAGCTATCATTGGAGAGCCATCAACAAAATACCGATGACCAGCGTTATAATCTTTATCGGTGAGCCGGCTCAAATTCTCATAGACATGGCTTGGGATATAAGCAAGCAACTCCTTACCGGCATCTGCAGCTGTACACCCAGGCGTTACGCCTACAATGCAAGCATTGAAACCGTGCAGAATACCGTCGTTTGCGCCAACATAAATCATCGGGGTTCGGTCTTTGTAGTTATTTCTAAATGCTCCATAACCTGGATAATCGACATCTGAGTACCCTGCACTAGGTTTACCGATATAAATAGGACCTGAGTTAACGATATCACCTAGCTTACTGGAGGTTCGCACACGAAAATTATTGACTGTTGTCGTACTAGCGCAAGTAAATGTACCGCTTGCATTTTCATGCGAGGCATCTCCACGCAAATAAAACACCCTTTCCAAACCACAATTATCAACGGTACCAGCAGCATTCTTATCGATAAGTACTTTCTGTGCAGTTGCTAAATTTGCATACTGAAATGCAACGCCATCACTACTACCCTTCGTAATCATGATACGAGACGCTGGATTAATGACATTAGATGCCAGTGAAACCAATCCTGCATCCCACTCGGCAACTCCAAATACTCCATTGGCACCAATGGGAGTCGATAACAATTGCCCGCTCCAATCGCCACTATTGAACTTAGCTTGGTAAATACGACCGTTTGTCATTAAAGAATTAGAATTGGCTGCTACTGCAGAAGCAGAGCCCGTTCGTGAAACAATCGTTGTCAGTGCATTGGATAATGCATTAGAGAATGCCGTGGGATCTGCTGCACTAAAGAAATTTCCCCTACTATTGACAGCAGCATGCCAAAGATCATCTATCTTTGCCGCATTACTGGTTGTAGGATCTGGCCAAGACTCCGCTCCAGAGGGTAATGCGGTCAATGTTCCAGTTACCCCTAAACCCACTGTAAAGCTCACCATATGTTGCCAAAAAGCCGGATCGTAAGGATTCGCAGGTACTTTATTCTGCAAATCTGTCCGCAAGTCGTTTTTCCAGTATTGCATTGCCGCATCGGCTAATGTATCACTGTAAGCATCTGAATAAGGAAGTGCCGGACTATAAGCGTATGATGCCGGGCTGGCCGGAGAAGAATGGTTAGTTATGCTGGAACCAGATTGATTATCTGAATTATCCAGACCTGATACAGAGCCTTCCGTCCAGTATCCATCTGTCATTAATATATTGTAATTTTGACGGCACTCATGTTGAGTACCCCCACTCGATCC
>JAGOKN010000023.1 GCA_017994575.1 Nitrosomonas sp.
TTGATGACGTGTTCAATGGCACAAATTTGGCACAATCGAAGTAAAAGCGGTTCGGTTATGTTTCTAAGTCATTGTTTATTGGTGCTGTTGCGCAGAATCGAACTGCGGACCTACTGATTACGAATCAGTTGCTCTACCAACTGAGCTACAACAGCTTGAATTTATACAGAGCGGTGCATTATAGATGTTTGAAGAATTGCGGGCAAATGATAAAGAATTGGACTGGTTTGTTTGAGTTCTGGTGATTGCCTTGCAATTAATCCGTGTGGTGTTAACTACCTTGGTGGCGGGTTTCAATATTTTTTCAACAATTTTCGTTTAAGTTCGGTCAATTTCGCCAAAAATCTGTACTTTTTGGGCGTAACGGTCCATAATTCGTTAATGGATTCGAGAAAAACAAGCGCTAAAAATATTTTGATTGTTCATGGACCCAATTTGAATCTACTCGGGATTCGTGAACCTGCAATTTATGGTGCCCTTACTTTGCAGGATATTAACAGAAATTTAACCAGATTGACTGAAAATGCCGGTGTTAAGCTGGATTTTTTTCAGAGTAATGCTGAGTCGGCTTTAATCGAAAGGATTCAACAAACGATAAGCGATGGTACAGATTTCATCATCATCAATCCGGCTGCATATACTCATACAAGCATTGCTTTGCGTGATGCCATGGCTGCTGTGAAGCTGCCTTTTATCGAAGTGCATTTATCTAATATTTATTCTCGTGAACCCTTTCGCCAACATTCCTATTTTTCAGATCTGGCAATAGGCGTTATCAGTGGTTTTGGTGCTCAAGGGTATGAATTGGCGTTGGAATATGCATTGGCATCTCACTAAACGGGGCAGGATCTTGCGCTCGCATTAAAGATAGTCTATTTAAATTTCAATGCATTGTGTCATGTGGTCGCGAGTTCTTCTTATATTGAAATCATTGATTTGTGCAAAAACTTGAAATGGCATTGTTGGAATGACTTGTTCATGGTGTATGGTTTGTCGGTATCAGATGAAATTGTACTGAATTGATTGTCAAGTGATTAAACTACCTTAAAACGAGGTATGGTCTCGGGAGATTGAATATGGATTTGAGAAAGCTTAAGAAGCTAATTGAACTGGTTGAAGAATCGAGTATTGCAGAGTTGGAAATTACTGAAGGAGAGGAAAAGGTTCGCATCAGTAAATCGGGTTCCGGCATGCAAAACTATGCATTTATGCAGCCTTCTATACACCCGGTGATGAATCCTCTACAACAGCAAGCGGCTGCTGCGGTACCTGTTCCGGAAGTGGATAAGGTGATCGAAGCTTCAGTTGCCGACAAAAATTCAATACCGGATGGTCATGTTGTCAAATCACCAATGGTGGGTACCTTCTATCGTGCAGCTTCTCCAGGAGCAAGTGCATTCGTGGAAGTCGGACAAAGTGTCAAGGTGGGCGATACATTATGCATTATCGAAGCCATGAAATTGTTGAACGAAATTGAAGCCGATAAAACAGGCGTTATCAAAGCAATCTTATTAGAGAATGGCCAGCCGGTTGAATATGGTGAACCTTTGTTCGTCATTCAATGATTATCTGAATAGAGATTTGATGGATTGATTGATCTCTTTTACACCCACATTAGATCTTTTGGATAAATATGTTTGAAAAAATACTGATTGCAAACCGCGGGGAAATTGCTTTGAGGATTCAGCGTGCTTGTCGCGCTATGGGCATTAAAACAGTAGCAGTGCATTCTGAAGCCGATGCAGAAGCGAAGTATGTCAAGCTAGCCGATGAATCCGTGTGTATTGGCCCTGCGCCTGTGGCGCTTAGTTATCTCAACATACCCGCCATCATCAGTGCCGCCGAGGTGACGGATGCGGAAGCGATTCATCCAGGTTACGGATTCCTGTCAGAGAATGCTGATTTTGCCGAACGTGTTGAAAAGAGTGGTTTTGTATTCATAGGGCCACGACCCGAGACGATTCGTTTGATGGGAGACAAAGTCAGCGCCAAGAATGCGATGAAAAAGGCTGGCGTGCCGTGTGTTCCGGGCTCGGATGGTGCGTTGCCTGAGAATATTGATGAAATTAAAAAAGTTGTGCGGGAAATAGGCTATCCGATCATCATTAAAGCCGCGGGCGGTGGTGGCGGGCGCGGTATGCGGGTTGTGCACACCGATGCGGCATTATCCAATGCGGTGATCATGACCCGGAATGAAGCGCAATCGGCATTTGGCAATCCGGTCGTGTATGCAGAAAAGTTTTTGGAAAATCCTCGTCATATTGAATTCCAGTTATTGGTTGATGAGCATGGCAACGCTGTTCACCTGGGTGAAAGAGATTGCTCCATGCAGCGGCGTCATCAGAAAATTCTGGAAGAAGCGCCGGCACCGGACATATCAGAGAAATTGCGCAATAAAATTGGAGAGCGCTGTGCGGATGCTTGTCGCCGCATCAAGTATCGGGGGGTTGGTACATTTGAGTTTTTGTTTGAGAATAATGAATTTTATTTCATTGAAATGAATACCCGCTTGCAAGTGGAGCATCCGGTAACCGAAGCGATTACTGGTATCGATCTGGTGCAAGCGCAAATCAATGTCGCCGCCGGCCTGGCATTGCCGGTGAGTCAAAAGAATATTGTTATCAAAGGACATGCGATAGAGTGCCGCATTAACGCTGAAGACGCCTATAAACTAACACCTTCCGCAGGCCGCATTACCCAGTATCATGCCCCGGGCGGGCCAGGTGTGCGAGTCGATTCGCATGTTTACCATAATTACATGGTGCCGCCTTATTATGATTCAATGATTGGAAAGATTATTACTTATGGGGATACGCGCGAGCAAGCGATTGCACGCATGCGGATTGCCTTATCTGAAATGGTGGTGGCGGGTATTAAAACAAATATTCCACTGCACCTGGATTTGCTCACCGATGCATCCTTCCTGCGCGGTGGTGTTTCCATTCATTATTTGGAGCAAAAGCTTGCGTTGCATAACAAGAGCAATTAACAGACAGGCATATGTTTGCTCTGATGTTCACGGTGAATGATCTCTGCAAAACTATTTTGCGTAAATAAATTGCTTTTGTTCAAACAGGCAGACCATTAATGTCCTGGATCACGCTGATTATTAAAACGGATGCAGCACATGCTGAATCTTTGAGCGATGCCTTGATGGAGCAAGGGGCTTTGTCGGTAGATATTCACGATGCTGCCGCCGACACGCAAGACGAGCAATTGCTATTTGGAGAGCCGGGAGAACCTAGTGAAGAGATTTGGCGCAATGCCGAAGTTTCTGCTTTGTTCAGTAATGATGTGGAGGTGGGGGAAATTCTGCGTAATGTGACCTTTGCATTGCAGCTAGACAATCCACCTGGTTATCGCCTGGAGTCTGTAGAAGAGCAGGACTGGGTGCGATTAACCCAATCACAATTTGAACCTATTCAAATATCCCCGCGCTTGTGGATTGTTCCCACTTGGCATCAATCGCCAGATCCCTCTGCAATTAATCTGATACTCGATCCTGGGCTGGCTTTTGGCACCGGGAGTCATCCCACAACGCAATTGTGTCTCAATTGGTTGGATCAGAATTTGCGGCAGGGAGATCGATTGATTGATTATGGTTGTGGATCCGGGATTTTGGCGATTGCAGCCTTGAAATTGGGTGCGGATCATGTGATCGGGGTCGATATTGATCCCCAGGCCCTAAAAGCCAGCCAAGCAAATGCGCTCAGCAATCATTGTGATCCAGCTCGATTTGTGTTTGCCACGACACACCGAGTCGCGGGAAACGATCTGACGGCGGATGAGCAAGTGGATGTCGTGGTCGCCAATATTCTGGCCAACCCTTTGATGATATTGGCGCCCATTTTTTCGCAATCTGTGCGTAAAGACGGGTGCATTGTGTTGTCAGGCGTGCTTCAGGAACAGGCGGAGGAAGTCAGAAATGTTTATCAACCTTGGTTTGATATGAATACCGTCAATGAACAGGCTGGTTGGGTGCTACTCACTGGAATTAAAAAGTGAAATAATGTTTACCTTAGCAAGGATTGTCAGCGGATATCAACGAGTTGAATCCACCCCTTGCTTAGTTAATGAATCATTGATCCCAATGCGATGAAAAACATGGAGTAGAGTATGGCGCTAGTGACTCTCTGTCCTGGTTGTGGCACTACCTTTCGCGTGAATGCCGTCCAATTACAAGCCCATAGCGGCGAAGTGCGCTGCGGGCGGTGCCATCGCTTGTTCAATGGTTTTGCCACACTGATTACCGTGAATGAATCAGAAATTGAATATCCTACCCGGAGTCATGAACAGCCACAGCATCAATCTGCAGCGCATTCAGTTCATGAAAAAGCATCCTCAACAGAAAGTCTGGCAGGGATGTCCCATACCAATGACGAACCGGGACCGAAGAGTGATCCCGATTGGAATCAAAAAGATATTGAAGATGTGGATCATTTTGAAATCTCTAAAACTTTCTTTGATGAGGAAAAGACAATTGATTCATCCAGGAGCAGATGGGCGCTGGCGAGTGTCTTTTTGCTGTTGTTGCTGATGTGGCAGATAGCGCATAGCTATCGCACGGAACTGACGATCATCGCCCCTGCAAGCCGACCATATCTGGAGCGCTATTGTGCAATGATGGCATGTACAGTTCCCTATCCTCAGGACATCAATCTATTGGGCATCGAGTCTTCAGAGTTGCAGAAGAAACCTGCCCGGCAGGGCGAAGTTACGACTTTAATCGCCACTTTGCGTAATCATGCGTCATTTCCTCAAGTATTGCCGGACATTCAACTTTCATTGCTGGATGCGCAGAATCAGTTAATCGCCAGTCGCATTTTTACTCCCCAGGATTATCTGCAGGCAGACAACGCAACGCTAGCGTTTTTTGAATCAATGCACGAGATTGAGATTAAATTGGATTTTGACAGCAGCAATCTGAATGCGCTAGGTTATCGACTGCAGTTGCTATACCTCTAATCGATCGGCTGTTGTTGGCGTGTAATGCTAAACTGCGGAAGCGATCAGTAGCCAGGGTATAATAGACTATTCCTATCTTTTTAAAGCCTGTTTCCATCAATGAATAAAAATCCCCGCATGACTTTATTGGAAAATCTGTTTGCCCAACGCATCCTGATTCTGGATGGCGCGATGGGTACGATGATTCAGACATTTAAACTACAAGAAGCCGATTTTCGCGGCCAACGCTTTGCCGATTTTCCACATGACTTGAGAGGCAACAATGATTTGCTGACGCTTACACAGCCAGAAATCATTCGTTCGATTCATACCGGCTATCTGGAAGCGGGTGCAGATATCATTGAGACCAACACTTTCAATTCCAATGCGCCTTCGATGGCGGATTATCATATGCAGGATCTGGTGTATGAGCTGAATTGCTCTGCAGCCAAATTGGCGCGTGAAGCTGCGCGGAGCTTTGAAGCAAAAACACCTGAGAAACCGCGTTTTGTAGCCGGCGTGATCGGACCGACCACCAAAACAGCATCCATTTCCCCCGATGTCAATGATCCGGGATTTCGCGGTATTACCTATGATCAATTAGTGACTGATTACACAGAGTCGATTCGCGGATTGGTGGATGGTGGCGTCGATATTTTGCTGGTCGAGACCATTTTCGATTCGCTCAATGCCAAAGCGGCATTGTTTGCCATCGATAAATTTTTCGAAGATCATGGCATCCGCTTGCCGATCATGATTTCAGTCACGATTACCGATGCATCCGGACGCACGCTGTCAGGACAAACGCCGGAAGCATTCTGGAATTCGATCAGCCATACCAGACCGCTCTCTGTCGGCATTAACTGTGCTTTGGGGGCGGAGTTAATGCGTCCGTATATCGAAGAGCTGGCTAGCGTGGCTGATGTATATACCAGCGTGCATCCTAATGCTGGCTTGCCCAATCCCTTGTCTGAAACCGGTTACGACGAATCGCCGGAATATACCGCAAACCAAATCAAAGGATTCGCACAATCCGGATTTGTCAATATTGTGGGTGGCTGTTGCGGGACAACTCCGGCTCATATCAAGGCAATCGCCCAGGCCGTTGCCGACATCGCCCCGCGCAAAATACCAGACATTCCCAAAAAATTGCGCTTATCCGGTTTGGAGCCCTTGAATATTGGCGATGATTCATTGTTTGTGAATGTCGGTGAACGTACCAATGTCACCGGCTCCCGAGCGTTCGCCCGTCTGATATTGAACGATGATTATGCAGAAGCGTTGAATGTGGCGCGCAGCCAGGTTGAGAATGGCGCGCAGATTATCGATATCAACATGGATGAAGCCATGTTGGATTCACAAAAGGCCATGGTGACTTTCCTGAATCTGGTAGCTGCCGAGCCGGATATCTGTAAAGTACCCATCATGCTGGATTCCAGCAAATGGACTGTGATTGAAGCCGGTTTGAAGTGCGTGCAAGGTAAATCCGTGATCAACTCGATCAGCATGAAGGAAGGCGAAGAGGAGTTTATTAGGCATGCCAGATTGGCGCGCCGCTATGGCGCAGCGGTGATTGTGATGGCTTTTGATGAACAAGGCCAGGCCGATACTTTGCAACGCAAAGTGGATATTTGCACGCGCAGTTATCGTTTGTTGGTCGATCAAGTCGGCTTTCCGCCTGAAGATATTATTTTTGATCCGAATATTTTCGCCATTGCCACGGGAATTGAAGAACATAATAACTATGGTGTCGATTTTATCGAGGCCACATGCATCATCAAGAAAACTCTGCCATATGCCAAAGTGAGTGGCGGGGTATCCAATGTTTCTTTTTCCTTCCGTGGAAACGAACCCATTCGCGAAGCCATTCATACCGCATTCCTGTACCACGCGATCAAGGCCGGTATGACCATGGGTATTGTGAACGCCGGGCAATTGGGTGTCTATTCGGATATTCCCGCAGAATTGCTGGAAAAAGTCGAGGACGTCATTTTGAATCGGCGCCAGGATGCCACCGAGCTTCTGGTTGAGTATGCGGAAAACTTTAAGGGCAAGAAAAAAGAACAGGTTGAAGATCTGGCGTGGCGCGAAGAGCCGCTGCAACAACGATTGACGCATGCACTGGTCAGAGGCATTTCCACTTTTATCGTGGAAGATACTGAAGCCATGCGTGTCGAGATTGCAAAGAAAGGCGGGCGCCCGATCCAAGTGATTGAAGGACCGTTGATGGAAGGCATGGGGGTAGTGGGTGACCTGTTTGGTGCTGGTAAAATGTTTTTGCCGCAAGTGGTTAAATCAGCGCGTGTCATGAAGCAAGCAGTGGCGCACTTATTGCCTTTTATCGAAGCTGAAAAGAAATTATCCGGCGACAATAAGCCCAAAGGAAAAATTGTTATCGCCACTGTCAAGGGTGATGTACATGATATTGGTAAGAATATCGTGACGGTTGTTTTGCAGTGTAACAATTACGAAGTGATCAACATGGGTGTCATGGTGCCAAGTGCGCAGATTCTGGATATGGCGCGGCGTGAGAAGGCGGACATTATCGGTTTATCAGGACTAATTACGCCTTCGCTGGAGGAAATGGCGCATGTGGCCAAAGAAATGCAGCGCGAGGGTTTTACCATTCCACTGCTGATCGGTGGCGCAACCACTTCGCGGGTACATACGGCGGTCAAAATTGCTCCGCACTATGAAGGTACAACGGTATGGGTGCCGGATGCCAGTCGCGCAGTAGGCGTATGCAGTAATTTGCTATCGGAGGATTTGCAGGCAAATTACGCACAGGAAATCAAAGATGAATACGAAAAAGTGCGCACGCAGCACAAAAACAAGAAAGGACCGGCAAAGCTGCTGACGCTGGCTGATGCGCGCGCCAATGCCTATCAAACCGATTGGGCAAATTACCAGCCATATCAACCCGAATTGATCGGTATCCGCACGCTGAATAATTACCCATTGGAAAAGATTGTTCCCTATATCGACTGGACGCCTTTTTTCCAGGCTTGGGAATTGGCTGGACGCTATCCGGACATCCTACAGGATGAAGTGGTCGGCGAAACAGCCAGCCAACTATTCCGCGATGCGCAGACGATGCTGAAGAAGATCGTTGAGCAGAAATGGCTGAGTGCCAATGCGGTGATCGGTTTGTTTCCGGCTAATTCCGTCAGGGATGACATTGAAATCTACACCGATCAAACGCGCAGTAAATTAGCCATGACGTATCATTGTTTGCGCCAACAGGATCAGAAGCCGACGGGAAAACCCAATCGCTGCCTGTCTGACTTTATCGCTCCCAAGGAAACCGGCGTCAAGGATACGATCGGTCTGTTTGCGGTGGGTGCCGGATTTGGCATTGATGAGCGCGTCAAAGCTTTCGAAGATGCCAACGATGATTACAGCGCCATTGTTCTCAAAGCCTTGGCGGACCGCCTGGCAGAAGCGTTTGCCGAGCACATGCACGCACGGGTGCGACGCGAATTCTGGGGTTATGCCAAAGATGAAACCTTGAGTAACGAGCAACTGATCAACGAAGAATATCTCGGCATTCGTCCGGCGCCGGGTTATCCCGCTTGTCCTGATCATACTGAGAAAGGTCCATTGTTTGCGGTGTTGAATGCCACCGAAAACGCTGGCATCATTATTACCGAATCGTTTGCCATGGTACCGACTGCAGCCGTATCGGGTTTCTATTTTTCCCACCCTGAATCCACGTTCTTCGCAGTTGGAAAAATTGGCAAAGATCAGGTGGTAGATTACGCTCAGCGCAAGGACTGGACAGTGGAGGAAGCAGAACGTTGGTTGGCGCCTGTGCTGGCGTATGAACGTTAGGGTGTGGCATGATGTTTTTCCGATGAGTGAAGAGAGTGTTGCTGACGAATGACACCTTCTTCATTTTCTCTTGTACATGGAGAGTCAGTTACGGCGTTCAAAATCCTATTACAAAGGAGAGATCTCTGCATAACTGTGTTTTTGAGCTTTTCTGTTCATTTTCATCATAATTAAATCAAATGCTTACAGAGTTCACGCATTCGATAAAGCCAGCTATGCAGAGGTCTCTATAATTTTGCGGATTGTCCTTGTGTTGGATGAGACACTGGATGAAATCACCCTGCTCCGGTTCCGTAACCAGCTAATGCGGGAATAGGTGTCGGTAGTCATTCTCTTTGCGGAAACTATGACTGTCATGGAAATCAGCATAGAGTAGAGTTCACTCAAGGTAGCAGCGATAAGTAAATCTTTCGATAAGCCGCTGCACTGGTGTGCCAACTGAAGTCCTTTGCCATACAATTTTTCTGTAAGCGCTGCCAGTTTTTTTTATGATGATAGGCCATCGCTGCACGTTTTATCGTGTTCAACAAATTTTCTGCCGTCATGGGATAAAACACAAAGCCACTGGCGCTTCCATTGGCAAGGGTTATTGGCGTGTAATCCACGACAGTATCCAGCAGACCACCGGTCGCATGCACTATTGGCGGTGTACCATAGCGCTGGCTATACATTTGATTCAAACCGCACGGTTCAAACCGTGAAGGCATCAAGAAGCAATCTGCACCAGCCTCAATCAAATGAGATAAGGCTTCGCTAAAGCCGATGCGCACGGCTATTTCACGGGGATAGGTTTGGGTCAGTGCGGTTAACTGGTGTTCCAGTTCGGCATGGTCGCTGCCCAGAATAACCAGTTGTGCAGGTATTTTTGTTATCTGTGGCGCTACTTGTATCAGCAAGTCAGTGCCTTTTTGGTGATTCAAACGACTGACTACGCCGAATAATGGAATATCGGCATCGACTGCCAATCCCATTTGTTGCTGCAGAGTGCTTTTATTGATCGCTTTATCAGAGAGTTTCTTGCTGGTGTAGTTTTTTTCCAGATGAGGATCTGTGGCGGGGTCCCATTCGCTGGTAGATATTCCATTGAGAATGCCGGTAATATGCTGGCGGCGTCCTGCCAGCAAACCTTGCAGGCCAAAGCCTAGGGATTCTGTCTGAATTTCCTCTGCGTAATTGGGGCTGACCGTTGTGATGTGGTCACTATGGTAGAGTCCAGCCTTGAGAAAGGACAGGTTGCCATAATACTCGACTCCATCGATGTCAAAGCTATCCGGTGGTAACCCCAATTGCACAACGCTACCCGGAGGGAATATGCCCTGGAATGCAAGATTATGGATCGTCATTACGGTAGCCGCTTTTTTTCCCGAATGATAGTGCAAATAAGCAGGAGTCAGGCCACTTTGCCAATCATTGCAATGGGCAATGTGCGGTCGCCAGGCAATCGGATTGGCATCGCTGGACAGGATTGCGCCAATTTTTGAGAGCAAGCCGAAGCGCAATGCATTATCCGGCCAATCACGCCCGAGCGCATCCATATAGGGGCCGCCTTCGCGGCGATAGAGCCCTGGACAGTCGATAACAAAAACCGGAACGTGTTCGGATTTGCTCAGTGATAACCGTGCTGAGAGTAACGTGGCGGGTGGAAATTGTGGTAATTCATTGAATTCGGCTACCTTGGATTTATATTTAACACCGGCCAGAACCTGTGGATAGCCCGGCAATAGAAGCCGTACGTCGATGTGCAGTGACCGTAATGCGATGGGTAATGCTGCGCTCACATCGCCCAGACCACCGGTTTTGCAGAGCGGAAAAACTTCAGGTGTGATGAATAAAACACGCAGTTCTTGAGATGAAGGCATGGCGGTATGGTTACTGATGGGCCTTGAAATAATTGATCAACCCATTGGTAGAAGCGTCATGGGACGTGACTAAAGTATCCTGCTGCAATTCGGGCATTATTTTCCCCGCCAACTCTTTGCCCAGCTCTACTCCCCACTGATCAAAAGGATTGATATTCCAGATTACACTTTGCACAAATACTTTATGTTCATATAGGGCTATCAGAGAACCCAGGGTTTGGGGATCCAGCTTTTTAAACAGAATAGAAGTGGTCGAACGGTTTCCAGGGAAGATTTTATGAGGCAATAGTTTTTCCAGGGCTTCACCGCTCATTCCTTTTGAGATTAATTCAGCACGTACTTCCTGTTCATTTTTGCCCATCATTAATGCTTCCGTTTGCGCAAAGAAATTGGCCAATAGCAAGCGATGATGACTGCCGATCGGATGGTGGCTTTGACATGGCGCCAAGAAATCAGCTGAAAAGATTTGTGTTCCTTGATGTAGTAGTTGATAGAAAGCGTGCTGGCCATTGGTTCCTGGTTCACCCCAAACGATTTCCCCGGTTGCATAATCGACAACTTCACCATTGCGAGTGATGCGTTTGCCATTACTTTCCATTTCCAGTTGCTGCAAATAAGCGGAAAAACGGTGCATGGACTGATCATAGGGTAGGACGGCGCGGGATGACGCACCGCAAAAGTTGATTTGCCAGATACCCAGCAAGCCAAGAATGACTGGCATATTTTGTGCCAGCGGCGCTGTGGAAAAATGTTGATCCATGGCTCTTGCACCAGCCAGCAGCGAATAAAAATTATCCATGCCGAGTGCCAAGGCAATGGGTAAACCAATCGCCGACCACAACGAGTAGCGTCCGCCAACCCAATCCCAGAACTCAAACATATTGTCAGGATTGATGCCGAATTGCTCTACTGCAGCCCGATGGGTGGAGACGGCAACGAAATGATGGGTGATGTCTTGTTCACGGCCACCCTGAGCGAGAAACCACTCGCGTGCGGAGTGAGCATTTGTCAGTGTTTCCTGAGTGGTGAATGTTTTGGAGGCAATGACGAATAAGGTGGTGGCCGGATCGAGCCTTTGCAAGGTTGTCGATAAATGCGTCCCATCAATGTTGGAAATAAAGTGAGGGGTAATGCCTGCTAAAGCATAGGGTTTGAGTGCTTCGGTGACCATCACCGGACCCAGGTCCGAGCCGCCAATGCCGATATTGACGATATCTGTGAAATGTTTGCCCGTATAGCCTGTGAGCGCGCCACTGTGTATGGCATTCGAAAAGCGTTCCATCTGCGCTAATACCCGCTGGATGTCGGGCATGACATCCAAGTCATCCACCTTGATCGAATGTTCGCTGCGGAGTGCAATATGTAATGCCGCGCGATGTTCGGTTGAATTGATTTTTTCTCC
This sequence comes from Nitrosomonas sp., assembly GCA_017994575.1. GTDB lineage: Bacteria > Pseudomonadota > Gammaproteobacteria > Burkholderiales > Nitrosomonadaceae > Nitrosomonas. The sequence goes on from JAGOKN010000023.1 coordinate 12,037, forward strand.
TGCAAACATGCGTGCTATCCAATCTTCCAATTTTTGTTGTTGAGCGAGTGCTATCAGCATCTGGATAGTTTCTCCATTGACCGGTTGCTTGGAGTAATCCAGCAAAATATCGCTAAAGATTAAGGAAAATTGATCAAAGCGCTGCGAATTTTTCTGAAATAGTTCGCGTAAATGCTGCCTAGCCATAACAGGATGATGCGCCTGTAATGCCGACCAAGCCGGTGATTGGGTAAGTGATGACATAGGGGTTGTTTGAGTCACTGATTAATATGAATTAAATGATTATCTGGGAGAATAATAGCCAATCCTTGGGTCAGCAATTTCATCAATTAGAGCGAATCAATGCGTTATTAAGTACTTTATCTTGCATTGATCTCCAGCGTGATATTCAATTCCTGAGCTGTTGTTGGACACTCCACCTGCAATGTCACCGCTTGCATGATTTTCTCAAACCCGCTTTCAGATTGTGATACTGAATAATGAGGATACGCGCGTAATGTTACAGGATATGAAGTTCTCAGCACGACACTTCCTCCTAGCGTATCATCATCCAATATGATTTCGGTCAGGTGGGTGAGTTCAAGTAATTGACCGAAACCTCCGGGGATTTTTCCCTGATAAACATAGCGACCCCCCATACCATCGCAACTCGGCATGGCAAGATTAATTTCAGTTGTGAATATCTGTTTCATTTGACCAGAAAAATGATAGGCAACGTGTAATCGATTCTGATCAAGTGAGATATTCTTTCGAATTGGAAGCTGTGCATGGTCTGATCGGAAGCCGTTGTTTTCAACCGCTGACGATTCATGCTGATAAACGATAAATTCGCCATCCAGGCGATCGACAAACAGGCTTTTGGGATGATCGTCCGCTTCTGTGTCCTCGGCAGCGATCTGATGCTTATAACTGATTCTGTCATGCGCTGACGCAATGCCGGTTGTTTCAAGATTGGGTGGAGAGTGTGTGCCGAGTTGCATTTTTTGATAATAATGTTCTACTTGGCAGCGCAAGGTATCGCCGAAATTATGGTTGAGCTGATAGGCATCCAATTCGCAAATGCTGGCGAAGCTGTCCAGTTTGATGATGGCCTGCAGAATGCCATTGTGTTGATAAATTTCTTCCACGCCATCCAGATCTGTATCTTCGATCAGCGTGGCAGGGCGTGGAGCGCATTGATCCAGTAGCGCTTCCAGTTCAACAAGCGCCTGGTATACGGCGCGACGCAAATGCGGGAGATACAGGCCGCCAAACAAACCATGCCAATAAGCATCATTGGCTTGAGATTCATAAAGTTTTTGCTGCATTGCATGAGATCGTTGTTTCTCCGGTAACTTGGCCAGCCGTGCAGACAATCCCAGCATGCGTTTATGCATCCAATTGGATTCAGGATACCGCGAGAAGAAGTTTTTCCAGATACCGCCGCGTAAAAAAGCTTTCCTGTGCTCGTACCAACCGCTGGATTTGGCTTGTTGCACCAGGTCGGCGTAGGTGTTGGCTGACGGTGCAGGCAGCGTCCATTCGTTCATTTCAATATACGAAACAGTCGGTAGATAGACGATTCCGCGGGTTTTTTCGGCGGCGTGATAGGCGCTGTAATGTTGAGTGGAGATTTTGGTGGATGCGAGCACGGCCTGGATAAATTGTTCAAGCCAGCCTTTCTCATACACCCACTGGTAAGTTTCCGGCCAGATACCGAATTTCTCGATATCATCAAAATAGATGGCAGCCGTATGAGAATTGGATGAAGCGCTGTCAGCTAAGGATTCGAGATAAGCGATTGTTTCATCAACAGGAGAAAACGGGATTTTGTAACGTAAATTTTCAGAAATGGGAAACAGATCGAGTTTTCGTGAGTCTTCTTCGGTTGTAAAGTAACCATTCAATTCTGCGTGTGCTCTGCCAGCACAGAGAAAATGGTAGTCATCCACAATCACATAGCGAATACCACAATCTGCCAGCGCAGGAACCACAGTGGATTCCCACACGCGCTCGGTGAGCCATGCGCCTTGCGGGCGCTGCCCTAATTTTGCGGCCAGTTTGTTGGAGAAAGCTTCAATCTGACCAATTCGGTCACGATTGGGAATAACGGCCAATACCGGTTCGGTATCCCCTGCACCAAATAACTCGACTTGACCACGCTGCACCATTTCACGCAATAGTGCCATGTCTTCCGGATAATGCTCGATCAGATAATCGAGGAGCCAGCCTGAGAAATGCACTGCGAAATGAAAATCCGGATAGCGATACAGTACTTGTAGAAAGGGCTTGTAACAACGTAAGTGGGCATCCACCAGCACTTCAGGAAAATTGCCGACCGGTTGATGGGCGTGAACACCAAACAGTAGAGACGTACGTTGAGGCATTAAATTATTCCTGTAATAGTTTTACGATAATAAAAACCTAAGTAACAGAGGGCGCTATTCCAAACAGCGCTGAGTGTAATTTGAAATCTATCTGACGCTCATGAAGATCGGAGCATGGTGCCGCTTTCTTCGGCTTGTTCACTTCCTTTACTAATTGGCTCAAGGACGGCTGCCGGTACTGGCAACTTGAGTAAATGATAAAGATTGACCAGATTTTGCCTAAATAATTGATCGAAACTTGCGACAGAATGTGCCGGGTTGTAATCACCAAACCACCAAAACCAGTCGGAACTTTCACAAGATGCCAATTGTCGGCAGGCTGCGGTTTTCTCTTGATCTGTCAACCGATCGCTTTGCATCACTAAATCAAAGCTGCTTTTGGCTGCGCATAGTAAGTCCCAAGCACGATTTTTTTGCTTGTCGCCTATCCAAGTAGAGAATGTTCCATAAACCCAACTGCCTGCGGCCAGCGTCGGTAATGTCACAATATTATCAATATTTTCAGAAGCAATATAGTTGCGATAAGTCGTCGTGCGAATGACAGGATGATTATCGAGCAGACTGTATAAATCATCCAGGAAATAGAATCCATTATAGGGATAGGATTCCCAGGCATTTTCTCCATCCAGAATGACGCTGACGACTGAGGTTGCTTGGGCGGACGTGTTTTGATGGATCCGTTCCAGTGATTGTATGAAATTTTCGGCGGCATCCCGTCCAAACCATTTGGAGTATTCAAAGCCAATCAGGTCTGATAATTGATCATCCCGAAAAAAACAAATGACTTGTTCCGCTTCGCCAGCAATCCGATAAGGTTGATATAAATAGCGGTTGCGCTCAGGTATCGGTTCATCAGGATAAGAAGCGCGCAGGCTGTTAATCAGAACGCCCTCACCACTGGCGCTCCATTGGCAATTTTGTTCTGCAAAAATTGTCAGTAATGGTGTTGATAGCGCGCCCTCAGCCGGCCAAATGCCGGCGGGTTTTTCGCCAAAACGCTGTGCATGGCTGGCTATTGCAGAAGATAGATGAAAAGCAACACGGCTGCGCCCGCCTGGGTAATGGTCGTGCACCGGCAAGGCTGCATCGGGTAGGCTGTCGCGTGCGGATGAGAAATCAATCAGTAATGGTGAAAGGGGGTGAAAGTGCGGTGTGCTGGATAGTTCAATTTGTCCCGATTCGGCAAGTGTGCGATAGCGAGGGATCAATTTCTGAATCAGATCACCAATCAGATTGAATAATTGCATCCGGTCATTAAGCGTATATCCTTCGCTTTGCGCCATGAGTCGCATCACGAATTCGTTATTGCGCCGCACACTTTCTCCCATCCATGCGAGGTGATACCAAACCAGTAAATCTGCCAGATACTGGCCGGAGAAATAAATTAATTCCGCTTCGCCACGTTTGCTCAGAATATTGTACAGTTCGTGTAAGCGCTTATACGCAGGATACGGTTGCAGCATAGTTTTATGATTGCTCAGAAAACAACTGTCAAATATATGTAAGCGATCCTGCATGCTGACCTGATCCAATTCAGGTGTTGCCAACAGTCGCAGCAGAGGATCGCGTACCGGCCCTGCTGAGAACTGCTGAATGTAATCTTCCAGTTGATCCAGCAAAACAGGTACAAAATTTACTATGGCTTTTGTTTTGGGGTGCATCTCCAGGTGATAGGCCATGTCGGTATAGTCCTTGATGGCGTGCAGATAGACCCACGGCAGTGCAAATTCATTGGTTGCATAATCCCGATAATCCGGTTGATGCATGTGCCATAGCAAAATAAGGTTCAGTTGAGTCATGTAAAAAAGATCATGCGAATGGAAATAGTGTCATCAATATACTTTATGAATGTGTTGTCCGAGCATTTCCGGTGTAATTAATGTAATGCCTTTTTCGGTCACAAAAAATCGCTCGCGGTCTTGCGCTGCATCATATCCCACGATCAATCCTTCAGGAATGACGCATTTTTTTTCCACCACGACGCGTCTCAGGCGCGCATTTCTGCCGATCTCGACATTAGGCAGGATAACGGAATCCTCCACATTGCTGAAACTGCGCACTTTGACATTCGAAAATAATAAAGACCGGCGAACGGTCGCGCCACTGATGATACATCCTCCTGATACCGAGGAATCCAGTGCCTGCCCGCGGCGATTTTCATCATCAAACACAAATTTGGCCGGAGGTAATTGTTCCTGGTGCGTCCAAATCGGCCAATCTTCATCGTAAAGGTTGAGTTGCGGAGTGACTGTAATCAGATCCAGATTGGCTTCCCAGTATGCATCCACTGTGCCCACATCGCGCCAATAAGGGATGATGCCTGATGCCATGTTTACGCAACTGTTGTCGAATCGATGCGCAAATACGCGGCAGCGAGGGACTAGATAGGGAATCAGATCTTTGCCAAAATCATGTGAAGAATCGTTAGCCTGATGATCTCGCATGAGTTGCTCATAGAGGAATGATGCATTAAAAACATAAATGCCCATGCTCACCAGCGCTTTTTTCGACTGGCCGGGTATCGGCGTGGGATTTTTCGGTTTTTCGGCGAAACTGGTCACTTGCCATGCATCATTGACGCCCATGACGCCAAAAGCACTGGCTTCTTCGAGCGGAATTTCGAGGCAGGCTACTGTCATATCTGCGGCTTTCTCAATATGCTCAGCCAATAGCTTGCTGTAATCCATTTTATAAATGTGATCGCCCCCCAGAATCAAGACATATTTTGCTTCGTGACGCTGCAGAATATCGATATTCTGAAAAACTGCATCGGCCGTACCCTGATACCAGGTTTCATCAGCGGTGCGTTGCTGAGCGGGTAGGAGCTCGATAAATTCCTTGAAGCGCCCGTCGAGAAAGCTCCAGCCATGTTGGATGTGACGAATCAGGCTCTGTGCCTTATATTGCGTCACGACGCCAATACGCCGGACACCTGAGTTGACGCAATTGGACAGTGGAAAATCAATGATGCGGAACTTGCCGCCGAATGGAACAGCGGGTTTCGCGCGCCAGTCTGTCAGTTGATGTAGTCGGGTACCACGTCCACCGGCCAGGATGAGCGCAATCGTATTGTGCGTGATGTTGCTGTGAAAGCGTGTGCAGGTCGGGTTCTCTGTCTGGGATTCACGGTCGTGCTTGTGCTCTATACTATCCATAGCTCTATAAACCTCCACTATTCATTCGAATATGTTATCGCATTATGGCATTTTCTCACATACAGCTTTTATTTTAATTATCCATTGTCAAAGAGTAGACAAGTTATAATCCATTTTATACAAGTTAACCTGCTTATAAAATGTGATTACCACTCATAAAACCATTTCACTTCAAAATTCACTGTTGAATGCCCAGCTACATGATCCATTTTCTTATCTGGGAGTGCATAGGGAAAAGGGGCGAACTTTGGTGCGTGTATTTCGCCCGCATGATGTGAATGTATGGATCAGAACAACCATCGGTTATGAACCGATGAGCCGCATTCATGCGAATGGGATTTTTGAATGGCGCGGTGAATTTCCTCCCGAAATGCCGTATCGATTGCGCATCGAAGCAAAAGGCGACACGCAAAGCATTTATGAAACTTACGATGCCTACGCTTTCCCGCTGCAAATTTCGGATCATGATGTGTATCTGTTCAATGAAGGCAAGCTGAGACAAGCTTATCGCATGTTGGGCGCGCAGCGTGTCAGAAATAGCGGCGTGGACGGTGTGCGTTTTTCAGTTTGGGCGCCGAATGCCGGGCGCGTGAGCGTGGTGGGGGATTTCAATCGTTGGGACGGACGCATTCATCCCATGGCCGTGCACCATGCCAGTGGTGTGTGGGAGCTATTCATTCCTGATTTGCCGCCCAATGCGTTGTACAAGTATGAAATCCGCAATCGCGACAGTGGTGAGATTGTGCTCAAAACTGATCCTTACGCCAATCGCTATGAGCTCCGTCCCAACACAGCCGCGCTGACACCGACCAATGGTCGGAGTGATTGGCATGATGCCGAGTGGATGCAAAGCCGCGCGGATTGGGATTGGCTGCATGCGCCACTGAATATATATGAAATCCACGCCGGATCATGGAAGCGGCATCCGGACGGGCGTTTTTATACTTATCAGGAATTAGCGCAGCATTTGCTGCCTTATGTGGTGGAAATGGGTTATACGCATATCGAATTGATGCCCATCTCGGAGCATCCGCTGGATGAATCCTGGGGTTATCAAACCACCGGTTATTTTGCGGTTACTAGCCGCTATGGCTCGCCTGGCGACTTTAAATACTTTGTGGAGGCATGCCACCAGGCTAATATCGGCGTGATCCTGGATTGGGTGCCTGCACATTTTCCGCAAGATACTTTTGCACTGGCCCGTTTTGATGGGACCGCATTGTATGAACATGAAGATCCGCGCTTGGGATTTCACCAGGATTGGGGCACTTATATTTTCAATTATGGCCGCAATGAAGTGAAGTCATTCTTGCTATCCAGTGCACATTACTGGTTATCTGAATTTCATCTGGATGGTTTGCGCGTCGATGCGGTTGCTTCCATGCTGTATCTGGATTATTCACGCAAGGCAGGGGAGTGGCTGCCTAATCAATATGGCGGCAGAGAGAATCTGGAGGCGATCGATTTTCTGCGTGAGCTGAATATTATGGTGCACGAGGAGTTTCCGGGGGCACTGACATTGGCTGAGGAATCCACCGCTTGGCCGGCGGTATCGCGCCCAACTTATGTTGGTGGCCTGGGATTTTCGATGAAATGGAATATGGGTTGGATGCATGACACGCTTTCATATGTGCACGAGGATCCCATCTACCGGCGTTATCACCACGATAAACTGACCTTCAGTCAACTGTATGCCTATAGCGAAAACTTTGTACTGCCTTTCTCGCACGATGAAGTCGTGCATGGAAAAGGTTCTCTGCTAGACAAAATGCCCGGTGATGCTTGGCAGAAATTTGCCAATGTACGTTTATTGTTTGTCTTCCAAACGACTTGGCCGGGCAAGAAGCTCAATTTCATGGGCAATGAATTCGCCCAGAAATTGGAATGGCGCGTGAGCCATGAGCTGGATTGGTCATTGCTGCAACAACAACAGCACGCCGGTGTTCAGGCCGCACACCGTGATTTGAATCAGTGTTATAAAAATATCCCCACCCTGCATCAGCTCGACTTTGCCGCCGAAGGTTTTAGCTGGATCGACTGCCAGGATGCCGATCAATCCGTGATTAGCTATATACGGCGTGCAAAAGATGGCACTTTTATCATCGTAGTACTCAACTTTACGTCGGTTCCACGCATTGGTTACCATATTGGTGTGCCAGCCAGCGGTGTTTATCAGGAAATATTCAACAGCGATTCCATTTACTATGGAGGCAGCAATATGGGTAATGCGGGTAGCATTGTGACCACGTCAGAACCACTGATGGGATTGCCAGACTCTATTGCGATTACGCTGCCGCCGCTGGCAGGAATTATTCTTAAGAATTTTTAATCTCTTCTGGGTTTAATTCCTCGCCCCTTGGGGCGAAGGCTGGTTGAAAACCAGCAGTCTGAAGAGCGCTTTTAATATCTCGCTGCTTGCGGCGGGGTGCTTTATTCTTATCGCAATTTAGCCCTTTCTCCGCAAATGATCCAGGAAGAATCACACCAAACGGGGCATTTCCGGTCAAGAGGGCGCAATATTCCTATGTTTGCGTGATTATTCGATTGTTGGCAAAGAGTTTGGGTAGTCTTTTCAAGTTATACGCCATCGCCAGTAGCCTGTGCTATGCATGTGCTTTGGTTAGGTCGTGGTAACGCACAATTTTGGCATTGAACCAGCGTACCTGACTGCCGAAGGTGCGCTCTACTACATAACGGACTTTCGCGATCAGGCTATTGCGTTGTAATTGCCGGAGCATCAATGAGTTGTCCTTCGCAGCCTTATCCTGAATGCCGTTTTTAATACCGCGTAATTTCAGCGCAGCACGATGTTTCTGGCTGCTATACGCCTTGTCGGTGTGAACACGGACTCCCTGGCTGCATCCGATACCGGTGCGTAATATATTGTTATCGCTTTCTCTATCGGGTTTCAGTCTATCAATTGATCAATCTGTTTCAAGAAATTCCCTTTACGGGTGCGGCGGATTACATCGTATTCCGAAAAACTCATTGGACTAGTTCAACACCATGATTCAAAAGTAAATTATATCATCTCGTGTAGATAAATCTGTTTTTGACCGTGCAAAGGTTTCAATTCAAGTGAGTTACCCTGTTTGCCGTTAAATTCAAATTATTGAATATGTAGTGAACACATCTCTGAGAAAAAAATCAGCCGAATGATCGGTATTTTGAGCTGTGATTGGGATGAAGAAAGTGCCTCTTATTTTAATGGAATGCTAATCGTTAATAAATAATTATTTGTTTGGTATAAGGGATTTCATATTGTGAATTCAAAAGCTTCTTTCGACTTACTCTCAGGGTTAAGTGATTTTGCCGTTGGTATTAATGCACAAGGCATTATTCAACAGGCTTCCGAATCATCACAAAAATTTTTGCAATTAACTACAGAGCTTGTTCAAGAATCAATTGAATTAATTATTCAATCTGAAGATATAGATTTGTTCAGGAAAGCTCAGGAAAAAGCAAAGAATAATAGAGAAAAACAAAGGCTCGTTCTTCGCCTATTGCGTCAAAAGGTGCTGACTGTTTGGGTTGATTGCCACATTCTTCCATTGCAGAAAGATGGATTCTTGGTTGCAGCTTTTGATGCAAATCATTGGAAGGATAATGAGAATCGCTTAGTTTATCTTTCTACTCATGATCCATTAACCGGATTGCCTGGAAGAGTCTTGCTGAATGATCGTATCAATATGAATATTCATTCTGCTGAACGGGAAAGATATCCCGTGTCACTCATTGTTTTAAATCTGGATGGATTCAAGAGAATTAACGATTTACTTGGGCACAATATTGGTGATGAGTTAATCAAGGCGGTTGCTGAACGTCTACAGAATTGTGTCCGACGTAGTGATACGATTGCGAGAATTAGTGACGACGAATTTTCCTTGATCATGATCAGATTGGGACAAGACAACATTGAGATCGTTGCTAAGAAAATACTGACGGCTATGCAACAACCTTTCCGTGTCAATGAACATACTTTGCATATTACTGCTAGTCTCGGTGTATCCATTTATCCAGAACATGGCAAGAATTCGTCGCTTTTGTACAGGAATGCTGAGATGGCTATGTATAGAGCTAAATCATTAGGGAAAAATCACTGGAAAATTTATAGTGATCAAATTAACGATATCGAACGCACTGACTTGTCTCTCCAATCAGCCATGTATGGAGGCATTGAGAACGGAGAATTTTCGCTGCACTATCAGCCGATCTTTTGTGCCCAAACCGGGCGGCTAAGAGGAGCTGAAGCATTGATGCGCTGGTATAATCCCAATCACGGCTTTATATCTCCAATGAAATTCATTCCATTGGCAGAAAGTAATGGTTTGATAAAAATTTTAGGAGCGTGGGCTCTCAGCAGCGCTTGTCATCAAGCAAGGCAATGGCAGGAAGCAGGCCTCGAAGATTTTTACATTTCTGTCAATGTTTCTCCCCGACAATTTGTGCAGGAAGATTTTCTGGAGATGATCAATAGAGTACTTGATGAATCGGGACTATTGCCAGAGAACTTGATGTTGGAAATTACAGAAGGTGTGTTAATGGATAATCCGCAAAGATCTAAGACAATGCTGGCTCAATTGCATGAGATGGGAGTAAAAATCGCTATTGATGATTTTGGTACAGGCTATTCATCATTAGCTTATTTAAAGAAATTTTCTTTATCGGTATTAAAGATTGATAAGTCTTTCGTGGATGACATGATTAATAGCACTGAAGATATGGCGATTGTTGGAGCAATTCTTAGATTGGCTGAGGGATTAAATTTGCTTGTCGTAGCTGAAGGCGTAGAAAATGATGCACAATTGGGTTTCCTGAGACAGAGAGGCTGTAATCTAGTACAAGGCTACTTAACTGGTAGACCAGTAAACTCGGCAGAGTTCAAAGAGAAGCATATGGTATGGCAACATAATTGCCATTATCTTTAGTAGATCCTGTGCCGTTATGAGACGTATTACCATGATGAAAATTATCAGAATCCGATATCAACAACTCGAACACTGCACACCTCTCCAACGCGAGGATGTTCTATCTACAAAACTAATGCTATTCTTATCAAGCATGACTGCAAAAGGTTCTTGAGCAGTTGCAGCAGCAACAAGTCATTCGCATCAAAATCGAAGCCATTTCGATAGATAGCATCGTACCAAATGTATTCTGATGGGATCGTTTGTGGGAAAATGACTAAAAATCACCCGATCAGGTAAAAATAAACGCAGGATTACATCGAAATAAAAAAATCGCATGATTTTGAAAAGGCCTCAGATTGTATAGGGGAATCTGATAAATCTAGCGATATGCCAGATTCAGGCGAACATCATGATAAAGCTGATGATCAGTATCAATTACAACAAGTAATTGATAGCTGTATCCGTAAAAACGATACTGAATCGATGAGGATTTGTCCATTGTCTACGAGCTAGAGTTTTTTCGGTTAGGTCATATAGAGCTTTCAAAGCTTATAGCTTGTCGGTCTCTTGAAGAAATACTTTTTGGGAATAAAACCACAAAGATCAATCCGTCGAGAATAATTCCTATTGACATCTTTATTTACTATATGTCTTACTTTATCAGTGAGAAGATAAAGATTTTTTTATTATCTCCAACGTGGTTATTAGGGAGCTTTTCACAAAAAATCATTTGAAACTAGTGCATTTAAACATCTTTGCGTTTTATGATATCTGCTTCTTGATTCTCTGTTTTTTCTGAATCGCTAGCGATATTTTCGGATTGAATTGCTTCTTTTTTCTCAATAATTTCTGTGTCGCTAACATTGTTAGATTCTTTTTCTATCTGAGTTTGTGAAGAATCATCAGGTTTGGCTTTGCTATTCCACATGAAATAAGCCGCACCCATCGTAACGACGATTACTGGCAAGGTAATGAATACCAGCAACGCATATTCAACAGTAATGTCTGTTCCTTGAGGAGGAGGACTGCTGACCATTACATATGCGTGTGTCAATGCCACTGCGTAAACTGGAACCAAAGCAGCCATGTGGCGATTTGTTACTAACGGACGTACCGTTAGCATATTCAGAATGTTTGAAGCGTAATATCCGACGAAATAAATAAAAATATAAAAGAAAATGGCACCCATAGTTTTCCTGTATTGATCTAGTTTATAGATAAGAAAAATCAGATTTTATAAAAAGGCCGAAAATCGTGAAACTTATGATACACAGATCAATATAAAAAATGTACAAATAAAAATTAGTAAAGAATTATTACAAGTGCAGCGAATGACTGCGAGTAACCAAGAATTTAACTTGACATAAAGTATCTCAGAAAAAATATATTGCTTAGTTCGATGTATTTTTGCAATGAATATGAGGATGCTTAATTTCAATACTTTCATTGTTGGTAAATGTGAGTTAGAATTTATAGCATAGTAATGAGAGTAGTGTATGATTATTGCGAAATAGATAATATGCTCAGTTCCTTAAGTAAATGATCAATAAAATAAAAAGCCTAAGGAACAGAGAAAGTTACACGGTCACAATAGTTTGTGGTCGTGAAAGTAGGGGGGTCGATTTTATCGGCTTTAGTTAAGTAAGTGAGTCTTAATCAAAGAAATCCAAATAAGGAGATAATAGTTATGAGCGAAGTTAATAGAAGAGAAACAGATGCGCAAGTTCTGAGATTGTTTTTCATTTCAACAGCAATTTTCCTGGTTATCGGAGCTGTTGTTTACGGCGTATTCTAAACTGAAGTAATTCGTTAATGTCCATAGATAGCGTAAGATTTGTATTGATTATTAGATCCTTGCAAGCTCTTACTTTTTCACATTAAGTGAATCGCAGGACAGAATTAGTCAAATACGTTGTATAAAGAAATATAAAATGCCCATTTATCGGATGAATTAAATTTCCGATAAATGGGCATTTGTCATGTACAGGTCCTACACTAGAGATATCGCTGTCCCTGGTTCTACGCGTGGAGAGTTTGATAAACATACCCTCCATTGCTAAATTAGAATTGTCCGTCTTTAATATAAGGCTGTGACCAAAGAATGATTTGCATGAGTACAGATTTTCTCCATGCGTCTTGCATACGATCAACATCATCACGTGAATGCCCCGCTTTTTCCAAGAATGGACGCAACGTGGTGGTAACTGGAATAATTAATGCGAAAATATAGTGCAAATGAATGATGGGTACTGCTTTTACATTGTCAGTATGATTCTTCTTTGAACTATGATGACGAAGTCCGATCTCGTATTGATAGTTCAACCAGTTTTGATCGTATTCAGCTTTTGCGGTATCTAGTATCCATTGGCCAAAGCGTTTGCGAACGGCTCCCAGGTAATCCATGTTAGGCTGGCCATCAGCTGCATTGGTAAAATAATGCAATAAGAATGGTTGTGAACCGACAAACCCGTACCAAACGTCCAAAATTTGTTCCGTTTGATCTTTGAGTACATCGTGTGACATTCTTAAATAACGAACGTCATCGTCACCAAATAGCGTGGCTTGTTTCAATTTTGCGAAATCATCGATCGATACCGGAGATTTTTGAAGTTCAGCGCTGCCATAGGTATAACCGGGAATATTTGTTGTTGTCATAAGACTTCCTTCTGTTAAGATGTTAATTATCATAGCATAACAAATAGACTGTTATGCTATGCATTTAATATCATGCGGTTAAGCAATGAATTCTTGTTAAATTATATAGAAAAGAATGTTGATTGAATATTTGAATCGCGGATTCTACAGGATTGATAATTCATTCGGGAATACTTTTTATGTACATTAAGCATTCATAGGTGAGCTCGTCAAATATCATGTGTTTTGGTGAATCCTAATCATGCGGCATTGATTGGTGTTAGTTATTAAATCCATGTATTTAATGGATTTAGACTTATCAAAAGCATTTGGAGGAATGTCAACCAATTCTTTCATGTAACCGGCCGTTGAAAAACGTTTTCGAAGCGGTCGGTATCTGACAAAAATAGGCGAGAAAGCACAATTTATGAGTGTTCAATGAGCATCTTGAGCCTGTGCCAACATCTTGGCGCCACAGCCATAGATAGTTTCTCAATCGCCTGCTTAAGCTTTGGAAGTAATTAGTAAGGTATCCAGCCAAAGTTTCCAGAGCCGATATTTTTCTGACAATGCGCCACTTTTCTGTTTATTTTGGATTTCTATGGCTTGCTGATGGTATTTAATAGTAAATCCAGAAGCTAATAGTGCTGTGCCCGCTAGGCTTGTTTCTTTTTGCGGCAAGTAAAAAATCGGAATTGCAACACATTGGGCGATACCTAGTTGTAAACAGATTAATTCAGATAATCCACCCGATAAATAAATTTTTTTAAGTGGTGATTGCCGGTGAAAATCTTCCAGGATACGTGTAATCCTGAAAATAATCGCTTCAAGCATGAGTGTAGCTATTTGGTGTCGAGTCAGATTCGAGGTCGGTTGAGAAAAATGTATCCCAAAATCATTACGAAAGTAAGGAGCTCCCAAGCCACTCGGCTCTGCCAAACAAAAAATATCAGTTGCCGCTAAATCATCACTATCACATTCACTGACTGGATAAGAAGCCAGTGCAGCGGAGATTGAGTTGAGAGTGCCCTCAATTGCAAATTGTGTGACATTCTGATTGTGTTGATAGACCAGTGTCTGCAGATAGCCGCCAAACGTGAATGTATCTTTGGTTAAGTAACGAATTACAAAACCACCGGTACCTAGATTAACCAAAGCTTCATATGGATTATCTGTCACGCTGGCGATGAGTGCAGCAGACTGGTCACCTACGCAGGCTTGTAAGGTGACGCCGTTATCCAGTGTGAGATTCAGTTGGGTGGAAGGTTTGATGAGCGGTAAAATAGAACTTGGAATATTAAAGAGCTGACATAATGTGGTTGACCATTGCCGTGTGCGGATGTCCATGAGTAGAGTGCGTGCAGCCATTGATGCATCCGTTATAAAATGTTGTCCGTGCGTCCAACGCCAGATCAGAAAAGTATCCAAGGTGCCTGTCAGCCACTCTGTATGAATCAGTTTTTCACGCCATGTCGGATTATTTCTCAATAAGACGCTTAGCTTAGGGGCAAAATAATAAGCGCTCAAGCGTAAACCAGTCAATTCGTGTATTGCTTCTTTCGAAGCTTGGAGCTGATCACAGCAAGGTTTCCCCCGGTCATCCTGCCACGAAATAAGCGGTGTAATCGGTTGACCATCAGCTTTATTCCAAATTAGGAAAGACGATCGCTGACTGCACAATCCTAGAGGAATTTGAGTGTCAATCGGCGTTAAGCATTTTTTAAGCACCTGCTCAGCAATTTCAACATAGTCCAGCGCATTGCTTTCATAGCATCCATGATGAGAGTGGATGGCGGGTGCCGATTGAGTGGCAATATGCAGAAGATTTCCCTGCTGATCCATTAAGGCGGCTTTAATGGATGTCGTGCCCAGATCAAGAGCAATGGCTGAGATTAGTGTGTGATCCACTGTTGACGACAATGCTCAATTTCTTGACGCAATCGAGTATCGCTCCAATGCATAGCGCTGGCTGCGCGCGAGGCAATGCGCATTAAATCGGATTCTGTTAGCTTGGCTAGAATGAGCAATGGCAAGCGACGGCGTAGTAGATCATCCAAATGAACCACCATTTCGTCATGGGCGCAATGCAATAGATCTGCATCAATAAAGGGTAGGCCTGGGAGTATGCGTTGAGCCAGAGTGGTATCCAACTCAATCCGGCGAAAAATTGCCTCAACTCGTATGCCGTGACGATGTAGCAGCCAGCGAGTGCTTTCTGCGTCAATACCCAGTTGTGCTGCCCGTTTCTGCATCACAGCAGACCAGTCGGCAAAATTATCTCGAGGTGCCCAAGGAAATAGTCTTCCTTCGGTTGCACAAGTTTGATGATGGCCGAGTTGCTTGCAGACAGTATCGACTATATGAGCGGCATCCTGGCGTGATGAGGTTATTTTTCCACCGATCGCATAATGTACGCCATTTGCGGCCGATTTTAATTCCCAATCGCGACTGACGCTGGAGGGCGAATTGGAGGTTGCTTGTGGATTCGCTTGTTTTAAAACTCGTACACCTGCAAAAGAGCCGATGATGTCTGATTTTGTCCAGGGAATTCTCAGGTAATCGTTGGCAGCTGCGAGCAAATAAGTGATATCAGTATCATCGATAGTCACGTGGTCCACATTATTACTTTCGAAATCGCTGTCAGTCGTGCCCAGTAGCGTCAATCCGTACCAGGGGATCATAAAAAATACCCGGCCGTCCGATTGAGCGGTGAGTAATAAGGCTTCATTCTTCAACGCAGCTGGCATGATCAAATGGATTCCCTTGGATAAGCGACACCATTCCCGACTCTGCATTTCTTTTACGAGCCATTGACCTGTTGTGAAAACAATTTGTCGCGCACTGATTTTAAGTTCAGTCAGGGTAAGCTGGTCTCGAACAATCGCGCCATCGGCTTTCTCATTGGTTTCAGATACTTGTATCAGTTTGCAATAATTGAAGCAACTGGCACCCGCTTGCAAGGCTCCGGCAATGAGTTCCAGCACCAAGCGCGCATCATCAGTTTGTGCATCCGCATAGGTAAATCCGGCCTTTAGACCATGCTCCTTGAGGCAAGGAAAATGTGCGATGAATTGCTGCTGATTGAGATAGTGGTGATGCATGTCAGGATCATTATCAGCAGCCAGATGATCGTACAGCGATAGACCTAATTTCAGTTGCAGCCGATTCATGCGTTGGTGGGTGTAAACGGGGATGCCAAACCGTAGTGGCCAGACTCGATGGGGTGCTGTGTGGAGAAGCATTTTTCGTTCTTTAAGCGATTTGCTGACTAACTTGAAATCAAAAGTTTCCAGATAGCGCAAACCGCCATGAATCAATTTGCTGGAAGCGGATGATGTAGCGGTAGCCCAATCACCTTGTTCAATAATGGCCACCTTCAGACCACGCAAAGCAGCATCGTATGCTGCCCAGGCGCCATATACACCGCCGCCACAGATCAACAGGTCGAAGTGTCGGGTTTGCAGCGACGCTAAATCTCGTTTCATCTGTTACGCAACATCAATGCTTTGTCAGGTAAGTCGCTGATAAGAATGTCAGCACCGAGTGCAAGAGCTTGGTTGATTTCTGCGGTGCTATTGCACGTATAAACGGCCACACATTTATCATGCTCCCTGAGTAAATTCACCAACTCAGAATTCAAGCGGTTGATAGGTAAGCATAGGCCATGAAGGAATGTCTGTGTTGCTAAGATGTGTTGAGCATCTGCAAGCGTTTGTTCTGACTCAAAATTGTAAATCAGAGGAAATGCTGGTTTGTACTGATGAGCATATACCAAGCTGGGTAGATTGAATGAAGATACCATGATGCGCTGTTCATGATTTTGATCGATCAAATCGAGTGTTTTACGGATTTTTAATTCGTGACGAGAAGCAGGTTCCCAGTCACGATTCTTAACTTCAATTAATAAATGACAGCGCTGCCGATAGGTAGCCAGAAAATCTTGCAAAGTCATCAGTCCTTCGCTTGCAGATTCTGGATTGATCAGCGTCTTGAGCTGGTGATAATCAAAGTCATCAATGTGTTTATCAGTCAGGCCGATTTTGTCGAGAAAGCGGTCATGCCAAAGGACCGCTATTTTATCTCGAGTTAATTGCACATCTGTTTCAATGCCATCTATGGCGTAATTCAACGCACTGTCAAAAGCACGGCGGGTATTCTCCATTGCTTCCGAGTGGGCGCCGCGGTGAGCAAATATCAAACAATCTGAAGAGTGGCGATCGGGTTGATTTGGCATATGCTCACATTGAGGTATTCCGATTGATAAATGAGTTAATTCACTGCTGTTTCCAATAACTCAATGATAGCGGGATCTTTGGTGATTTCAGCGGCAGTTTTGCCTGTTTTGCTTTTAATTTTTGCATTGGCGCCTTTTGCCAACAGCACCTTTACTGCATCGGTATGGTCATGTAAAGCTGCCCACATAAGCGCTGTAATGCCATCTTCATTTTGAAGATCAATTTGAGCGCCACTGTCCAGTAATAACTCAATGATGGGAGTATGTCCATTCTGTGCAGCTAGAATGAGCGCGGTAAAGCCATTGGCAGCTTTATGATCAACTTTTGCGCCGTGCTTGATCAATGCTTTGGCGACATCTGTGTTGCCTATCAGTGCTGCCAATGTCAGTGCTGTCGCCCCATTTTTATCTTTTAAATCAACCTTGGCATCTTTTACCAATAAAGCATTAACCACATCAGCATGCCCATTCTGTGCAGCAATATACAACGCTGTAGTGTCATTGGCGGCTAACAAATCAATGGGGGCATTCTTGGCCAACAGCATTTCAACGATGACTGTGTGACCATTTCTGGCAGCCATATACAGCGCGGTAGTATTGTCAGAAGCCAGCGTGTCAACGGGAGCATTCTTGGCCAGTAACTTCTCAACGATACTTGTTCGGCCTTCCAATGCAGCGATCATCAAGGCGGTTACTTTATCTTTGGTTTGTAAATTGATATTTGCGCCTTTGGCGATCAAGGCATCGACAATGCCTTCATGTCCTTTTTGTATTGCTAACATGAGAGCGGTAATGCCATCGGTGGTTTGTATGTCAACTTTGGCACCTTTGGCCAATAATGCATTGACCACCCCCTCATGGCCATTTTTTGCGGCAATAGTGAGTGCCGTGGCCCCGCCTTTGTTTTGCAGATCGACTTTTACGTTTTTGTCCAACAATAAATTAACGATGTCTGCATGCCCATACTGAGAAGCGATGATGAGTGCGCTAAACCCCATTTCATTTTGTAGGTTAGGGTCAATGCCTTTTTCAATCAATTGATTGATTGTTTCCGGTTTTCCTGCGAATGCCGCTTTAAGAAATTCGATGTTGTCATCTTCTGCAAAAGCACTACTGACGGGAAGCAGCAGTAATGCCATAGCAATCGTAAATAGTAGGGATGTGCGCGTATAATTAACTAAGTTTTTTATATAATTCATTGATTACACCTATATCTGGCATTTTGTTATTAGCTGTTGGGCATCTCGATGCAATTACTGCTTACTGCAACAATAACCGATTACATATCTTCATTTTTAAACGCTGAACGTTGTCAGGTTCCTGTTTAAAGGATGTAAGCATTTAATGATTATTTAATAGAATTCAGCATTAACCGGTAATTACAAGACCATTTCGCAATTTTATTATGAAGTCAGAAATGAATGAAGAACTGATTGAAACAAGTCTAAATCCAGAAGAAAACCCCAAGTCCGATATTTTAACTCAGAAATATCAATTTTAAGGGCTAATTAGTTTGAAATGGCTATAAAAGTCGTATTTTAGGAACCCTGGTTATCTGATGCAGAATGAGATGCGATTTTTTCTACAATTCAGAGGGTTTGTCTTTTTATCTCTTTAGGTGCTTATGAATGACTGGATAATTCCGAATTGGTCGGCGCCGCACAATGTAAAGTCGCTGTTTACAACGCGCACCGGTGGTTTTAGTACTGGCAACAATGGTATCTATGCTTCTTTAAATCTGGGAGCGCATGTCAATGATAACTGGGTTGATGTGGAACGAAATCGAACCTTATTACGTCGCTATTTGCCTAATGATCCTAAATGGTTGAAGCAAGTGCATGGTACCGTTCCAATTTGCATAGAAAATACTGTAGCGGTCACTCCAGAAGGAGATGCGGTTTTTAGCCGTCAACGGGAAGCGGTGTGCGCAATCATGGTAGCCGATTGTTTGCCGGTCTTTTTGTGTGATAAAGCAGGCACGACTGTCGGCATTGTACACGCGGGCTGGCGTGGATTGTCCGCTGGGATCGTTGAACAAACCCTAGCTGCGATGCAAGTTGATCATAGTCAGGTCATGGCATGGCTAGGACCAGCGATTGGGCCTGCTCACTTTGAAGTGGGAGTGGATGTGTATAAGGCGTTTGTCGATGATGACGAGCAAGCTAAACTGGCATTTTCTCCCAGCAGCACGCTGCCTGAAGAAAAATGGCTGGCAGATATTTTTTTACTGGCTCGGCAACGACTGTCAAAAATCGGGGTGACTGAGATTTCTGGCGGAGGAATCTGCACATTTAGTGATCCAGCGCGTTTTTATTCTTATCGACGAGACGGTGAAACCGGACGAATGGCTGCATTAATTTGGTTGGAATGAATGCGCTAATAACTTGTTAATCTATTGCTTTGCAACAGAGTATAATCCTGCCTTTCCTTTTTAATTAACGGTTATGTCGACGCTTACCTGGATTATTGCTGCCAGCCTGCTTGGTGGAATACTAAGCTTATCGTGCGCAGCGATACTCGCCTTTCATGCCCGTGTATCGTGGCTTTCAATGTTAGTGTCTTATGCCATTGGTGCATTGCTGGGAGCTGCTTTTCTCAATACTTTGCCTGAGGCATTTGAGCTTACTGACAATCCATCGCAAGTGACCATTACAGTATTGATCGGAATCTTAATATTTTTTATTCTGGAGAAGTTGGTGCTGTGGCGCCACTGCCACTTGGAAGACTGTGAAGCACATGATCCCTCGCATAGTTTGACGGTAACCGCCAAAGCCCGAGAATATATGCATGATCATGGAAGAAGTGGAATGATGATTATTGTGGGTGATACTTTTCATAATTTTGTGGATGGTATTTTGATAGCGACCGCATTTATGGTAGACGTGCAACTGGGTATCGTGACCTCCATCGCCATCATTGCTCATGAAATTCCACAGGAAGCGGGGGATTTCATCATTCTCTTGAATTCAGGTTATACGCGGCGTATGGCATTTCTGATGAATTTACTATCCAGCTTTGCCACATTAGTTGGGGGAGTGTTAGCCTATTTCATGCTGCATAATATGAATTTTTTAGTGCAGCCTTTATTGGGACTTGCCTCGGCCAGCATGATTTATGTGGCCATGTCAGACTTGATTCCTGGATTGCATAAAAGGCCTGAGATAGATGCAACCGTACAGCAGGTTACCTTAATTTTATTGGGAATTTCTTCTATTTGGTTGATGGGAAATACATTTGCACATGCTTAGCTGGATGGCGTAGTGATTAATTCTGAGTATAAGGATATGAAATGATAAAGAAACTTTCTATACTTTTGTTGTTGTTTTTTTACACCACTATTTTGCATGCAGGTGAAACGACTATACTTGAGAAAGTCGAAAGTAGTGCGCGCTCCTGGCTTGAATTGATGGATGCTGGAAAATTCAAGCAAAGTTGGGAGGATGCATCGCCATTATTTAAAGCAAAAACTTCTGAGTCTCAGTGGCTCAAGTTTATTGATCCAATCAGAACTCCTCGCGGGGGAATCACTGCCAGATATATAGCAACGGCAGCTTCTGCAGATTCGTGGTCTGATTATCCTGATGGAGAATATGTTGTGCTTCAGTTTTATACAACGTTCGTAAAAAAAGGCTTAGCGATGGAAACAATAACCCTGGCTAAGAATCAGGATGGGGCGTGGCAATTTCTGGAATATTCAATCAAGTAAGTCAATTTCCTTCATTATGTTCCAGGCGCACCAATTCCCTTGAATCCCTCCGAGACGCGATAATATACTCGGCGTACAGGTGTGCCATATCGCTCTATGACGCGGTACTCGATGCTGCCAGGGTGATCAAGCATGGTTTTTACATCGACACCCGAAGGAGTTTGCTCTAGATGGTGCCGCTTCATTCCAACCTGGATGATCGGACGCTGAGTGGGCGGCTCTGAAGGGAACCAGAATTCATACATGGCACCACTTTCGCCAAACATATTACGTGAGCGAACTTCCAGCTTTGCATCGTTGTGGGTGTAAAAAGCTAAAGCGCTGGCTACTGACCATTTGCTCATGCCCACAACAATTGGTTCTTCACCGGTTTCACTTCTGACCTCTTGCACAATCTGCTTAATTTCAATGGCGGCTTCACGCCAGAAATAATGTTCTGTGAGCAGTTGATAGGGGATGCCAGGTATTCCCAGTACTACATAATGCAACACAAATGCGTATGCGAGGACGCAAGCGATAATTGTTAAGCGCCAGGCTGCTTGTATGCGTTTGGCCATGGCACTCAAGTGATCGGTTTGGCCAATCATCCAGGCGATGGTCGGAAATATGGCCAGCCAAATCGGAGCAGTCCAATGAAACCGGGGGGAGTCAAAAGTACTGAGTATGAAACAAATGAATAAGGGCACCCCCGCAAAAACCTGCACAAACAAATGGCGTCTTTGTTTCAGTTGCTGATCAGTAGGTATTTTTGCTGGAAAGAATGCCAATGCAGCTGCAAGAAATCCAACCGGAGTGAGTAAAATCATGATATGTGCTATTAATTTATGCACAGAAAATTCATAAGTATCTGCCAGTACACGATTGGATTGGAATGAAAAAGATGCCCAGTTATTTTCGTAGTTCCAGATGATGACTGGGGAAAATAATATTACTGCCAATAATGCGGCTAGATAGGGATGAGGGCGCAGCATCCAACGACGTGCTGTTGGGTCTATGATGACAAATACTAATGCGGCAATCCCTAATAATCCGAGTGAATATTTGGACAACATTCCCAGGCCAAAGGCGATTCCCATGCCTAGCCAAGCTGAGTTTTGGTTGGCTACCAGCGCACGTTCCATGTAATAAAGTGTGGCAGCCCAAGCGGCAACGAGTGGCGCATCGGGTATCATTAAGATACCCGTGGCGAATCCTAATGGCAGAATGGTCAGTAAAAGTACAGCGCGCATCGCAGTCGATTTGTCGTATAGATTCTGCGTTAGTGCGTATAAATAGCCCATGGATATCAAGCCACAGATCAGTGCGCCAATGCGTACGCCAAATTCATTGTGTCCCAGGATTGAGGTACCCAGCCAGATTAACCAGGCAATCATGGGGGGATGGTCATAAAAACTCAAATCCATGTGTTGGGCATATTGCCAATAATAGGCCTCGTCTGGAATAAGTTGTGCCAGACCGAAATACACAAGGCGTAACAATAGGATAAATAATATGATACCAATAGCCGCTACACGCCAGCGTATGTTCAATGACGGAAGGTCTTTTTCATTGGGGAATACATAAAATGCCGAGCCCAGATAATTGACCGCGGCAGTGGCGATGATGGCGGGAAATATTGCCAGTAGTGGTGGAACATGCCAAACATAAACCAGCAGGGCCAATACGCCTCCACGCAGCAATAATGCCAATAAGCCTACGGTCAGGAATCGACCAAATTTCTGCCATTGAAGATAACCAGCGTGATGCTCTCGGAAAGCCCATTGTGAATTGAATGTATAGTTGATGGTTGCAGCTACAAAAAAACTGACGAAGTGAGCCAGCGCTAACCCCGCGTCACGATTGATCATCCATTGAAAAATTATGGCATCGATCAATACACCAAATAACCCAACTACAGCAAAACGCCCGGCTGTATTGAGTGTGGCTGTGCCGCCTGCTAATGTGATCAGGCGTTGGATATAGGCTCGTTGATGGGAAAAAGATAATTTCGAAGTGCCATGTGTTCGATCGTGAAAAATAATGGGCACCTCAGTGACACGCAACTTGCCTTGATTTGCCATGAGTAATTCAAGCAGAATTTTGTAGCCATGCGCATGATTGGAAATACTAGCGGCCAATTCGCGGCGAAATGCAAAGAAACCGGAAGTGGCATCATTGACATCACAGATGGGGCGCGCAATCCAACCCCCTATGCGAGACAGTAACTGTCGGTGCAGCGGCCAGTTTTCTGTATTGCCGCCTGCGATATAGCGACTGCCAACAACAACATCATGCGTGCCGTCAAGTACAGGGGTAACAACGGCGGATAAGCGCTCTGGCGGGTGACTCAGAT
>JAGOKN010000024.1 GCA_017994575.1 Nitrosomonas sp.
CCGACACCCTCGATAAACTCCCCACCTGGCCTAACAGCCGGATCGATGAATTGCTGCCGTTCGCACCAGAGGCTATTGAAGCATTGTTGAAGGAATGTGGGTAGGTGGTGGGGTTGGAGGGATACAGAACATCATCTGGTGGTGGTGATGCACCATATTATCTCGGACGCCTGGTCCAACCGCATCATTATCGATGAATTTGCTGCACGCTACCGTGCTCAGGTGGAAGGATTGGAATTTTCGCTGCCGCCGCTGGCGATTCAATATGCGGATTATGCGTTATGGCAACGCAACTGGTTGGAAGCGGGAGAAAAAGAACGGCAGCTCACCTACTGGCGCAGTCAACTGGGTGCAACGCATCCGGTATTGCAATTGCCCACCGATCACCTGCGCGCATCGACCGCTATTTACCGGGCGGCGCGGTATGATTTTGTATTGCCGGCTTCGCTGACGACTCGCCTGCAGCGTCAGGCACAGGATCGCGGAACCACGCTGTTTATGGCACTGCTGACCGGTTTTCAGGTACTGTTATATCGTTATACCGGGCAAAGCGATCTGCGCGTGGGCGTACCGATCGCCAATCGGCACCGGATTGAGATAGAGGGTGTTGTTGGTTTATTCGTAAATACCCAAGTACTGTGCAGCCGCATCGACGGCCGCATGCCGCTGAGCGTTCTACTCGATCAAACCCGTGAAGCCGCGCTGGGTGCGCAGACGTATCAGGATCTGCCGTTCGAGCAACTGGTGGAAGCGCTGCAACCGGAGCGCAGTCTGCACCAGAATCCGTTGTTTCAGGTCATGTTCAATCATCTGCGCGAGGACTATCGCGCATTGAGGCAATTGCCCGGACTGACGGTCGAAGAATATGAGCTTGGCGAACGCGGCGCGCAGTTTGAATTGACGCTGGATACCGTGGAGCGGCCGGATGGCAGGATAGACGCACGTTTCACCTACGCCGCCGAACTGTTTGAAGCAGACACGATCAAGCGGCTGAGCGAACACACTCTCAGGGTGCTGAAGCAACTGGCTGAAACCCCAGAAAGATGTCTGGGCGACATTACGCTATTGAGCGCAGCGGAATGGCAGCAACTAACAGGCTGGGGGGTGAACGAACGGCGCTACGCCAATACCAAGCCGGTACACCGCTTGATCGAACGGCAGGTCATAGAACGCCCTGACGCGACCGCACTTATTTTTGGTGATACGGAACTCAGTTATGCGCAACTGAATGGCCGTGTGAATCGGCTGGCGCACCAACTGATGGCGTTGGGAGTGAAACCCGAAAGCCGGGTGGGGATTGCCGTGGAACGCTCGATCGACATGGTGATTGGGTTGCTGGCGACGCTCAAGGCAGGCGGTGCATACGTGCCGCTGGATCCGGCGTATCCGCGGGAACGATTAAACCATATGGTGACAGACAGCGCGATTGAACTATTACTGACACAAAGCCATGTCAAGGAGCGGATTCCGCATGCTGAGGCGTGTCATGTTGTGGAACTGGATACGCTGGATTTGACGGACTGGCCGGACAATAATCCAGCGGTCAACCTGCACGGGGAGCACCTGGCTTATATCATCTATACCTCCGGCTCCACCGGAAAACCTAAGGGTGTGGGGGTGGCGCACGGGCCGTTGGCGATGCATGTGCAATCAATTGGTGAGCTTTACGGTATGACCGCGGCAGATCGTGAGCTGCAATTTGCCTCGATCAATTTTGATGGCGCACATGAACGTTGGCTGGTGCCATTAGCTTTTGGTGCCGCATTGATGCCGAGAGACAACGAATTATGGGCGGTTGACCATACGGTTGCCGAGATAGCCAAACATCGCATTACGATTGCATGCTTTACTCCGGGTTATTTGCAGCAACTGGCGGAGTTTGCCGGCAGCGCTGGCAGGGATTTGTCGATTCGCTCCTATACGGTAGGCGGTGAAGCAATGAGTCGCACCGGTTTTGATTTTGTGCAACAGACACTGCATCCACCGCGCATCATCAATGGCTACGGCCCTACCGAAACGGTGATCACCCCTCTGATTTTTAAAGCCTATCCCGGAACTCAGTTCGATTCGAGTTATCTGCCGATCGGTTCGCCGGTGGGTGACCGCGCTGCTTATATTGTGGATGCTGAGATGAATCCGGTTGCGCAGGGCGTAATCGGTGAGTTGTATCTTGGTGGCGTGGGGTTGGCGCGCGGTTATCTGAACCGGCCTGGTCTGACGGCAGAACGATTCGTGGCGGATCCGTTTGATGGAAACGGAGGGCGGCTCTATCGTACGGGAGATCTGGCGAGATGGCGGTCGGACGGACAGATTGACTATCTGGGGCGACTTGACCATCAGGTCAAGGTCAGAGGTTTTCGCATCGAACTGGGTGAAATCGAAACACAATTATTGTTACAGCCGGAAATTAGAGAAACGGTCGTGGTGGCGAAGGAAGGACCTAATGGTGCAAGGCTTGTGGCCTATATTGCACTACATGCGGAGAACGCGGTGGATACCGCTGAATTGCGCGGATCATTGGGGAAATACTTACCCGACTATATGATTCCATCGGCGATTGTGGTGTTGGAGAGTCTGCCGCTGAATGCGAATGGCAAGGTGGACCGCAAACTGTTGCCCGAACCGGAATTTGTTGGTATGGGTGGCTATGAAGCGCCGCAAGGAGCAGTGGAAGAACTATTGGCTACGATTTGGAAAGAGGTGTTGGGAATCGACCAAGTTGGACGCAATGATAATTTCTTCGAACTCGGGGGCGATTCCATTCTTAGCTTGCAGATTGTGACCAAAGCGCGCCGGGCAGGTTGGAAGATCACGCCGCGCCAATTGTTCGAACGGCAGACGGTTGCCGCGCTGGCAAGTATTGCCAAGCCGCTGGAGGAACTTGCTAAAACCATTCCTGCGCAGAGCGATTTAGTGGACATTACTGCGCCTATTCCCATGCTGCCGATTCAGCTTGATTTTTTTGCGCAAGCAATACCCCGGCGGGAACACTGGAATCAAGCGGTACTGTTGAAAAGTCGCCAGCCTTTACAGGCGGCGTGGCTGGATCAGGCATTAAAAGCTGTTGTGCAACATCATAGCGCATTACATTTCTGTTATAGCGAACAAACTCACGGGCAATGGCAGCAAATGGCCGCTGAATCCAGTATGCAGGCGGTGTTGTGGGTGCGACAGGCGACAGATGCTGAACAGTTATTGGCGCTCTGTAATGAAGCCCAGCGCAATCTGAATCTGCAGCAAGGATCGCTGGTACGCGCCATGCTGGTGGATATGGCGGATCAAACCCAGCGTTTGTTGCTGGTTGCCCATCATTTGGTGATTGACGGTGTTTCCTGGCGTATTCTGATAGAGGATCTGGAGATCGCCTATCAACAGGCGAAGAACCATGAAACTATTAACTTGCCCGAAGTAACTACCGGTTACTCAGTTTGGACTCAGCGGTTGCAACAGTATTCTGATAGCTATGCGGTCGAGTTTGCTTATTGGCAAAACCAGGTGAATGTACCTGTTTCTCTTCCCTGCGACTTTCCGGAAGGTTCCAATAGTATTTCTAACCATACCCGCATCACTGCGAGGCTTGATCAAACGCAAACTCAGGCGCTGCTCAAAGACGCACCGGCTGCCTATCGCACGCAAGTCAATGATTTGCTGCTTGCCGCGCTAGGTAGCGTCTTGTGTCAATGGAGTGGGCATCAGAAGATTCTGGTCGACCTTGAAGGCCATGGACGCGAAGACCTTTACCTTGATATCGATCTGTCCAGGACGATTGGGTGGTTTACTGCACTGTTTCCGGTAATCCTCGATTCATCGGGTGATTTACCGCAAAGAATCAAGCGTATTAAGGAGAGTTTGCGGCAAATGCCCAATAAAGGGCTGGGTTACGGTTTATTCAAATATTACGGCACCGCGGCGCAACGGCAAATTATCCGCGGTCTCCCCAAAGCGCAAGTGGTGTTCAATTATCTAGGTCAGTTCGATAGCAGTTTCGAAGAACAAGCTCCCTGGATGTTGGCTGATGAAGCGATAGGTGATTTGATGGATCATGACGTGATACAGCAGCATGATCTTTCGATTAACAGCCATATCTACAATGGTGAACTGTGTTTGGAAATCAACTACAGTAAAGCGCGATATGCCAAAACAGCAATCGAAACATTTGTCGAGTCGTTACTGACTGAACTCAAAGCGATTATTGGTCATTGCCGGCAGGGTGTTCGCGGGGTGACACCCTCTGATTTTCCTTTGGTTCAACTGACTCAGGGTGAGTTGGATGATTTGCCTATTCCTGTCGAGCAACTTGAGGATCTTTATCCGCTGTCGCCGATGCAAACCGGCATGCTGTTTCATAGTGTGTTTGATCGGAATGGTGGGATGTATCTCAATCAACTGAGTGCTGATATTGAGCATTTATCGGTCGAACGGTTCAAAGCTGCCTGGCAGGCTGCGATCGACCGCCATGAGATATTACGGACCGGTTTCGTACAGGAAGGAAAAATACCGTTGCAATGGGTAGCGAAAGCGGCTGAATTACCTTTTATTGTGCATGATTGGCGCAATCAAAATACACATCCTTTGACATATCAGAGACGGGATTTGGATGCGCTCGCACAATCCGAACACACGTCGGGTATCGATCTGAGAAAACCACCGCTCGTTCGGATTGTCGTGGTACGCCTCACCGAAGAGAGATATCACGTCATTATGACCATCCATCATCTGCTGTTGGATGGATGGAGTACTTCTCAATTGCTGGGTGAAGTATTGCGGCATTATGGTGGTGCGGCACTGCCATCGTCGCGCACGCACTACCGGGATTTCATTGAATGGTTGCGCGATCGTGATCAGGAAGCATCAAAAATATATTGGCAGGAGCGGCTACGCCATACCACGGAATCTACCCGATTGGCCGACGTGGTTTCAGCGCCAACAATCAGTGGTGGAGGCTATAGAGAATTTATTCATCCACTCAATCGAACCTTGACCGATGATTTGGTCCATTTTTGCAAGCGCGAACACATTACGATCAATACCATAATACAAGCTGCGTGGGCTTTGCTACTCGGTCATTATACCGGTCAGCAAACGGTTACTTTTGGGGTGACCGTGGCGGGTAGGCCGGCAGATTTGCCGGAAGCGGATCAGATGCTCGGGCTCTTCATCAATACCTTGCCAGTGAATATTGCACTGCAACCTGAACGGACAATCGGTGCATGGCTACAGGATTTGCAAATACAAAACTTGGCTTCTCGCGAACATGAGCACACCCCGCTGTATGAAATTCAGCGTTGGACGGGGCAAAGCCGGCAGGGATTGTTTGATAGTATTTTAGTGTTTGAAAATTATCCCATTGATGAGGTATTCAAACAGCATACGCCGGGCGGACTGGCTTTTTCCGATGTCAAAGGCCGGGAAACCACCAATTATCCGATAACCGTATCGGTGGTGGAAACTATTGGATTAACCTTGCAATATGGGTATGCCTGCAAAGATTTTGCAGAAACAACGGTCCGCTGTATCGCGGCGCAAGTTGAACAACTGCTGCGTGAAATTACGCGCAGCGAAGTCAAATGTTTAGGTGACATCACGCAATTAAGCGCAACGGAATGGCAACAGCTACAAAACTGGGGAATTAACGAACGGCGCTATGCCAATACTGAGCCGGTGCATCGTGTGATTGAGCGGCAAGTGGGTGAGCATCCTGGCGCAACAGCGCTCATTTTTGGGGATACTGAACTTAGTTACGCGGAGTTGAACCGGCGGGTGAACCGGCTGGCACACCAATTGACTGCACTGGGAGTCAAACCGGAGAGCCGGGTGGGGATTGCAGTGGAACGCTCGATCGATATGGTGGTTGGGTTGCTGGCGGCGCTCAAGGCAGGTGCAGCGTATGTGCCATTGGATCCGAACTATCCACGTGAGCGGTTGAATCACATGGTGACGGACAGTGCGATTGAATTGCTGCTGACGCAAAGCCCGCTACGCGAGCGGATTCCGCATGCTGCGACTTGTCATGTACTGGAGTTGGATACACTGGATCTGACGGGTTGGCCGGAGCACAACCCTGATGTGAGACTGCATGGTGAACATCTGGCTTATATCATCTACACCTCTGGTTCTACCGGGAAACCTAAGGGTGTCGCGGTCGCTCATCATGCACTGGTTGAGCATGCCTACGTTGCTATTGATTTCTTTAAATTGCGCAGCGCAGATCGGATGTTGCAATTTTCCACCATTAACTTCGATGGTTTCATTGAACAGCTTTTCCCCCCTTTATGTGCAGGCGCAGCCATTGTGTTACGAGGTTCCCTGTTATGGGACAGTGAAACGTTCTACCGTGAATTGATCGATAAACGGATAACAGTTGCTGATCTCACCACAGCCTATTGGTTTTTGCTGGTACAGGATTTTGCCAAACTGGGGCCGCGTAATTACGGTTTGTTGCGGCAAGTGCATGCCGGCGGTGAAGCCATGTCACCAGAAGGAATCAAAGCTTGGCAGCAAGCTGGTATGAGTGAAATTACCCTATTGAATACTTATGGACCGACAGAAGCGATTGTTACCGCTACGGTTGCTGATTGCGGTGGAAATTATTTGGATCATGATTTGGAATTACCCCAAGTGACGATCGGAAAGCCGCTGCCGGCACGTTGTATTTACTTACTGGATGTCAACTTGGCGCCGGTGATGTCCGGAATTCCCGGCGAACTTTGCATTGGCGGGGAATTGCTCGCACGCGGCTATCTGAACCGACCAGGATTAACTGCGGAACGGTTTATCGCCGATCCTTTTGATGAAAAAGGAGGACGGCTTTACCGCACCGGCGATCTGGCGAAATGGCGTTCGGACGGGCAAATAGAATATCTGGGCCGTCTGGATCATCAGGTGAAGGTCAGGGGGTTTCGCATTGAACTCGGGGAAATAGAAACGCAGCTATTATTACAACCGGAAGTAAGGGAGGCGGTGGTCATTGCCAAGGAAGGATCCAACGGAGCGAGGCTGGTGGCTTATATCTCGCTACATGCAGGCAGTACGCTGGATACCACGGTGTTGCGTGAGTCAATAGCAAAAGCTTTGCCGGATTACATGATGCCATCGGCAATTGTCGTTCTGGAGAGTCTGCCGCTGAACGCGAACGGCAAGGTGGATCGTAAATTGCTGCCCGAGCCGGAATTTATCAGTACGGATCTGTATGAAGCAGCGCAGGGCGAAGTGGAATCAGCATTAGTTGCGATCTGGGCGGAGGTACTTGGCATAAGTCGGATAGGGCGCAACGATAACTTCTTTGAACTGGGTGGAGACTCGATTCTCAGTTTGCAGATTGTCACCAAAGCGCGCCGGATGGGTTGGAAAATCACGCCGCGACAATTATTCGAGCAGCAGACGATTGCTGCACTGGCGCAGGTGACAGAAATCGTGTCGGAATCCGTGGTCGAGGAGCTTCGACCTGAAAATGCTTGTCTGGAAGATTATCTTGACGCTGGAATAATAGCGACGCTGTCATTCGGAAATAGTGAGATTGAAGATATCTACCCCTTGTCGCCAACGCAGGAAGGGATGTTATTCCATACACTGGAAGCGCCGGGTACCGGACTGTATGTGAATCAGATAAGCGTGGAAGTGGAAGGACTCGATGCAGAACGGCTGGCACATGCCTGGCAACAAATGATCATCCGGCATCCGGTATTGCGCACAGGATTTTTATGGCAAGCGGGGCTTGTCCGCCCGCTGCAGATCGTATTTAAACATATCGAAGCGACTGTCATTCATCTGGATTGGCGAGGCAAGCATCATCTGGAAGCATGCATTGTTGCTTATGCGGATGAAGAATTGCGGCGAGAGTTTGATTTTCTTAATCCTCCGATTCGGTTGAGTCTGATCCGGATAGACGAAAACCGCCATCAGTTGGTATGGACCAAGCACCACATACTGCTCGACGGTTGGGGTGATTCTATGCTGGTCAGTGATTGGTTGCGTTGCTATAACGGCGAAATGCTTGCGCAGCCAGGACCGGATTATAGTGTGTATGTGCGCTGGCTAGCAAAGCAAGATAAGCAGGTAGCCCAGCATTTCTGGCAAGCTGAGCTTGGTAACACGGAAGGTCCGACACGCTTGGCGGATTCAGTCAGTAAAGCAGTAAAAACAAACAACCGATCCGATTTTGCACAGATTTACACGCATTGGAGTTCTGACGAAACGCGTCGTTTGCAAATTTTTGCGCAGCAAATGCACATTACATTGAATACCTTCGTGCAAGCGGCATGGGCGCTGCTGTTACAACGCTACACAGGGAAACAGACGGTGATTTTTGGTGCCACCGTCGCGGGTCGGCCACCCAGTTTGCCAAAAGCTGATGAGATTCTGGGCTTGTTTATTAATACCATTCCTATTCCGGTTGAGCGGCGCAGTGACTTGACCGTCAGCGAATATTTAAGCGCGTTGCAGGCAACCAATGCCCGTTTGCGTGACTATGAGCATACATCGCTGGCAGATATCCAACGCTGGTCAGGTTTTTCCGGTCAACCCCTGTTTGACAGTATCGTCGTATTTGAGAATTTTCCCATCAATGCTGCATTGCGTAGCGATGAACACTATGGTCTGCGTTTTGGCGAGATAGCAGGTAAGGGGTTGACCGGTTATGCAATGGACTTGCAGGTGGTTGTGGGTGATACGTTGGAAATTGAGTATGCCTATGGGTGTAACGATTTTACCGACGAATTTGTGATCAATCTGCGTAGCCAGATGGAAGGCCTGATGCGGGAAATGATGGCTTACCCGCAGCGCGTGGTTGGGGAACTGGGGTGGCTAGGAAAACAGCAGCTTGATCAGCTGTTTTTGCTGCGTGGACATACCGATTCGAGTGAGATTTTATCTCGTGCCTATCAGCCGGTTCATCATTTGATCGAGCGTAATGCAGTCCATCAACCCGATGCCATTGCGTTGCTGATGGGTGAGCAAGAGATTTCCTATGCTGAGTTGAATGTACGCGCCAATAAACTTGCTCACCGATTGATTTCGCTGGGCGCTGGAGCGGAAACTCGTATCGGTGTTGCGATGGAGCGTTCTCTGGATATCATTGTGACATTGTTGGCGATTCTTAAATCCGGCGCTGCTTATGTGCCGCTTGATGTGGATTATCCCGCTGATCGGCTCGCATTCATGATAAAAGACAGCGCGCTATCACTGCTCATTACGCAAAGCAGGGTATTGGCTAAGCTCGAATTCGATGCGGTACCTAAATTGGTCGTGGATACCATTGCGCTTGAAGCGGAATCGGCAAGTAATCCGCAGATATCCGTTCATGAGCATAATCTGGCTTATGTTATTTACACCTCCGGATCCACGGGCTTGCCGAAAGGTGTGGCGGTGACGCATGGTCCGCTCGCCATGCATTGCCAGGCGACTGCCCGGATTTATGATATGCATCCCGGTTCGTGCGAACTGCTCTTTATGTCTTTTTCGTTCGATGGTGCGCATGAACGCTGGCTGACCGCGTTGACCGTCGGTGCCGGGTTGGCGGTGCGAGATCAGGAATTATGGACAGCCGAGCAGACTTACGATGCTTTGCATCATTATGGTATTACCAATGCCGCGTTTCCACCGGCTTATCTTGGCCAGGTTGCAGAATGGGCAGTGCCGCGTAATGATCCGCCACCGGTAGAACTGTATGTGTTCGGTGGCGAAGCGATGCCCAAAGCTTCTTATGATCTGATTCGCCAGACATTGCGGCCGCACACGTTGATTAATGGTTATGGGCCGACTGAGACCGTGGTCACGCCATTAATCTGGAAAACGCAAGCCAACACCAGTTTTGATTGTGCATATGCGCCTATTGGGCGACCTGTGGGCGAACGTGTCGTGTATGTATTGGATGTCGATATGCAGCCGGTGCCGATGGGTATCGTAGGTGAGCTTTATATTGGTGGCTACGGATTGGCGCGAGGCTATTTGGGGCGCGCCGGTTTGACCGCTGAACGCTTTATTGCCGATCCATTTGACGACAATGGTAGTCGCCTCTACCGCACCGGTGATCTGGTCAGATGGATGGATGACGGCAATATCGAATATGTCGGTCGCGCGGATCATCAGGTGAAAATACGCGGATTCCGTATTGAATTAGGTGAAATCGAGGCACGTATCCGTGAGATCGCCGGGGTTGCCGATGTGGCGGTTGTTGTCTATGAAAGTGTAACGGGTGCGCAGCTGGTGGCGTATGTTGTTCCTGTCGCCGAGCAAGCAGCGCAGAATCTGATGGCGCAATTAAAACAAACGCTCGCCAATCGATTACCCGAATATATGCTGCCGGCACATTTTATGCCATTAGTCACGTTGCCACGCTTGCCGAGCGGCAAGCTTGACCGCAGAGTGCTACCGGAACCGGGCGCTTTGGCGAGCGATGCTTATCAAGAACCATCGACACCTGCAGCCAGAGCGCTGGCAGACATATGGCAGGCAGTACTGGGTGTGGAACGGGTCGGCGAGACCGATAATTTCTTTGCATTAGGCGGCGATTCATTATCCAGCCTGAAAGTCATGGCGCGTATGCGCAATCTTAACAATGAGAAATTGAATTTCAAGCTGCGAGATTTGATACAACGGCCAACCATCGCCAGTTTATTGGGATTGGACAAGCAAACGATTACAAGTCCGAATGGGTTATTGGCACTAAATCAACCGAGCGGAAATAAGGAAATTAAACCGTTATTTTGCATCCATGCCGGATTGGGTACGGTGTTTGACTACCAACCGCTGGCGCGGCAATTACAAGGTGCGCGGGCGGTTTATGGATTACCTTGCCGCATGCTGGCTGATCCTGCGCACAGGGACGTATCCCTAAGCCAAATGGCAGAAGATTATTGCACAATGATTCGAGCTATCCAGCCGGAAGGACCGTATCATTTGCTGGGCTGGTCGTTGGGCGGCACGTTGGTTGCCATGATGGCTGCATTGTTGGAGGCTAATGAGCAGAGCGTGGCATTTCTGGGTTTGATCGACCCCTATATTCCTGGAACCGAACCATCGCAATCCGATGACTGGCGGCAGGATCTTGTTGATTTTGTTTCCGTGGCAATTCCTGGTGCTGTACTGGATGATATCTGGGAGACAACGCTGTCCAGTCAGTCTCCAGCGATGGTGACAAAGCAGATAATCATTGCGTTACTGGAAAAAGTGTTGGCTATTAGACAAGCTGAGATTCAAGCTGGCGAATGTACGGCGCTTCAAGGCTATACCGACATGGGCGCGGAAGAGTTGGCGCATATCTTTCTTATTGCACGTCATTTAAAGACACTCTCGTTGCAAACAACTACCTTGAATCCATTGAGTACTCAGACAATTTGCTGGTGGGCGGCTGAGCGCAAGGCGAATGAACGGCTTGCGCTGGAACAGCAAATTAAACCGGCCAAAATACACGCGATGGAAATCGATACCGGTCATTTTGATATCGTGCGTGCTGAATCTTTGTTATCAGCGGTTAAATTACTGTTGACGACACCCTTAACTGATCGTGTTTATAGTTAAAATGACCGATTCATCAAGGAAGGGTATTGATTTCGCCGGGAAGTTTCGGCTGATCGATTAATAGCCACGGGGTTCTTTATTAATAATTTTTCAGCCATGATTGGCGGTTCTTACGCGCGCCCAGCGTTTTCTTTGCCAGATGATCACACCTGTCACCGATAACGTTGCGACCAATAATCCCATTATTGAGATCATAATGCGTCCAGGCAGGCCAAGAATGCGGCCGGAATGTAGCGGAAACTGGGCATCCAGAAAGATGTCGCCAGCACTGCCGCTGCCCGGAACTCTGTCGCCTAGATAGCTGCCATCCTGTCCGTCAAAATAAAGCCATGGATTGCCGAGACCGAACTCAGCGTGGTCGTGTCCTGGTTCGTGAAATGTAACGCCATAAATGCCATATTCCGGCTCGTAAAACATACCGCCGAGCGGTGTCTGCCAATTTCTTCTTTGAGCTTCCGCGCTGGCGAGCCGAATGATTTCGTGTCGCCCGATACCGGGTTCGATCGGTTCATCATGCGGATTCGGTGTGCGTATCGCAAAGGGATCAGGGGTAAGTTCGGAAAAGATCGATACGATAGGGCGTGTGATTTCCAATTTGAGATTCATCGATACCGCAGTGACAGCAAGTATTAATAGTAAGCCCCATAGCCACACGCCACCTGAGCGATGCAAATCAAAATTTAACTTATAACCGCCTTGTTGCCAGCGGAAAGCAAACGATTTACGCCAGGTTTGGAGGTTTGGGAATGATATCCATAGTGCGATGAAACAATCGATGCACCATACGATCGCCAGAATGCCCATAAATATAATGCCTAATTCGATATCGAATGCGTCCGGAATATGCATGCTGAAGTGCAGTTTGTACAGAAAGGATAGGAAATCTTCCCGGTTGAGCGAAATTTTGCCCCACATGCGTGTACCACGTATCTCTCCATTAACCGGATCCAGTGCAATTTGATTGAAGCCCAAATCAAATGCTTTGCCGGTTGCAGGGTCAATGCGGCCAATGACGCTTAATCCCAGGTTATGCTCGGGTTCGATGGATAGCGGCAGCCAAGTGATGAGTATTTTTGGATTGGATGCTTCAAATTGATCAGCGAGTGCTAAAGGAGAAAGCGGTTCTCCTTGGCTTTGTCGATTGAATAATTGTGGATTTAACCATTCATCGAGTTCATGATCCCAGGAGATGATTGCGCCGGTCAGGCCTGAAATAAACAGGAAGACAGCCAGAAAAAGACCGACCCAACGGTGTAGCAGCGTAAGAATTTGACGGCTTGTTCTGGATTTTGCGGATTGTTTTTCCTGTGGTTGAATTTCTGTGGGTATTGCAGATTCAATAAATTTTTTCATAACATCAAGCTACGCTATTTGCTGTTATCAATGTCGAAATGGTTGTGTCAATTTCGGTTTTTGATGGCTGGGTATTCGCATTAGTCAAACGACCATTTTCCATGCGTATGAGACGATCGGCTAGGTGAAAATAACGATCATCGTGCGAAATGACTAATATTGTTTTGCCCATCGCACGTAATTCCGGGAGCAATTCATGATAGAAGATTTCTTTAAAAACAGGATCCTGATCAGCCGCCCATTCATCGAACACGAGGAAAGGACGATTTTCGAGATAGGCGACGACCAGAGCTAATCGTTTACGTTGCCCTTGCGATAGCGTTAGCGTAGTAAAAGCGCCATCTTGGACTTTTACTTTATGTTGTAGATGAAGTTTGGCTAAAAGTTCATTTCCCTTTTGATCCAGATCCTTGACATGGTTCGTTTCAAGTAATTGATCAAAAAGATGGAAGTCAGAAAAAATTGTCGTGAAGAACTGTCTGTAGTCATCACGATTAGTGGCATCGACGATGACACCGTTGAGAATGATTTTACCTTCTTCCGGAGGATAGAGTCCTACCAACAATTTCGCCAAGGTTGTTTTGCCGCTGCCATTACCTCCGACCAGAAAGGTGATTTCTCCCGCATGAAACTGCAAGTCAATCGGGCCCAGGGTAAACATTTCATCTTTTTGTTCATGATAATAACGATGTAATATCCCTTGCAATACGATGGATTGCAGCGGTGGCAGCTCGACTTTGCTGGTTTGATGTTCCGAAGAGAGCATGGAACGTGTAATTTCATCAATTCGATCAGCTGATACTTGCGCTAGATTGGCGCGAGGAATATTCAATAGCAGTGCTTCGAGTGGTCCCAGCATATAAACAAATACCAACGCATAACCCGTCATGATCAATGTTCGATCGGGCACATCCCCAACCAGCATGAATAGCACCATGCCAATGAATGCATAAATCAGAAAATTCCCCCAGCTTGCTGAAGCCACAAAGATCGACATGCCAAGTGTCCGCTCTTTACGCACTTTTTCAATCGACTGTCCGAGTACTTCATCGTAGAAGGCGGTGCGTTTATCTCGATTAAGACGTAATTCCTTTGCACCGTCTGTGAGTGAACGAAAATAAGCAAATAAATTATCCTGCTCCTGAGCGGCGATATCGAGGTGCCGTATGGCACGAAGATGGGCAAGATGATATCCAAGTGAGCCAAATCCTATGACAAGGATGGCGAGTAAGAAAACTTGCCATGACAGAAAAGCCATGTAGACCAGACAACCGGCAACCACGACGGCATTGGTCAGAATGACCGGAAAACTAACAAAAAATTCGGCCACACGCGTGCAATGTTCGGAAAGCGCGGATTGTATACGCGCGGCACCCAGTAGTTCGAGTTGCCGGTAATCCGCAACAATCACACGTTTTGCGATAAAGCTGCGCAGTTCAGCGTGCGCACGCTGTCCTAACCGTTCAAATAAGATGGCTGCCGCCATATAACTCAACATGACACAGAGCGCGGTTGCTGCGAATAGCAGCGCCATTTCTCCGTTATCCGATTCAGCGGTTGTTAGTGCAGCGCTGATTTGTGCAAGTAGAAGGACACTGCAAATCCCATGCACTATGCTTGCGATGGATGCGCTTAACAGCAGGGGTTTGGATTGTTTAATAAGATACTTCAGCATGGTTTATCCATTTGATAAAGATATATCTAGTGACGAATGGTGAAGATAAATGTTTACTCTGCCATGGCAGTATCTAAGGTGTTTTTCAGTAAATAAACAATCTATTTCTCCAAGATTTATAACCGGATGTTCGGCACGATATTGCCAATAGCACGGCCATTTTTCATTCCAATTTAGCGTTCTGCAGCTAGTCAAAATTCTCCGATAAAAGAAAATAATAAATAATAATACTTCTCATTCGTCTTCAAGAAATAGATAAGATAATTACTAAAATTAATTTCTCTTGGAGAAAAATGGATTCACCTCAATTAAATCATCAATCGTGTGAGTTGCTAATGGAGCAATCGATGCTTCCAACACGCTTGTTATCCTGCCCGGATCAAGTTTGCTATCACGTTGCGTATGAAGCTAAAACGTTGCGTGTCAGGAATAATGAAAATGGGAAAGAAACAATCTGGCATTTGTCTGTGCAATCCGATCAATTGAGATTGCAATGGATCGATTCTTCTTCAATTCAGCCTGAGGTGTCTGAATTACTGGCGGCGGTGGAAGCTTCGTTTGCCAGCTATCCGCATCAGAAAAAATTATCTTTATTTATTCCAGATAGACAATTTAAGTCGCTATTCGACTCGGGTGTTTTGGTTAAAGATGAGGATAATCAGATTGTTGTTTATGTGGATTTGTTCTGGCAGCAAGCCAGAATATGGCGTCCCTCAATTCTCACCCAGGTCTTCCCAATACGCTATGTCTTTAGTCATGGGCGACGTCATCCGCTTCGACCACCCAAGCCTATGGGCACAGTTTATCAACGATATATTACGTGGCTGGATTGTACCCTGACTTTTCGAGCCGTCGATCTGGCAGCTGATCTGAGTCGTTTCAATCGCTGGATGAATGATCCGGTCGTGGCAGAGTTCTGGCAGGAAGCAGGCGATCTAGCGAAACACCATGCTTATCTCAGAGCTATCGAAGCCGACCCACATGTAATTAACCTACATTGGTTGTCTGGATGATGAACCATTTGGTTATTTTGAAATTTATTGGGCCAAGGAAAACCGCATCTCTCCCTATTACGACGTGGATGATTTTGATCGCGGATGGCACGTATTGATCGGTGAACCGCATATGCGTGGCAGGTCTTTTGTGACCGCCTGGTTGCCATCCATTTCGCATTATTTGTTTCTTGATGATGACAGAACACAGCGCATTGTTATTGAGCCTCGCGCTGACAACCATAAGATGATTCGTAACCTTGCGCAATGCGGATATGCAAACACCAAGGAATTTGATTTTCCGCACAAGCGCGCGATGCTCGGCATGCTGTCGCGCGAACGCTTTTTTTCTGAACAACTATGGGTGCCGCGCAGTATTACGTCACCTCATTCTGTACCTTTATCCTAAGGATTACTTCATGAAAATTTACGATTTGATCGGTATTGGTTTTGGTCCTTCCAATATCGCATTGGCGATTGCACTCGAAGAGAAAAAACAGGCCGATTATCCCGTTGAGTCTTTTTTTATTGAAAAACAGCCTAGTTTTGCTTGGCATGCCAACATGATGCTGGATAACGCGCATATGCAAGTTTCTTTTCTCAAGGATTTGGTCACCATGCGTAATCCAGCGAGTCGTTTTACGTTTATCAATTACCTGCACGAAAAGAACCGGTTACAGGATTTCATCAACCTCAAGACTTTTTTCCCTAGCCGTCATGAGTTTAATGATTATCTGGCATGGGCAGCAGCACATTTTGATCATTGTTGTGCCTATGGAGAAGAAGTGATTGAAGTGCTTCCGGAAAACTTGGGTGACGAGATTACATTGTTACGAGTTCGCTCACGTGATAATGCGCAAGTCATTCATGAACGGCTTACCCGAAATTTGGTGATCAGTATCGGCGGCCAACCCCGAATCCCCGATTGCTTCTTATCCTTAAAAGGCGATGCGCGTGTTTTTCATTCGAATAATTACTTGAAGGAAATTACGCGGCATCCACATGTCAAGAAAATTGCTGTAGTAGGCGGGGGGCAGAGCGCATCTGAAATTTTTATGGATTTGCATCATCGCTCCAGTACCACACAAGTGGATCTGATTATGCGTGCTCGTTCGATCAAACCATCGGATGACAGTCCTTTTGTTAATGAAATCTTCAATACTGATTTTACCGATTATGTTTTCAATAGCCCGGAGCAGGAACGGAGCAAGATACTCGATGAATTCTGGCATACCAACTACGCTGCACCGGATCTGATTTTGATTGAGCAGATCTTCAATGTGTTGTATCAGCAAAAAGTTTCCGGTATTGAACGCCATCGTTTTTTGCGGCGGCATGAAGTCAGAAAAGCAATCGCACAATCCAAGGGTATTCAGTTCACCCTGCATGATTTAAATACTGATAATGAACGAACGGTGACCTACGATGCGGTGGTTCTTGCCACAGGCTATCACCGTGATCATTACAAATCTTTATTAGCTCCGCTGATCCCTTATTTCGAAGATCTGACAGTCGACCGTCAATATCGGGTATGCAGTGCCTCGCATTTCAAGCCGGCAATTTTTCTTCAGGGTGCTTGTGAATCCAGTCACGGCCTAAGCGATACCTTGTTGTCCGTGATGGCTATTCGCACCAGTGAAATCGCACAGGCGCTAGTTAATACCTTGAGCCAATCTAAAGGCGTGCAAGCAAAGCGCAAGATGTCTTCGGCATTAGCTTAGTGAGATTTCTTGGCCTGAGTCACTTATTTCCAAATTAACAATAATATTTACATCCCATTATGAAACTCTATAAAAAGAACAACAGATTAAGAGTTAACCTAAAGTGCTCACTATTTTTATTTGCTTTGCAATTAATTATTCCTGTTCTGTCGGCCAATGGTTATGCACAGTCTCAGCAACAGGCTACAGATAGGCCCGTTGAAGCCAAAACCCAACAAAATAAAACTTCTTCAGAAGAAAATCATACAGCACCATCAGTGCCGCCAAATACGACAATGCTGCCTCCGGTAACTGTTGAAGCTAAAGCCTCCGAAGAAGTTACTGGATATGTCGCCAAACGTAGTTCTACCGCCACCAAAACGGATACACCGATTATTGAGATACCGCAATCCGTTTCGGTTGTGACCCGTCGCGAGCTGGATATGCGCAGCGTACAGAATTTTACCGAAGCCTTGCGCTATGTTCCGGGGGTCACTGTTGATCAATTCGGATTTGATGGTCGTGGTTTTGAGTATTTACTGATGCGTGGCTTCAACGGTAATCCGAATGCAAATTTCCGCGATGGATTAAGTAATGCTGCGCAAGGATTATTTTTCGGTGGTTTTATCACGGATACCTATGGATTGGAGCGCGTTGATGTTCTTCGTGGTCCTTCTTCGATGATGTTTGGTCGAGGAGATGCCGGAGGTATTGTCAATCGTATCACCAAGCAACCCAGTGCCACCCCGATCCGCGAAATTGAATTTCAATATGGTAATTTTGACCGCAAAAGAATTGCTGCTGACATCGGTGCGGTCAGTAAGGATGGCACATTAATGTTCCGGCTAGTTACGACCGCACTGGATAGCGACACCCAAGTCAAACAACCCGATGCCGGTGGCGATCGTGCGCATAATGAACGTTTTTATATTGCGCCATCCATAACCTGGCGCCCTACGGTAGAT
Source organism: Nitrosomonas sp. (assembly GCA_017994575.1). Lineage (GTDB taxonomy): Bacteria > Pseudomonadota > Gammaproteobacteria > Burkholderiales > Nitrosomonadaceae > Nitrosomonas. Next base: position 18,203 of record JAGOKN010000024.1, read on the forward strand.
ACGACCATTACGTTGATGGGCGATATACTCAATAATCGTAGTCAGTCATCACCGTTTTATATTACTGCGCCGGATGGTGGTTTTACAAAGGTATTGCAAAGCGATACGAAATTTTCAAGATACAACACGAATCAATCTTCGTTCAGCTATCAGATCGAACATCATTTCAACGAAATCTTTACTGTACGTCAGAATTTTCGTCATGCGCAACAGAGTGGGCAATTCAGGGACTTGTTTTCTCTTGATTATAATACGCCAGATCAACCGACATTAATGGATCGTGAGGCATATGGAACCAGAGAGCGGCTGCGTCAAACTGTACTCGATACCCATTTGCAGGCAAAACTCAATACCGGTCCGCTGCATCACATCATGTTATTGGGTGCAGATTGGAATCAGACCAATGCTTCAATGAAATATTTCGAAGGATACACAAATGGTTTTATCGTGCCTGGCATTGATATTCTTAATCCGGTGTATTCACAATCAATTCCCAGTCCTGATTTCTTGATTAATAATGCCAAGCAGAAAATTGATCAGCTTGGATTCTATATACAGGATCAAATTCGTTATAACGAAAATTGGATCCTGACTTTAGGAGGGCGTTTTGACAGAATTCATTCTAAAAATACGGATACTGTTAATCTATTCGAGGATCCCGCAGCCAATTCGCACACCAAGAAAAGTGCATTTACCGGACGCGCGGGTCTAACTTATCTTTTTTCCAATGGCGTTGCTCCCTACGTAAGCTATTCGCAGTCATTTTTACCGCAACCTGGTTTATCTTCCAGCGGTCATGCGTTTAATCCAACGCGCGGCGATCAATACGAAGTAGGTATCAAGTACCAGCCAGTAGGCGGCAGGAGCTTATATACAATGGCATTGTTTGACCTGACCAAAACCAATGTGCTGACACGTGACCCGAACGATATTTCCGGTATTCGCTTTATCCAAACTGGCGAAGTGGGATCGCGCGGGGCCGAGTTGGAGGCGCGGGGAGAAGTGTTACCCGGATTGAATGCTATTGGCACTTTTACTTATTATGAAATGAACATTAACAAAAGTAATGAAGATAATGTCGGCAAGATGCCGGTACAAGTGCCGAATACCCTAACATCCGCTTGGTTGGATTATTCCTTTAGGAACTTGGGCATTCCCTGGCTTCGGGGGCTGGGGATAGGTGGTGGGGTTCGTTATGTGGGAAGGGTTTTTAATGATGAGCAAAATACCAGTTCCACTCCGGCATTCACATTATTTGATGCAACACTTCGTTACGAGTATGGTCCCGTGCTTTTTACACTCAATGCGAGTAATGTATTTAATAACAAATATATAGCATCTACTTTCTTTAACAGAAACTACCTTGGTACAGAGCGAACTGTAGTCGGTACAATGGCATTTAGATTTTAGGCAACATGATGCTGAATTTATGCGCCCGCGTATCAATCGAGATGCCCGACTTTCATTATTGGGGAATATTTGATGCCACTTAATCCGGATTTGGCGGCATTTCTTGAGCTTGCTGAAGCAGGCGAGAGACCTGCGATGCACACGCTGACGCCTGAAAGGGCGCGTATGGAATACGATGCGTCGACGCAGATATTGGATGTTCCCGGGCCACCGGTTGGAAGTGTCACTGCTATTAGTATTCCATGCCGTGATGGCCAGCCAATCAATGCGCGACTCTATTTACCCACTGAATTTATGGAAGAGACGGGGCCTTTTCCAGTATTACTGTATTTTCATGGTGGTGGATATTGCATCGGCGGTCTTGATTCTCATGATTCCTTTTGTCGGTCATTGGCAGCTTTGACACCTTGCTGCGTATTAAATGTAGCCTATCGGCTAGCACCGGAACATCGGTTCCCAACGGCTGTTTATGATGCACAAGATGCCTATCGATGGTTGCTGTCCACAGGATCTGAATACGGTTTGGATGTTACTCGACTTGCAGTTGGAGGTGATAGTGCTGGTGGCACATTGGCTACTGGATTAACGATAGCAGCCCTTAATGAGAATTGGCCACAGCCAGTACGCCAAGTATTACTCTATCCCTGTACCAGCGTCTGGCAAAATACCGAGTCGCATCGTCGTTTTGAGCAAGGTTATTTACTTGAAGCGAAAACGCTTCAGTGGATGTTTGCAAACTATCTTCGTACCGATGCCGACAGAACGGACTGGCGTTTTGCACCGCTGCAGGCGAGTGATTTAGGTAATCTTGCGCCGACCTTCTTGGTTTTGGCCGAATACGATCCTTTACTTGACGAAGGAATCACGTATGCAGAAAAGCTTAAAGCTGCCGGTATTCCCACGTCGATCAAAATTTATTCCGGAATGACGCATGATTTTGCTCGTCTCAGTAACATCGTCAATGAAGCTAATCAAGTGCGTAAAGACATAGCGGGCGAGCTTGCGCATGCATTTTATCCAAGATAGATTGAATAAATTGAACTTGCGCCTTCAGATTTTATTTATGATCAAGCACCCTGTTAAATGGAATGGGATGGATCTAGGTGATTAGGATTCTTATTTGGGCGGTGCTATTTCTTATTCTGGCCGGTTGCATAACCGCACCACAACGACAGGTTGGAGAAGTCGGTGCGGCATTGCCGGATCAATGGGGAGAAAATGTAGCGTTTAGTCAACCGATCCCCACGCAGTGGGTGCAGACCTTCGGCGATGCGCAGTTGAATGCGCTGGTTGACACGGCGCTGGCGAACAATTATGAGTTGAAAGCGGCGGCAGCGCGGGTGGGTGCGGCGGTTGCGCAAGCACGTATCGATGGTTCAAGCCGCTGGCCGCAGTTTTTCTTCACTGCCGATCACCAGCAAGTGCAGATTCGTGAAGCGGGTTTTGGTTCATCCAGATTTGGTGTGTTTGAAGCGCTGTTTGGTTTGAGTTGGGAAGTGGATGTGTGGGGACGGATACGCGATTTTCAGCGAGCTTCCGTGTTAGAAGCGGACGCGATGAACACCGACTATTACGGTGCACGACTATCCCTGGCAGCACGGGTGGCACAAAGCTATTTTGAACTGACGGAAGCAAAACTCCTGGTGGCGATCGTCGAGCAATCGATTAAAGACCGTACCATCATCGCTAATCTGGTACGCGGGCGTTTTCAACGCGGTTTGGTGCGGGGACTGGATTTGCGCCTGGCACTCACCGATCTGGCGAATGCCGAGGCGGAACTCAAGGAAGCACGCAACCTGATCCAGAACATCGCGCGCCGGCTGGAGATTTTGTTGGGACATTATCCGGCAGGAAAGGAAATCGTATCGGCAACACTGCCGCAATTGCCCGCGGGCATCCCAGCTGGTCTACCGACTGAACTGCTGGAACGGCGGCCGGACTTGGTCGCCGCGTTCAGACGCCTGCAAGCCGACGACCTGAGAGCCGTCAGCGCAAAAAAATTGCGTCTGCCGCGCATTACCCTGACGGCTGCCGGCGGCACACGCAGTACCGACCTGACCGAATTGATCGATCCCAGATCTGCAGCCTGGAACGTATTTGCCGGACTCATGCAACCCCTGTTTACCGGCGGACGCATTACAGGCGAAATCTTTCGCACACAAGCGTTTGCAGAGGAAGCATTGAATAGTTACAAAAATACCGCACTGAATGCTTTCCGCGAAGTTGAACAAGCACTGGCGGCGGAAGAATGGCTCAGACAACAAGAAATATCGCTGAAGAAAGCTGTCGAACAAACTGAAGCCAGTCAGAAAATGGCGGTTTATTCTTACCGTAATGGCCTGATTGGAATCCTCACGTTACTGGACAGCTACCGCGGCACTCTCAATGCTCAAAGCGCCCACTTGTCGGTCACCCGGCAATTGCTCAGTAACCGCATCAATCTGTATCTGGCGCTGGGTGGAAATGTGTAATAAGACGACGGCAGTGACCATAAACCGGAATTCGATCATTACCCCTATATGAACATACGCCGGCAACTATTCATCGCACTCACGATTGCGATTGCAGGCGGACTAGCCGCGCTTGCCATTGTTAATTCGCCACCGCAAACCGATCAGCAGGAAGACATCGTCAAACCGCCTGCCGTCCGCGTCATCACGGTGAAACCTGAACGGTTGCGCATGGATGTGCGCTCGCAAGGGCGAGTCATGGCACAAACGGAGATAGACCTGGTTACTGGCGTTTCAGGCAATATCATCAAAGTTTCTCCGGCCTTTGTCAGTGGCGGTTTCTTCAAGAAAGGCGACCTGCTGGTTGCGATCGACCCGGCGGAATATGATCTGCGGGTAGCACAAGCGCAAGCCCGGGTTATGGAGGCGCAATACCAACTGACGCGCGAAGAAGCGGAAGCCGAACAGGCACACGATGAATGGCAGCATTTGGGGCAAGGAGACCCCAGTCCGCTCAGCTTGAGGATTCCGCAATTGAAGGAAAAAAAAGCAAAACTTGCAGCCGAACAAGAAGAACTGAAAAATGCCCGGTTACTGCGGCAACGTACCGACATACGTGCACCCTTCGATGGCCGGGTGCGTAACAAAGATGTTGGGATGGGGCAATATCTCAGCAGCGGTGTCGTGTTAGGCAGAATCTACAACAGCGATTTGGCCGAGGTACGCCTGCCTTTAAGTACGCAAGTGCTTGCTTTCGTGGATTTCACGGACTTACCCAATCGCACGCAATCCACACAAGGAGCAGCGGTGCAACTGACCGCAAACTACCAAGGACAGCAGCAAACCTGGCTGGGTCATATTGTGCGCAGTGAAGGCGTGATCGATCAAGAAACCGGCATGGTGATGGTGGTTGCACAAATTCCGGATCCATTTGGTTTGGGTGCAAAGAAACCTGCGCCATCGGGTACGAAATCACCGGCTGCCATTTTGCCGGTGGGTTTGTATGTCGAAGCTAACATCGAAGGGCGCTGGTTCGATAATTTGATCGTTTTGCCAACGAGCGCATTGCTTAGGAATAATCAGGTCGCTGTCCTGGATCAAGATAATCGCTTACGTTTCCGCGCTGTGGAAATACTCAGGAGAGAACGCGAACAAGCCATCGTTAAGGCCGGATTAAATGCAGGGGAACGTGTATTGGTTTCCGGTTTGTCTCATCCGGTAGAAGAGATGGCAGTGGCGCCCATCGAGCTTGTTCCATGAAACTGATTATCTGGTTTGCGCGGAATCCGGTTGCTGCCAACTTCCTCATGCTGCTTATTATTGCGGGGGGGGTGTTGGGTTTAACGATATCCAAGCGCCACACCGTTCCACCCGCACCACAGAATCAACTGCAAATTGAAATTAACTATCCTGGTGCAGGTCCTGCGGAAGTAGAGCAAGCGTTATGCATTCCCATTGAAGAAGCTATCCATGATCTGGAAGGCATTCGCCATATCAACTCAACAGCTCATCAGGCACAGTGCGAGATTATTGTTGAATTTGATCCCGCAATAGGCTCCGCACGTTTCCAAGCTGCTGTGCAGGCCAGAATGGATCGCATTACGACTTTCCCAAAAGAAGTTGAGAAACTGAAAATCCAGGAAATGAAAATTGGCACATCTGCGGTAACCATCATGGTACATGGTGAAGTCGATATGCTGACCTTGATGCGTCAACGCGATCGATTGCAAGCCATGCTAAGTAAACATCCGGACATTGGATTGCTGACGCCTTGGCCTCAACTTTCTTATGAAATATCGATCGAGATCACAGCGGCGGATTTACGCCGCTATGCACTGAGTTTCGAGGAGATGGCAGAAGTCATTCGTGCTGCTTCCAATAACATACCGGCGGGGGAGCTGAAAAAATATGACGGCAAGTTGTTGTTAAGAAGTAATAATCAAGCGATGACCGTGGCTGATTATGCAGCGATTAATATGCGGCCTGATCAGCATGGTACGCGTTTGCTGCTCGGCGATATTGCGCAGATTCGGGAAACAGTCAGTGACAGGGATATATTGGCAAGAATCGATGGTAAACCGGCTGTGCAGATATTTGTAATCTCGAAAGACCGGATCAAAACCACGGTGGAAGCGGTTAATGAAGTCATTGCAGCATTTCGTTCCGAACTACCTCATGGGGTTGGCATTACCACTTGGGATGATTGGTCAAAATATTATGATCATAATATGTCCATGCTGTGGGAAAACGCAGTATCAGGCTTCATTTTGGTTTTTCTGATCTTGATGTTTACCATGCGATTTTATCTGGCGTTATGGGTGAGCTGCGGTATTTTGATTTCTTTGCTGGGAGCACTCTGGTTGATGCCGATGCTGGGAATCTCGCTGAATACTTACTCAATCGCCGCTCTGATTCTGATTATGGGTGTGTTGGCGGATGACGCTATTGTCGTGGGTGAGAATATTTATACCCATCAGCAACGAGGGCGGCCCGGCTTATCAGGTGCAATCAGTGGAACGCTGGAAGTCGCACCACTAGTAGTATTGATGGTGTCGTCCACGATGATTGCTTTCATCCCCGGACTATTTTTGCCGGGTCTCAGCGGATACTTGATGTACAACATTTCCCTGGTGATTATCATAACTCTGGCGTTTTCGATGTTGGAAGCGCTGCTGATTTTGCCTGCTCATCTGGCCGTTAATTTTACACCTGCTAAAAAACAAAACGCCTGGTCTGCGACTATCAATGTAATCCAAGAACGGGTAGATGCCGGATTGCAATGGCTTATTGATGATATGTATATCCCGGTACTGAAATCACTATTAAGGTTCCGCTATATAACGCTATCGGTGTTCTCTATTGTATTAATCATTACGGGCGCGCTGGTTTTTTCCGGACGTATTCACAGTGTGATGGAAGCGCCTGTGAATGACTATTATTTGTTTGCCATTCTTCAGCTTCCGGCGGGCACTCCATTTGAAGAAGCTAATCATCAGATGATGCGCCTGGAGCATATTGCCAACGAGATCAGGATTGAATTGAATACCGAGCTAGGACTCGGTGCATCGGATAAATTAAAGGATAGTTTTCAGCATATTATCGCTGTCATTGATGACAATTCCGGTTTTGTAGACATCGAAATAGCGATTGATGAACGTATTCGTTCTCGAGTGGATAGTATTAAGAGGCAATGGCAGGCGCGTTTTGGTGAGTTGCCTGCCGGTACGACGCTGTCTTTCCAAACCTTCTGGCCACGGGAGATGGGTATGCCTGCCACGCATTCTGCAAAGGCTATCGAGTTGAAGTTAATGGCAGCCGATGCTGCGCTGCAAAGTGCTGCAGGGGAAATCCTCAAAGCCAGGCTTTCTTCTTATGCCGGCGTACACAGCGTGGCTGGTTCTATGCAGTCCGGTAAACCTGAATTGCGTCTCAAACTTAAACCTGAAGTGGCATTTCATGGATTGACGATGCAAAGTCTGGGGGAGCAAGTACGTCATGGTTTTTTTGGACTGGAAGTGCAACGCTTTTATCAGAATCGAGATGAACTTCGCGTGATGCTGCGTTTTCCTTCCGAGCATCGCCGTTCCCTGGATGATTTATATCGCATGCCGATTAAGCTGGACAACGGCAGCACTGCTCCGTTTGCCGCAGTGGCCGAAGCTGAATATACGCCAGGTTTTTCCAGCATTACCCGACAAAACCGCGAGCGAATCCAAACAATCAGTGCGGAAGTTTTTAAAGGAGAAGCTAACGCTGAGGTTATTCTTGCTGATTTGCGCGCCAATGTGATTCCGGAATTGGAAGCGCAATATCCGGGACTCAAGATCGAACCGAGTCAAACCAGGCAGAAGCAGGAGCAAGCCATGTCAACTTTATGGGGCTATGGCGCACTGGCAGTGCTGGGAATCTACGCGTTGCTGGCTGTTCCGCTACGTTCTTATACACAACCGTTAGTCATTATGTTGGCCATTCCATTCGGTTTCGTTGGTGCAGTATTGGGCCATTTGTTGCTGGAGATTCCTTTATCGCTGGAATCTTATGTGGCGTTATTTGCCGTGGGGGGAGTTGCTATCAACGATAGTTTGATATTGGTGGCAAAAATCAACGACATGTTACGGAAAAACACATCGATTTATAAGGCTGTGGTTCTGGCGGGTAAGGCACGTTTTCGCGCGATATTCCTGACCACGGCGACTACTGTGATGGGATTGCTGCCACTTATCAACGAACAAAGCTCGGATGCTGAGAAACTCATGCCAATGGTGATCACGCTGGCATTTGGTATATTTTTCTCGTCTTTGGTCACTTTGTTGCTGGTGCCAACTGCTTGCGTTGTTTTAAAAAAATATCCAATCAGAAGCCTATGAATAAACTGATCAGTGGATTCTCCAGCTGAAATCTCTCATTCATTGGAAGGAAAAATGACACCGTATCCCCTGCTATTGAAACAACTTTGGCATACGCCTTTGGCGAATGCGCCAGAACAGTTTGTTTGAATCTCATCCACCATCAGACAACTGGTTTCAATCAAGGAAATTAACGTGAAAATCCGATTTGTGTTGTGTTCATTGGGATGCGTGTTATTCACAACGCTATTCCTGAATGCTTGTCAGCAGCCTATCCAGTCGCCTGCACAAATTCATCATGGTCCGGAAATTTTGTGGGATACCTGGGGCATTCCGCATATTGTTGCCCAGAAAGATAGCGACGCCTTCTATGCCTTTGGCTGGGCACAGATGAGAAGTCATGCTGATTTGTTGCTTAAACTCTATGCCGTGGCACGCGGGCGCGGCGCTGAGATTTTTGGTGAAAGTTACCTGCCCGCTGACCGGTCTGTGCGGATATTGGGTATTCCACATCTGGCTGAGCAGTGGTATGCAGAACAAGATGTTGTCTTCCGCGCCAATCTGGATGCATTTGCCGCCGGCATCAATGATTTCGCGCGCCGGCACCCGGAAACCATTTCTGATACAGTTAAAGCGGTATTGCCGGTGACGCCGCAAGATGTGATTGCGCATACAACACGGGTGATGACGGTTTTTATTGCCGGCACTTCCGAGTGCGGTGCGGTATTGCCGGGTTTTGATTTTATTGACCAACCGGTTGCCTCGAATGGCTGGGCATTGGGTCCCGGTTATTCAACCAGCGGTAACGCCATGTTACTTGCTAATCCGCATCTGGATTGGCGCGGACTGGAGACATTCTACGAATCCCACTTCCTGTTGCCGAATGTGAATCTCTATGGTACAGCGTTAGTGGGTTCTCCTGTTTTGCAGATCGCTTTTAACGATCATTTGGGTTGGACGCATACCGTCAACACCATGGATGGCTGCGATCTCTATCAACTGAAACTGGCAGGATCCGCGTTGAGCGATGGTTATGTACTGGATGGCGTTGCACAATCTTTCAACACTATCACCGAAACCATTCAAATCCGCCAGCAGGACAGCGGTATGACAAGTGAATCTTTGCACATTCATCGAGCTAAACAAGGGCCGGTGATTGAAACGGGTGATCAAGTTTTAGCGATACGTTTTGCTTTATTGGAAACATCATTATTGGCTGGCATGAACCGGCAATGGTGGGAAATGGGGCAGGCCAGTAGCCTGAAAGAGTTTCAGAGTGTGCTGCTAGGCCAGCATCTGCCGTTATTCAATGTCGTCTATGCGGATGCGGACAAGCATATTATGCTTGCTTTCAATGGCATAATCCCAGTACGGGAAATGGGAGATGCGGCTTTCTGGCATGCGCCTGTTCCTGGAGATGACTCGAGCCTGATCTGGACAAAAACACATGCCTACGCGGACTTACCCAAATCGATCGATCCTCCTGGCGGTTGGGTACAAAATTCCAATGGCGCGCCTTGGTATATGACGATGCCTTTTCTCAATAAAAACCAGTATCCGCCTAACATCGCGGCTGATGTGACCAATAATCGCGAGCTGCGTGGATTGCAGATGCTGAGTGAACATAAACAAATGAGCTATGCTGAATTGATTGCTGCCAAGCATTCGACACGCTCATTGGTTGCTGACCAATTGCTTGATGAATTGGTCGCTGCTGCGCGCGAAGGACACGATCCGTTGCTGCAACAGGCTGCCGATGTACTGAATCGCTGGGATCGTCAATATTTGACGGAAAGTCGGGGAGGGTGGCTTTTCGGCATTTGGTTCGAGAAATGGTTGGAAAGAACAATTACCAAAGCCACTGATGCCGATCCCAATTACGACTTCACCTCTGATCAGCTTGTCGGCGATCTTTTTTATGCACAACCTTTTGATTCGGATCAACCACTGACTACGCCGCGTGGTTTGGCAGATGTGCCGTTGGCAATACTGGCCTTGCATGATGCTGCCAACGAATTGCAAGCAACTGTTGGCGCACTCGATATAGCTTGGGGCGATATGGCCCGCCTGCGCCGTGGTGAGATTGATTTGCCCGGTAATGGTGCGGGTACTGTATTAGGCGTTTTCCGCGAAATTATTTACCGACAAGATAAAGATGGTAAATTTAAATCGTCTTCCGGTGATACGTATATTGCACTGGTTGAATTCTCACGACCTATTCGCGCTCAGGTATTAACAACCTACGGTAACGCTACCCAGAACAATACTTTTGAAATAGGAGATCAGCTGCATTTGGCAGCTAAACAGCAGCTTCGGCCCGCGTGGCGTACGCTTGAAGAGATCGAAGCAAATTTGGCGTTACGTGAGAATTTAACCTCATCGCGAAAATCTCGTGGGCTTGCCCCCAAGCTGGCTAGTCTACAAAAGACCTTTGCACAACCGCGAGAATTTAGGGAAACGCTGATTAATTGACTGTACGAGCGAATCACTTCGTTGCGCGGTACTCACTCCCTCGCCTATCATGTTGATATGTCTCGGTTGCTGCGTTCCGTGCGCCTCGTGCTTCATCTCGTTCGCCGAATTAATCAGCGTTTCCTTAGCTGTTGTGACAAAGAAAAATTTCCAAATGACGCTGATTGCACATCATTTTGGTAGAAAGTGAAGTTTTTCTCCTTTTTTAGGGGAGTTTCCCTCCTTATGCAACATTTGGACGGATTGCTCCTCTTAATGGTTGATCTACGAAGATTCTGTTGGCGGCTTTTTTCAGATTCATAAAATCTCTGCACATCCGGTTATCTCAGTCATATAAAACTGATAACCGTTCAAATTTCAATGCCACAAGTGATCAGAAAAGCTCAAAAACAAAGTTATGCGGCAGTTGACTATGCTTTGTCGAGAGCGCATCATTTTGTTGAATTGAGCAGTAAAGTTGATTGGGTTTTTCGGTTGGGAAAAGTTACTTATTGTAAAATTCCCGGAATTCACAGCATAACTGCAAGTGAGTCGGTAGGGCAGTGGACTCTGATTTGATTTATTTTCTTTGGGCCTGGAAGGTGGCAACAAAACGTAGAAACATTAAATCAAAATCAACAAGGAGATAATCGCATGCAACTTGGAATGATTGGTCTTGGACGTATGGGAGCCAACCTGGTTCGGCGCTTAACCAAAGACGGCCATTCGTGCGTGGTGTATGACGTCAATGCCGAAGCCGTCAAGACGCTTACTGGTCCTAATATTCTGCAGGCCGCTTCGTTCGATGATTTCGTTGCTAAACTCTCACAGCCTCGTGTTGTTTGGGTAATGGTTCCTGCAGGTGTCACCGGCAGGACGGTTTCGGATCTGGCGCCATTGCTTTCCGCCGGCGATATCGTTATAGATGGCGGCAACAGTTATTATCGTGATGATCAAGTGCGCGCCAAAGCACTCATGACACGCGGTATCCACTTCGTCGATTGTGGTACCAGTGGCGGTATATTTGGGTTAGAACGCGGATATTGCTTGATGATCGGTGGAGAGGATGACGTCATCCGGCATCTCGACCCGATCTTCAGGAGCATCGCGCCAGGCATCGCCACCGCCACACGTACAATCGGGCGCGATGGCACAGCCGGTGCCGAAGAACAGGGCTACCTGCATTGTGGCCCGGTCGGCGCAGGCCACTTCGTGAAAATGGTTCACAACGGCATCGAATATGCCCTGATGGCGGCGTATGCCGAAGGACTCAATATTCTTAAACACGCCGATGTTGGTTTGCGTCCCAGAACTCAGGATGCCGAAACCACTCCGCTACGTGACCCCGAAGCGTACCAATATCCCATCGACATCGGTAAAGTAGCCGAAGTTTGGCGTCGGGGCAGCGTGATTTCATCCTGGTTGCTTGATTTAACCGCAGCTGCGCTGGTCGAGGATGCGGAGCTGAAGCAATTTTCCGGGCGCGTATCGGATTCGGGCGAGGGGCGCTGGACTACGCTGGCCGCCGTCGACGAAGGTGTGCCGGCGCCGGTCATCAGCGCTGCGCTATTCGGTCGCTTTGAGTCCCAAGGAGAGGCCAATTACGCCGACCGGATTCTTTCGGCTATGCGCAAGCAGTTTGGTGGTCATGACGAAAAACACACAGATGGCTCATGACATGAGCGAACTTAACAGCAATTTAATACCGTCTGATGCATTGGTGTTTTTTGGCGCGACAGGTGATCTTGCCCATAAGAAGATATTTCCTTCGCTCTATCAGATGGTCAAGCGGGGCGTGTTAAAGATTCCGGTCATAGGTGTGGGTTTTTCAGGCTGGAATCTGGCGCAACTGCGCGACCGGGCAAAAGACGGAATAACACATGTCTTTAAGGATATCGACGCCAATGCCCTGAACCAATTGCTTTCGTTGCTGCGCTATGTCGATGGTGACTATAAAAATCCGCAGACGTTTCAAGCACTCAAGCAAGCGCTTGATGGTGCTGTGCATCCAACCTTCTATCTGGCTATCCCGCCCGCTTTCTTTGCGGCAGTGATCAAGGATATTGGTTCCGCCGGTTTGACTGAGCATGCCCGCATCATCGTGGAAAAGCCCTTCGGGCGTGATTTAGCTTCGGCACGCGAACTCAATGACGCCGCGCACTTGGTTTTTCCGGAAACTTCAATCTTTCGCATCGATCATTTTCTGGGCAAGGAAGCCATTGAAAATATCCTGTATTTCCGATTTGCGAATTCGTTCCTGGAGCCGATCTGGAATCGCAACTATGTGGCGAGTGTCCAGATTACGCTGGCGGAGAATTTTGGCGTAGAAGGCCGAGGCAATTTTTACGATCAAGTCGGCTGCTTGCGCGACGTGGTTCAAAATCATTTGTTTCAGATAGTGGCGCTTTTGGCGATGGAACCGCCTGCTGGGCGGGATTTTGAAGCGCAGCGAAACGAAAAAGTCAAAGTATTTCAAGCGATGCATGCACTCAAGCCGGAAGATTTGGTAAGAGGTCAGTTTGAGGGCTATCTGCAGGAACCTGGTGTTGCTAAAGATTCTGATACAGAGACATATTGCGCCCTGCGTCTAAGCATTGATTCTTGGCGTTGGGAGGGCGTGCCGTGGTACCTGCGTTCGGGAAAATATTTGGCCGAGAGCGCTGCAGAGGTTCTCGTACAGTTCAAGGCACCGCCTCAGAAATTGTTCGAAGATGCTTGGCCAGTGACCGGCCGGGCTAATTATTTACGTTTCAAGTTATTTCCGTGTCCCGCTATTGCGCTGGCAGCGCGTGTGAAACGTGTGGGAGAGGAGTTCATTGGCGACCAAAAAGAGCTTTATTTGCTTAATGCTCAACCAGATGAACAAATGCCCTATGAACGGCTTCTGGGCGATGCATTGGCCGGTAATGGTCTGCTTTTTACTCGGCAGGATGCGGTAGAAGCTGCGTGGGCGGTTCTTGACAAAGTTCTGACGCAGCATCAGCCAGTTCGCCGATATAAAGCCGGTAGCTGGGGGCCGCAGGAAGCTGATGAGTTAATCAAAGCTGACGGCGGATGGCATAATCCCAGATTTAATCCTGTAACTAAGTAACGTAACTCAGAGCGCGGATAATTTAAGATGCCAGCCTTTTCGGTAAAATCATCCATGATTGACACATTGCTGCCGGTTTTTCTGGAATATGAGAATGGAATCGATCAATGGCCGCTCACCGGGACAAATATGCTCGGGCAGTGTTTTGAGGGAAGTAAGTGGTTATGAAAACACAAACATCTCATACCATTCTTGTCATTGATGTGGGCGGAACACATATCAAGATATTGGTAACCGGACATAATCGGTCACTCAAGCTGCCGTCCGGCCCAGCGCTGACTCCGAAACAGATGGTCAATAAGGTCAAGGATGCGACACAAGATTGTAAATACGATCGTGTATCGATTGGTTATCCAGGCGTCGTAATTGGTGGGCGTCCGGTTCATGATCCATTTAATCTCGGTCCTGGTTGGGTTGGTTTTGATTTCCGGAAATCATTCGGTTGCCCCACAAAACTGATTAATGATGCCGTTATGCAGGCACTCGGCAGCTATGATCAGGGACGCATGCTCTTTCTTGGGCTGGGCACAGGGCTGGGGTCGGCGATGGTAGTGGATGGGATGCTCGAGCCCATGGAATTGGCCCATCTGCCTTACAAGCATGGAAAAACATACGAAGACTATTTGGGCCGGTGCGGATTGGAAAAAATGGGTAAGAAAAAATGGCGTCGGCATGTATTCAAGGTTGCTGATAAATTGAAATCCGCTCTTGAAGCCGATTATGTCGTGTTAGGGGGTGGAAACGCTAAAGAGTTTAGAAAGCTCAAGAAGCTTCCTCCGGATCTGCGCGTGGGTGACAATGATAAAGCCTTTATTGGCGGTTTGCGTCTATGGGATACCTCCATGCGGGGGAAAATTGGCATTTAATCTAAAATTCCGAAAGCATCCCGGTTTTCGATCATGAAAAATTATTTTCCATTAAAACGTGCAGTAACCTGACAGTTGGGAGAAAAGCGCATGACCGATGCTGAACTCGACCTACTATCCATCAACACTATCCGTACGCTGTCGATAGACGCTGTGCAAGCGGCTAATTCTGGCCATCCCGGTACACCAATGGCGCTTGCGCCCCTGGTATACACGCTTTGGAATCGCATTATGCGATTCGATCCGCAGGATCCGATCTGGCCCAATCGAGATCGATTTGTGTTGTCGAATGGACACGCGTCGATGCTGTTATGGTCGGTGCTGTATCTGACGGGTACGCGCGCGGTTAACGCGGATTACGAGAGATTGGGCCAGCCTTCGGTGACGCTGGAGGATATCCGCCGTTTCCGACAACTGGGCAGTAAAGCGCCCGGTCACCCTGAGTACCACTGGGTATCCGGCGTAGAGACCACCACGGGTCCGCTCGGACAAGGTATAGCAACCAGCGTCGGCATGGCAGTTGCCGAAAAATGGCTTGCAAGCCGTTATAACAAATCGGATTTCAACATCTTCGACTATGATATCTACGCTATCTGTGGCGATGGAGACCTGATGGAGGGCGTAGGATCAGAGGCAGCTTCATTGGCCGGTCATCTTGGCCTCGATAATCTTTGCTGGATCTATGACAATAATCACATCACTATCGAAGGCAGCACGCAGCTTACGTTTACCGAAGATGTGGCGACGCGATTCCTCAGCTATCATTGGAATGTCCTACGATTGGGGGATGCCAACGACATCGAACAAATCGATCATGCTCTGAAAGTATTCCGTAAAACCAAAGACAGGCCCACGCTCATCATCCTCGATAGCCACATTGGTTACGGTTCACCGCATCGGCAGGATACCGCCGCAGCTCACGGTGAACCGCTCGGCCCGGATGAAGTTCGGTCTGTCAAACGCGCCTACGGTTGGCCTGAGGATGCGCAATTCCTAGTGCCGGCAGGGGTACGCGAGCATTTTGCTGATGGCATTGGCATACGCGGTGCATCAGCACGCTGTGCCTGGACAAATCTGTTCGCTGAGTATCGCAGCCAGTACCCTGAACTTGCCGTTCAAATCGAGCAGATGCAGCGACGCGAATTGCCGGTTGGATGGGACCGTGACCTGCCGGTGTTTCCCGTAGATCCAAAGGGATTGGCAGGACGGGAAGTCTCTGGTAAGGCGTTGAATGTGCTGGCGCAGAACATTCCTTGGCTGCTCGGCGGTTCTGCTGATTTGGGTTCGTCCAATAAAACCTTGCTGACCTACCCAGGGGCGGAAGATATTCAGGTCAACACACCAGGAGGAAAGAATCTGCACTTCGGCATCCGCGAGCATGCCATGTGCGCGATCGTGAACGGCTTGTCGCTATCTAAGCTGCGGCCTTACGGCGCTACTTTCTTCATTTTCAGCGACTATGCACGGCCTGCGATTCGTTTGTCGGCCCTGATGGAATTGCCGACTATCTTTGTATTTACTCATGACGCCATGGGCGACGGAGAAGATGGTCCGACACATCAGCCAGTCGAGCAACTTGCTTCTTTGCGCGCCATTCCCGGCCTGACACTGTTACGTCCCGGCGATGCCAATGAAGTGATCGAGGCATATCGTGTCATCATGCAGTTACGTCACCGTCCGGCTGTCTTGGTATTGTCGCGCCAGGCGCTTCCGACACTGGATCGCAGCAAATATGCACCAGCTTCCGGTGTGGCTTGCGGAGCCTATATATTCGCTGACGCGCCAGACGGGCAGCCGGAGATGATATTGATCGCAACCGGCAGCGAGCTCAGCCTTGCCGTGCAGGCGCATGAAACGCTCAGTAGCGAAGGTATCCGCTCCCGTGTGGTGTCCATGCCATCATGGGATATTTTCGAGCATCAAACACAGGAATACCGCGATAACGTACTACCTCCGGCTGTGCAGGCACGGATTGCGATTGAGCAGGCATCCACCTTCGGTTGGGAGCGCTATGTGGGCAATAACGGTCGCATTATCGGCATGCAGACTTTCGGCGCTTCAGCTCCGCTGAAGGAACTGCAGAGAAAATTCGGCTTCGAGCCGGAACGGCTGGTAACAATGGCAAAAGAAATGTTGAGAAAGACATAGGGAAACGCTGATTAATTAATAATAGGTAAACCCCCGGCTTTGCCGGGGGACTCACAAAGGTTTGACCGTTACGGCAGTCGTCGTAACGTTCTAGTCCCAACCACGAGACGAGGAGTCAAAAATGAAGGAGTACCAAAGT
>JAGOKN010000104.1 GCA_017994575.1 Nitrosomonas sp.
GCATGAACGCAGTCAAGGCGCTGGCAAAATTTATCGATGTCGAAAACAGTTTTCATCGCGAGAAATATGAAGGCGTATTGAAGCGCCTTAACAAGCAAGGGCCGGCGGTTCCTTTTACTTTGCCGCCTGAAGCAGTGCTGAAGCGGGTGATTCATGCGCTGGAAGCACCCAAACCGCAACCTCGCTACTATGTGACATTTCCAACTTATTTGTTTGGGTTCCTGAAACGAATTCTAAGCACGCGTGCAATGGACGTATTACTGGCGAAATCCGGAAATAGTAACTAGGGAAGCGCTGATTAATTGACTGCACGAGCGAATTGCTTCGTTGAGCGGTACTCACTCCCTCGCCTATCAGATTGATATGTCTCGGTTGTTGCGTTCCGTGCGCCTCGCCCTTCATCACGTTCGTTGAATTAATCAGCGCTTCCCTAGTGATAAAGTCATTTGCCTGCACATGATTGCAAGGCTTCCCAGGCAATGTCGCCGAGGAATTGATCGCCTTTCAGGTTTGCATTGACCATGGCGTTATCCAGTTTCGTCAGGGTCAAAATGAATGCGTGCACAGTTTCATTTTTCATGTTCCTATGCGCATACGGCAGGATTTCCGGATTTGGACTTGCTGGATTTACGACAGCATCTGGGTTTGTAGGAGAATTGCTAGGGTAGATGTTAGCTAGATAACGCGTATCAAAGGCGCGGATTTCAGAAATATCCCGGTCTGAAAATTTGCGGTTTCTGAATTGCAGGATACGCATAAACGACCGGCTATCCGATTGCAATTTATTGGTGACGCAACTCGCAAGCGCGGAATGCTCTCCTGCCAGATTTTCTTCGTGGCGTTGCGGTTTCTCATGCGTCGATTCGATGAGATGTATACACGCTGACAAGCAGAATACCGCGAAACACACTGTCAACATTCTCATTACATGATTTTCCTTGAGAAACTGGTGTACCGTACCCGGTTGGAGCGTTAGCGCATTATCCTATCTTGACTTATCCACCAAAATAAACATATGGTTTCATCGGATCGTTTGCTTCATTAAAACGTTTTTGCTCTTCTTTATCGAGCTTTTTATCCCACCATACGCCGCGTGCAGCCAGCCGTTTTTCTTCCAGTTGAGGGTTCTTCTCGAGCAATTCACGCATAAACTTTGTGTGTTCAGATTCGTAGTTGTAATCCATTTTTCAACCTATTTATTAGTATCATAAAAGCTGAACTTTAGCACAGACGCCATTTTCTATATAGCCCCTGAATTAACTAACCCTACGGTAGGAAATTTAAGATTCTCTGTAGGAACTACCGGAAACTTATCGCTCAAATTTCCAGGTAAGTGTGATAGCAATCATTATATTTTCGTAATTTGGATATCATGTCAGTAAATGGCAAACCATACGTTGCTTCCAGCTTTTGTGCTCTGGTTTTCAAGACTTTCCAGGCTACTTTTCCAGGGCTATGCTTAAACGCAAACACAATTAAATTACCGCGCATATCGGACATCATGGCAACAATATGCCCATGGAAGCTATCGCTAATTCGCTGAATATAGGTGTCGAGGTTTTTGTCCCGGCTCAACAGGTTCACGACCAGCATGCCGTCTTTGCACAAAACCTGGCGTGCATGATCATAGAAGTCTTGGCTGCATAAAGATTGAATCTGGAGTCCATCGTCGAAACCATCGACGATCAAAATATCAGTGCTGTCTGGATGATCAGCGATGTACTGCGCACCATCAGCAAGAATGACCTTAAGGC
This sequence comes from Nitrosomonas sp., assembly GCA_017994575.1. GTDB lineage: Bacteria > Pseudomonadota > Gammaproteobacteria > Burkholderiales > Nitrosomonadaceae > Nitrosomonas. The sequence goes on from JAGOKN010000104.1 coordinate 1,755, forward strand.
GCTCATCGGCTTCGGGCAAGGCAAAATAATGCGTGGCTGCGCTGATGACTTGCGGATTAATTTCAATCACCGTGGTTTTTGTTTCAGGCAACTGGTGATAAACAAATTTTGCCAATGAACCGCCACCCAAGCCAACCATCAAAATATGCGCAGGTACTGGATGAAACAATAAGAATCCCATCATGCATTGCGTATACACCAATTCCAGCTCATTGGGCGCAGCAATGCGCATCGCGCTTTGTATCATGCTACCTCCCAAATGGAGTGAGCGCACTCCCTCTTGCTCGCTGATTACAACATCGACATCACTGAGCGTTTTTTTCTTGGTGAATCGAACCATGCGTCAATCGAACGGGAAGGTGAATAAAGAAATCGGATATATGGGCTATATTGGTTTCGGGGGTGCTTGCAAACTAATTAATCTTTTTTGCTGGCTTTATACTTTTCAAATGAGAGCACTGTTGCTGTTTGTGCATTATTTAAAGTATTGAGTATTGTTTTGGGTTCGCGCAGCGTGTTCAATAAGCCGTTTTCTCCCAGCACATGATTCCACATTTTTTGAGAAATCTGTAAGCAGGCTGTCATGGAATCACTGGCTTGATTACGGATTTGATCCACTTGCCACTGCAAACCGATCATCCGTTGTTTCAAATGAGCGGGCGATTGCTCTATCAGATTAGAGAGTAATTGTTGGCGCATGGCCTCAAATTTTTCGGGATCCTGTTGTGCTATTTTGGACCATTCTTCAAAATCAAACTCTGGTGTTTTTTCTTTTTCAGTCATATAAATACTTTAGCATTTCATCCTTAAACGGGATTATAGATGAATTTGCGCAGAAACTTTATAGGCTGAAATTAAAAATGAAAAAATTTACATGCTAGCCGAAAAATAATGAATAGAATCGCAGCTTACTTACTGCCCTCTGACATTACATTTAACCATGTGCATGGACTTATTTACCTTCTGCTTTAAATAAATCCACCAAAGTGGATAACATGCGGGTTTTTTGGCTCATGGTGTTGGCATTTGTGGTGAGTTGCTCCACTAACTGCCCATTTTGCTGCGTAGATTCGTCGATTTGTGTGATTGCTTGATTGATCTGCTCAATGCCGTTGGCTTGTTCTTGAAAGGCTTGAGAATTCTCAGTGACGATATCGGCAATTTTTTTGACGCTTTCATTGATCATTTTCAGCGATTCAGCCGACTGATTGACCAATTGTGTGCCACTCTCGACTTTGGAAACACTGTCATTGATTAGATCTTTAATCTGCTTGGCAGATTCGGCGCTGCGCCCCGCCAGACTCCGTACCTCATTGGCGACCACGGCAAAACCCCGTCCTTGCTCGCCTGCTCTTGCAGCCTCCACAGCCGCATTCAGTGCCAATAGATTGGTCTGGAAAGCAATTTCGTCAATGACATTGGTAATTTCTGCAATCTTTTTGCTACTTTCATTGATATCGGTCATGGCGCGCATAGTGGTAGAGACGACATTGCCACTTCTTTCGGCTTGTTTGCGTGTTTCCTGCACCAGTTGATTGGTCTGTTTTACATTGTCGACATTCTGCTGCACAGTTGAGTTAATTTCTTCCATGCTGGCAGCGGTCTGCTCCAGACTGGAAACTTGACTTTCCGTGCGACTGCCAAGGTCCATGCTACTTTGCATGATGTTCACAGTCACTTGCTCCAATGCGGTGGAAGATTCCTTGACACGACCAATAATGGTGCGCAGCTTTGCGCTCTGAAAGATTTGCACATATTCCAGTTGACCCAGTTCGTCGGTTCTTCCGGTATACACATATCTCGCTAGCGGATCATTGGCAATCTTTTTTGATTTGGCAATCAAATCCCGTAATCCGCTGAGAATGGAATAGATTCCTATGGAGCTGATTAAACTGCCTACAATAAAAGCAGATAAAGCGAGCGGTAGTGCGATTTGCCCAGACAGCGCAAGGCCGACAAACACCAATGCAAAAGCGCCGGATGCGGTGAGAGTAATTTTTGCGGTTAAACTGAGCGGAAAGCGAGTTAATTGAACCGGATTCAATGTCGAGCGGCGCTTATCATCGGCTGATTTTTTAGACATGATTCTGGCATACAGCTTTTCCGCACGATCCACCCAGGCTTTTTCGGGTTTTACCCGGACGGACTGGTAGCCAGTGATTTTGCCATTCTCAAACTGAGGGCTGGCAAAAGCATCTACCCAATAATGGTCGCCATTTTTATTACGATTTTTTACCATGCCCATCCATGGATTACCTGCTTTTAGTGCTTCCCATAGCATAGCGTAGGCTTCTGGAGGCACATCGGGATGACGAATGATATTGTGATTTTTATTTTCTAGCTCCGCCCAGGAGTATCCGCTCATTCGAATAAAATCTTCATTCGCGGATATGATAATGCCCTTTAAATTGGTGGTGGAAATGATCTCACAATTGTCGTTCATACCCATGTCTCTCTGGGTAACCGGCTCGTTTATCCTCATAACTGACTCGCTTTCTTTGGATAATGGTTATTGAAAGATAGGCTTTAAGCCTAAATTTATAATGCTTTTATTTTGCGATATTTTAAATAAGAAAAAGATATGCTGACCGGGCAAACAGAGAGGGGAATCACCTGCAAATAGCTGCTTAGGATCAGATTATTCCGAATAGTAGTCCTAGAGACGGGAACTGAAAAATGATGCCTTATTTACCTGAGAGTTCTCTAACCGGAATGCGCCAAATATAAAAGGCTAAAATACTACCAATCACCACCAGCATCAGTTTTTGCCAAGACTCTGGCACGATAAGCAGCGAGCTGCCAAATGACAATGCCATCAAACAATAGACCCAGTGTTTGACACGGAGGGGAATGCTGCGATGCATGTACCATTCGTAAATAATGGGACCCGCTATTCGATTTTCCAGTAATTTGCGATGAAAGTGCTCCGAGCCGCGCGCAAAACAAGCGGCTGCCAGCAACACAAATGGCGCGGTAGGCAGAACCGGCAACACTGCTCCCAGTGCACCCAGCAATAGCGCCAGAAATCCGGCGCCCAGATACATGACGCGGACAAACGGCGAATCATGCAGGCATAATAGATCGATTGCTTGATTATTCAGTGATGACTGTTCACTTTGATCATTTTCATGTGGCTCAAATGATTGCATACATTTTAAGGTATCAAAAATACGTTAAAAATAGAGAAATTATGTTGCTCAATACTGCCTAATCAGCCCGTAAGTATCGATAATCGAATAAAATAGTTGCTAATGACGAACGGATCTTAACGGTTATAATACCTGAGAGTTGATCGTTAGCATTAACCGAATTTAATTTTTTCTCGAGGAAACTATGCCTAATATAAAAAATCTGTTTAATTTAAGTATTATTCTGTTAGTTCTTGCTATGCTGCCCCAAGTTACCTTTGCCTATAAAGAGCATGCCGCTGCTGACAGCGCCCAGCTTCAGAAAATTGACATCAAGGTAGGGACCGGGGAAGAAGCTGAAATTGGCAAAACAGTGAATGTTCATTATACCGGTTGGTTGTATGATGAGAATGCACCGGATAAAAAAGGCAAAAAATTTGATAGCTCATTTGATCGCAAAGATCCTTTTTCATTCATGCTAGGTGCAGGGCGCGTAATCAAGGGCTGGGATCAAGGTGTGAACGGCATGAAAGTGGGTGGACAGCGTACACTGATTATTCCCCCATCCATGGCGTATGGCGATAGAGGAGCGGGTAATATTATTCCACCTAATGCCACTCTGATTTTTGAAGTTGAATTAATCAGCTTGAAAACAACCAGTTCGCATTATTAACATGCGTGACTCCTTTGCTTTGAGTTGAATGTTGGTTATGAGCTATTCAGTCGATTGTTTTTTATTTCGAATTTAGGCAGCGCCTGAATAGCTTATACTAAAATAATGACTATCGATTTCTTGTTCTAACATGTTTTGAGTATCCCGCTAACCCACTGCAGACAATAAGGGCACTGCTATGACCACGACCGAACAGCCTCGCGTTTCTCGCTATAAACGTCTTAGTATTAGTCTTGGCATCGTCTTCGCGCTGATCGCCCTGTTAGTAGCGCTCAGCTACTTTTGGTTACCCGGTTATGCAAAATCGCAGCTTGAGTTACACCTGTCTGAACTCCTGCAGCGGCCTGTTACCGTTGCTTCAATTGAAATCAAGCCGCATACGCTGGAATTGGCTGTACATGGTTTCCGCGTGGGTGAAAAAGCAGATGCGCAGGAATCCAATGAGACGCTCTTTTCCTTTAGCAGGCTGTATGTTGATATAAGCATAGAATCGATCAAACAGCGTGCTCCTGTCGTTACAGCGCTCTCACTATCGGATCCCAAACTGCGCTTGGTGCGGGAAACTAAAGATCAACTGAATATTTCAGACTTGATAGCACAGTTTAGCCAGCCTGAAGAACAAGAAGAGACACCCAGTGATACCGGCAGTTTTTTCTCCGTCAGTAATATCACCATTCAGGGAGGGCAGTTTGATTTTATTGATCGGCCCATGAAGGCAGAGCATCAAATTTCTGAAATCAATCTGGGCATTCCGATCATTGCCAATTTCCAAAGTACGCTAACCAACTGGATAGAGCCTCATTTTAGCGCAAAAATTAATGGCTCATCGTTGTCTCTGGAAGGTAAGTTGCGACCTTTTATGGATAATCAGGAAGCAACGCTGGCTTTAAAGCTCGATAAGTTCGATTTAACCCAGTTTGATCAATATGCGCCTTTACCCGAAGGGATCAAACTGCTTTCAGGCCATTTCGATAGTGATTTGCTAATTACATTTACTCAAGCGCCAGACAAAGCGCCTGATATTTCCTTGACAGGACAATCGACGCTGCGGCAACTTGGGATCAAAAACACCGCAGTGCAAGCTCCCTATCAAGCTAATTTGAAACAACTGGGCATTGATCTGACGCAAGTCGATTTGACTGGCAAGAAACCATCGCAAATCAAATTGCAGATGAATCAAATTGCGTTAACGCGTGAAGGTGAAAAGGAACCGGCACTATCGCTAGCGCAGCTTGCCGTCGACAACCTGCAAGTCAACACTCAATCTCGGCAGGTAGCATTGGGAGAGATCACGCTGGATCGATTAAGCTCCACTTTGCGGCGTGATACCAGTGGCAGCATTGATTTAGCGCAGCTATTTACTACGACGCAAGCGCAATCGTCAACACAGTCTGCTCAGAAGCCTTTAGCTAACAGTAAATCTCAGGCGATCGCCAAAGCGATTGCTAAGCCGGCAATTGTTCCGATTCCCGCCAGAAAACCTTCGCGATCCGACAGTGATATCAAAATAGCTGAAAGGGAACCGGACCAGAAGCGTGAATCTGAGCTGGCTCGAGAGCAGAAAAATCATGCTTCTTCTGCCCCCACTGCTAAAAATAATGCTCCTTGGACAACACAAATCAAGCGTATAAAATTCAAGGCAGCCTCGCTGCGTTATGAAGATCTCACGCTGAAAAAAGTTACGCCGATGATTGTGGATTCATTGAATATCACGTTGGATAGCATTGACCTGAACGGCATCAAGCCGCTCAATTTGGCGTTGCAAGCGCAAGTTAACCAACGCGGCCACATTAAAGTGGATGGCTCATTGGCATGGGCGCCTTTGGCAACGGATTTAGTGTTAAATCTGAATGCGGTTGATTTGGTGTCCTTGCAAGGCTGGGGCGGCGATAAACTAACCGCGCTATTGACCAGCGGTGATATTTCTTTTGAAGGTAATATCAAAGCTAACGGTGAGCCTTTGAAAATTCAAGTGAATGGTCAAGGAAAACTGGCCAATTTCAACATATTTGATCCTAAAGATGCTCATGATCTGCTGCGCTGGAAGAAACTGGATATCAATGATTTGAATTTTGTTAATGAGCCGCTGCGTGTAGACATCAAAACCGTTAATTTGAGCGACTTTTACGCCCGAGTGACCTTGATGCCGGATGGAAATATCAATCTCAAGCAAATAGTTCAGCAAGAGAAATCGGCAGAGCCTGCGCCAACGCCGGCATCGGTTATATCGCCAAGCACCGGAGCTGAATCAACGGATAGCCTGCCAGCCAATCAAAGCAAAGAAGCGCTGCCCGTTTATATCGGCAAAATTCTTTTGCACCATGGCGATATCAATTTCAATGATCGTTTTGTCAAACCCAATTATCGCGCTAATTTGACGGGACTTTCTGGCCAGATTGGTCCGCTGTACCCTGGAAAATCGGGAAAAATCGATATCCACGGTGCACTCGATAAAACAGCGCCGCTGGAAATCAAAGGAACCATTGATCCATTCAGTTCAGAGCTTTTCCTGGATCTTGTGACGACAGTTAAAGATATTGAACTTCCGCCTTTCAGTCCCTATTCGGTAAAGTATATAGGCTACGCTATTGAAAAAGGGAAGCTCTCAGCCGATGTTTATTATCATGTGGAAAATGGCGCACTCACTGCAGAAAATAAAATCTTTTTGGATCAATTTACGCTGGGTGATCAGGTCGAAAGTGAGGATGCTGTTTCTCTCCCGCTGAATCTTGCTCTTACGCTACTCAAAAACCGGCGCGGTGAAATCGATATCCATTTGCCACTCAAAGGATCCATTAATGATCCACAATTTAACCTGGGCGACATTGTCTTTACCGCATTTATCAATCTGATCACAAAAGCCATTACTTCGCCTTTCGCATTATTGGGTTCGGTGCTGGGTGATGGGGAAGAATTGTCCGAAGTTATCTTTACTCCCGGCTTCGCTGATATTGATGAAGAAGCATCGAAGCGCCTACAGGCTTTGGCTGAAGTACTGACAGATCGCCCATCGCTTAAATTGGAAATTTCCGGTCATATCGATGCTGAGGCGGATCATGAGGGACTCAAGCTCGCTATCCTGCAAAACAAGGTGAAAGCACAAAAACTGGCGGAACAAACCAAGAAAGGCATTGCTAGCGGCGGTATCGCGGATGTTACATTAAGTCCGGAAGAATATAGCAAGTATCTTGAGCTAGCTTACAAAAAAGAATCTTTCGACAAGCCTAAAAATGCTATTGGATTGACTAAAAGTTTGCCGGATGCTGAAATGGAGCAATTGATGTTGGCAAATACTCAAATTAACGACAATAATTTGGCCGAGTTGGCCGAACGTCGCGCTATCGCTGCACGTAATTGGTTAATCGAGAGTGGACAGATTCCGGATGAGCGTATTTTTGTCGTGGGTAGCCAGGAATCTGAACAGGATGAACAGCGAAAAGGCAATCGGGCAGAGTTTCTGCTTAAATAATTAATAATAGGTAAACCCCCGGCTTTGCCGGGGGACTCCCAAAGGTTTGACCGTTACGGCAGTCGTCGTAACGTTCTAGTCCCAACCACGAGACGAGGAGTCAAAAATGAAGGAGTAC
>JAGOKN010000025.1 GCA_017994575.1 Nitrosomonas sp.
CCAACACTCCAAACAGTACCATCACTATCCTCAGCCATAGCTTGGCAACCATGTTTCTCTCCTTTGTTTTTCCAAAATTTTCGCTCTCTTTCTCTCTTTGCTCTTCTTCTTATTCTCTCTAGCAAACTGTTCCTGCCACTTACGGCTCATAACGTACGGCCAGACTACTTAGCGGAATCTTTACTGTCAAGACAATTGAGCAGCTTCTCTACAGCAAAGAATATAAGCATCCCACCGCAACCAGCGGGGTATTAACTGCGCTCTTCAATCTGCTGGTTTCCGACCAGCTTTCGCCCCAAGGGATGGGGAGTTGAACCCGCAGAGATTAAGATTTATCCGCTAACTGTTTCGATTTCCTGTGATATAGAAAATAAAATCCGCCGCCAACAGATACCAGCAGCAATACGATAAACTCCATCAGACCAAAGCCACCACCATGACTGCCATGGCCGCCTTCACCACCGACACCAAAAGGAATACGGCCAGCAACAACAACATTACCCACATCATCCTTTCTTTCTAGCAAGATCTCATAATGCCCTTTTTCAAGTACTGCAGAAACCACTATGATTCCAGAAGCATGTTTCATATATGGGATGTAATTAATACCATGCTCGGCAGCGCTGGGATCTGTGTGCCCGGGTCCTTCATGCTCCATAGTATGATCGGAATGCTCATCCATATCATGACCGCTGTGATCTTCTTTATTGCCTGCTGCTTCTTTACTGGCTGCCGTACTTCCATGGTTATCGCTATGTCCACCGCCGTGACCGCTATGTCCAGCTTTTACCAAACGAACAGCCAAGGGTATTTCACGAGAATCCCAATCGGGCAATTCTACAGTCAGTTGTACTCTACCAGGCGTTGGTATGTTCGAGCAAAATGAGTGCAATGGTGGCAGATCGTTATCAGGTACTTCGTAACCACTGAATGATATTGGAAATTCAGCATTAGTTATCGTACACCCTCCTGCATCATGATGCCCTTCATGCGCGAGCATTAACTGCGCATATACTGGCAGCGCCAAAAAAGATGCCAAAATAGCGCCGCTTAATTTTGCTACCCAACCACTTCTAGGAACTACCTTCATGTTCTCTCCAATCTGTTGTTATCTGTAAGCTAATTTATTCATAAATGTATTCTCAAAAATCCCGTCCGAACAACTTAGCACGGGATTGTATAACAAAAAATTCAGAATTTTAATCGAAATGAAAATTTTTAACTATCGTGCTTGGAATCTCTGCAAATTCCTTTCGCTGTTTTATTTCAGGCTGAATAGCTATCCTAACAGCAACTAGCTAATAAAGATTCACATCACTTCTTATCAGGATAATCGTTCATCCAATAATTCTATCCAGTGTTTGACTGGCAATGCAGCACCACTTTTTAAATGCATCAAACATCCAATATTGGCAGTAGCAATATGATCGGGATTACTTGACTCCAATGCTGCTAATTTATTTTTCAGCAATTGCTGCGAAAGTTCTGGTTGCAAAATCGAATAGGTACCGGCCGAGCCACAGCACAGATGAGCATTGGCTACATAAGATAATTCAAAACCAGCTGCCTGCAGAATCTCTTCAACAACGCCGCGTATTTGCATGCCATGCTGTAGTGTGCACGGAGAGTGAAACGACAACTTTGTTTTGAGAACAGGGGGTTTCTGGCTAAACAGGCGCTGCAAATTTCCCAGCTCCGCATGCAGAATTTCGCTGATATCTTTGGCTAATGTTGAAATAGTAGCTGCTTTCTCTGCATAAACTGAATCATGTCGCAACAAATGTCCATATTCTTTGACAGTCACTCCACAGCCACTGGCGGTCACTATAATCGCTTCCACTTCTTTTTTTTCTACTGATGGCCACCACGCATCAATATTGCGGCGCATATAATTTAACCCATCCTGCTGATCATTCAGGTGATAAGCAACAGCACCACAGCAACCGGCATTCGCTGCTTTAACTAGCGATATGCCAAGCTTATCCAGCACACTGGCGCTAGCGATATTAATATTAGGCGCCAACGCAGGCTGCACACAGCCATCAAGCACAAACATCTTGCGGGCATGGCGTGCCGCAGGCCAAACTTTAGTAAGTTTAGCTCTTTCTGGAATTGATTTTTTTAAGATAGCTGGCAAGAAAGGCCGCACCGACTGACCTACTTTAAGCAATCCTCCAAATATAGAAGTATTCGGTAGGATTTTGCGTAATGTATAGCGTACTACAACCGATCGCAGATCACGCTTTACCTGCTTTTCTATGATGTCACGACTGATGTCTACCAATTCTCCATAACGCACCCCTGACGGGCAAGTTGTTTCACAAGCCCGGCAAGTCAAGCAACGATCCAGATGCAATTGTGTTTTTTGGGTGATTGGCTGGCCTTCCAACATCTGTTTCATTAAATAAATACGCCCACGCGGACTATCCAGTTCATTACCCAGGATCTGATAAGTCGGACAAGTCGCTAAACAAAAACCACAATGCACACAACTGCGCAGAATGGCATCGGCTTCTTGACCTTCAGGTAAATTTTTAATGAAATCAGCAAGTTTGGTTTGCATTTAAATCTCAGGATAGAGTCGACCAGAATTGAAGATTCCGGATGGATCGAACTTTGCTTTCAAAGCACGATGGATGTTCATAATGCCTTCATCAAGCGGATGGAATGCATGAGCATGCGTTGCACGACTACGGAACAAGGTTGCATGCCCTCCCGCATCTTTTACCGCCCGTCGAACAGTATCTGCCTGCACATTTTCATCACAAACCAACCAGCGCAAGCCACCATTCCATTCAATTAACTGCCTTCCTGGTAAGGACAAAGGGGGGGTCGTGGATTGAATGGATAAGCGCCAAAGAGAATGATCGGATTGAAGAAATTCATGCGACTGCTCTCGTATCGAACGCCAAAAAGCTGTACTGTCAGCCAATTCATCACCACCCAATTTGGCTTGGGCTGCACGTACCGCCGACTCAGCGCCGGAAAGTCGAAAAAAAAGCTGATTGTCAATATAACAAGTCGCAGAGATCGGCAATGGCTTACCAGCCCATCGATTCATTATCTCAATAGCACTTGCCTCAGTCAATTGCATGCACATGGTTATCTCAACCGATGGTTTTGGTAAAACTTTAAGCGACACCTCAAGCAACAACCCCAGCGTTCCCATGGCGCCCACCATCAGTCGCGAAACATCATAACCAGCCACATTCTTCATCACTTGCCCGCCGAAACGGCAATCTTCACCCATTCCGTTCAGCATCCGCACACCCAACACAAAATCACGCACTGCACCGGCAGTGGCGCGGCGCGGTCCAGACAAACCCGTTGCAATACAGCCACCCAACGTGGCGTCTGCGCCAAAATGCGGCGGTTCAAATGCAAGCATCTGCCCTTGCAAATCAAGTGTAGCCTCCAATTCAGACAACTTTGTTCCGGCACGAGCTGTAATAATCAGTTCCGTTGGTTCATATTCAATAATGCCTCGGTAAACTGTCGCATCCAGACTTGCATCACTTTGCCGATTGAGTGAATTTCCATAAAAATATTTAGTGCCGCCACCACATATTTGCAACGGGATTTCATGTGCGACTGCTGCACGAATAGTTGCTTTATATTGCTCAATAACAGCTTGCATGGATTCTAAAATCTTGGCAATTCGGGAAATTTCTCTTCACCCTGGTGCACATGCATGGCACCTAGTTCTGCACAGCGATGCAAAGTAGGCACTGCCTTGCCCGGATTCAGCAATCCCACAGGATCAAACGCAGCTTTCACCGCATGAAACATTTCCAATTCATTTGTTTTAAATTGTGCACACATCTGATTGATTTTTTCCATCCCTACACCATGTTCCCCAGTGATCGTACCACCAGCCCGTATGCACATTTCCAGTATTTTTCCACCAAATTCTTCCGTTCTTTCCAGCTCACCCGGTTGATTAGCGTCATATAAAATCAATGGATGCAAGTTGCCATCTCCGGCATGAAATACATTCATGCAACGCAACCCATAGGCTTGCGAGAGTTCTTCAATACCCCGTAACACATCTGCCAGATGCTTGCGCGGAATAGTACCGTCCATACAATAGTAGTCTGGAGACACTCTGCCTGCGGCTGGGAATGCCGCTTTACGCCCGGCCCAGAACCTGAGCCGTTCAGTCTCATTTTGTGAAGTATTGATTTTGGTCGCGCCACTTCGCAGCATGATGGCATGAATGCGCTGGATCTCATCCAACACTTCTTCAGCACTGCCATCTGATTCACACAATAAAATAGCTTCCGCATCCAAGTCATAGCCGGCATGTAAAAATTCTTCTACCGCATGAATAGTTATTTTATCCATCATCTCCATACCTGCCGGAATAATGCCCGCGCCAATAACATTTGCCACTGCAGCACCTGCTTTGTGCACACTATCAAACGCGGCCATCACCAATTGCGCTTTTTCTGGCTTAGGAATCAGCTTCACCGTAATTTCCGTGACAATGCCCAACATGCCCTCACTACCTGTCATCAGTGCTAACAAGTCATATCCTGCACTGTCCAAACTTTCGCCGCCAACTTCCAAACATTCACCTTCAATGGTCAAAACTCGCAATTTGAGGATGTTATGCACCGTAAGACCATATTTCAGACAATGTACGCCGCCTGAATTCTCCGCCACATTGCCGCCGATCGAGCAGGCAATCTGTGATGAAGGGTCAGGCGCGTAATACAATCCAAGTGACGCAACTGCTTCACTGATCGCCAGATTCCTGACGCCCGGCTGAACACGCACAGTCCGCGCCAATGGATCTACCGCGATGATTTGGTTCAATTTAGCGAGAGACAGCAAAACCCCTTTGGCATGAGGCAACGCACCTCCCGACAAACCCGTACCTGCTCCGCGAGCCACAACGGGGGTTTGAGTCGCATAACAAAGCTTTAAAATTTTGACAATCTGTTCTTCGGTTCTCGGCAAAACGACCACCAGCGGCAATTGCCGATAAGCCGACAAACCATCACATTCATAAGGTTTCAAATCTTCGGTTTCATACAAAACCGCTTCGGTAGGCAAAAAAGACCGCAAGTTATCGATAAATTGCTGAAGAAGCATAAATTATTCCGGATATTCCTGAATTTCGTGATTGGCTAATTTTTCCAAAATTTTTACGATAGCCGAATTATCCCATTTCGCGCCGCCATGCGCGAGACAGGCAGAAAATAGTTCACGCACGGTCGCGGTATTGGGCAAACTCACTCCCAAAGCGGAAGCGCTCTCCAGCGCAATATCCAAATCTTTTTGATGTAACTCAATACGAAAGCCCGGCTCAAAACGCCGCTGAATCATGCGCTCACCATGCACTTCCAGCACTCGCGAAGCTGCAAATCCCCCCAGCAAAGCTTGCCGCACCTTTTCCGGATCGGCGCCAGCCTTGGATGCGAACAACAATGCCTCAGCCACGGCTTCAATGGTTGATGACACAATAATTTGATTGGCGACTTTACAAATCTGACCAGCACCATTCTCACCCACATGCGTAACCGTCTTACCCATCAATCCGAGAATCGGTTTAATCCTATCAAATACCGCTGTACTGGCACCCACCATTATCGTTAGCGTGGCATTTTGCGCCCCCACGTCTCCTCCAGAAACTGGCGCATCCACATAATCACAACCTAATTGGACAATCCGTTCTGCAAACTGGCGTGTTTTCAGCGGAGATATCGAGCTCATATCAATGATGATTTTTGCTGAACTCGCTTGGGATTGCAGGCCTTCAACGATACCATGCTCAGCAAATAATACTTTTTCCACGTCCGGCGTATCCGGCAACATGGTGATAATCACATCCGCGTGCTGTGCCACTAACTTGGGGGAAGAAAAATCCTCACCACCCAACGCAAGCAAATCCTTAGGTACTCCACTACGCGAATGCAAAAACAGGCGATGCCCGCCCTTGATCAAATGCCCTGCCATAGGCTTGCCCATAATGCCCAGGCCGATGAAACCGATATTCGCCATAAATAATGTAAACCGGATTAAGAAACGATGGAATGAAAGGAGCTAATTACACCACATTTGTTGATTTTTTAAAAACCAACCAGCCGAATGACTCAATCTTCTTAGCTGTTCATCCAACCAATTGCTGGCAGATGATTGGAAGAATGTGGGGCAAGCGATCAGGCCGCCCTACAATGGCATAGCCTCCTCTGCCGAATAGATAGGGAAAATAATCTTGCGCTTTGCGGTCTATGGTGATTCCAAATACCGAAAGACCTGCTTTACGAGCTTCCAGAATGGCCTGCCGAGTGTCTTCAATCCCGTAACGACCTTCATAATAATCCAGATCATTGGGTTTACCATCACTCAACAATAGCAATAGACGATGACGTTCAGGACGTTTGCTCAGCAACTGACAGGTATGGCGCAAAGCGGCTCCCATGCGCGTGTAGTAACCAGGCCGCAGAGCGGCAATACGTCGCAAGACTTGGCTGTTGAAAGTTTCATTAAAATGTTTGATAGCTGTGACACGGACATGATGCTTTTTACGCGAAGTAAAAGTATAAATCGAGAAAGTATCTCTGCAAGTGGCAAGGCCAGAAGCCAGTGTAATCAGGGCTTCTTTTTCAATATCAAGAATCCGTCGATTGCTCACCCAGCTATCGGTAGACAGTGACACATCCACCAGGATAGCAACAGTCAGATCTCGCGCCTGCTGATGGGATTTCATATAAATATGGTCCGAGCTGTTTCCATTCGCCAAAAAATCACATTGCGCCCGCACCAATGCGTCGATATCCAATTCAACACCATCCAATTGTCCGCGCAAAACCTCGCGCTTTGGACGTAGCGCTTCAAACTGACGCTGAACTTTACGAAATAAACGCCTGGCTTGAAGATCGGGGATCCATAAATCGCCTCCTTCTTCGGCTTCCTGAAATATAACCCGGCACTGCTGCGCATGATAATCTTTGCGCCGATAATCCCATTCAGGATACGTCAGTTCCGCGATTAGAGCAGCGGGATTAACATCATCGGGTGCGAAATCCAGATCAAACTTGAGCTTAGTCGCCGCCTGGCGCTGATGTGGACTCAGCGCAATTTCTTCGCTCGCTTCAGCGACTTCCCTGGCGGCATCCTCATCATCGTCCTGCACAGCTCGATTGACGTTGATCATCTCGGACCAGCTGATGAGTTTCTCGAAACGATTCAGTAACATCGGATCATCGCGCTCGCTTTGCTCAAATCTTTCCCTGCGCCCTTTTTTCTTGCATTGATCCTCGTTTTCCATGCTGCTGGCGCCACTCTCCTGGTCTGCAGAATCCGCCATCACGGTCGTTGAAGCTTTAACGAAATCGACTTTTCCCCATAAAGGAACCGGCAGGAAGGTATGATAATTCGCCGCGGCTTGCCAAGCTTGGAAATTTGGCTCAGATTGCATAATGGCTTGCAAAAATGCTTCACTGCCAACATGCGAGGATGGCTTGCCTAATAACATCTGGATAACCGCCTCGATAGCTTGCTCCTGTTCGGACAACAATCGCTGAGGTCGCTGCTCACAGAGCGCCTGGCAGAGTGACCGGTAATCCTTGGCCAAGCCGGGAAAACGATCGCACACTTTTAAGCTAACCCGATAGGCGTTATGTAGAAAAGCGAGATCCACTTGCAAAGGATCGTACAAAGTATCGCAACATGAATCTTCCGCCATAGCAAAATAAGCAGCCAGCCAAAAATACAGGCGCCGATTCAAGGTGATCGATGGAAAGTAAGCAATGGTGGCTGGTAGTAACATCCTCTCGATATTACATTCTATGCTTGGCATGGATTCCTGTTCCATGCCAAGACGCTGCCTTAGGCTCAAACGATGCCCTGAAGATTGCGGTATCACTGCAGTCAATGCAATGCCGGGCGCTCCTCCCAGGCCACGAAAAAAAACACTCAGTGATGAGCGAACAGAATCCAGCGTTACTGCAGCATCAGGATAATAAGAGTAGCTCTCTGCCTTACCGACGAGGCGGTGCCAGTAGCGGCCAATCTGCTCTTCCAACTCGAGAAATTCCCACATGCCGTTATCCGTAAGTCGCGCGTATCAGTTCCAGCAAACCTTCCTTAATGTCAGCATCATCACACAATGGCTCAACCAGGGCTGTTTCAGCTGCCTGATAGGGATCCAGTCCAGTTTTCATGAGGATGGCGCAATAAACTAATAAACGAGTAGACACGACCTCTTCCAGATCAACTTCCTTCAGTTCCCGCAACCTTTTCGCAAGATTCACCAATGGCCTGCACTGTTCTGCAGTCAAACCACTTTCGTTGGACACAATCTCAACTTCCGCTTCGAGTGGAGGAAAATCAAAACTGATGGAAACAAAACGCTGACGTGTACTTGGTTTCAATGACTTGAGGATATTCTGATAACCTGGGTTATAAGATACCACCAGCATAAATCCATCCGGCGCTTGCAGAATCTCACCAGTGCGCTCCAACGGCAAAATACGGCGATCATCGGTCAATGGATGAAGCACCACTGTGACGTCTTTACGAGCTTCCACGATTTCATCCAAGTAACAGATCCCACCTTCGCGCACAGCACGAGTCAGCGGACCATCCACCCATACCGTCTCCCCTCCCTTCAACAAATAACGTCCGGTCAGATCGGCAGCCGTCAGGTCATCATGGCAGGAAACAGTCTGCAGAGAGCGGCCCAAGCGAGCCGCCATGTGCGTTATAAACCGAGTTTTACCACACCCCGTTGGCCCCTTAATCAGCAAAGGCAATTGCTGGTGATAAGCAGCTTCAAAGATTGCGCATTCATTTCCGATCGGTTTATAGAATGGAATTTCTTCCAGCATCACGGTTGTTTGAGGTCTGTCTTGATGCTGGAAATGATTCATGATTCAGGCTGGCTATTAGTGTGAACGCGACTGCGCCGTTACCTGCTCGCGAACTGGACCCAGCGCTGAATAAATAAACAGTATCGCTCCGATCACAAAAAATACGCCGGAACCCAGTCTGAACCAGTAGAACAATTCAACCTGCGATTGGATTTGCATAAAACCCATTGCCAACACTCTCTGAAGGTGTGTTTGCAAGACGCCGGCAAACGCAAGCGTGAAAGTCATCAACACCATAGATCCTGTCATGAGCCAGAAACTCCACATGTTCAGAATCTGATTAAATGGCTGCAATCCCCGCAGAGCTGGCAGAGCATAAGTAAAGAAGGCCAGATTCAACATCACATAAGCGCCATAGAAAGCCAAATGCCCATGCGCGGCGGTCAATTGTGTGCCATGGGTATAAAAGTTTATCGATGGAAAACTATGCATAAGCCCCAATACGCCGGCGCCAAAAAAGGCCATGACCGGACAACCCAGACTCCAGAGCATGGCTGCTTTATTGGGATGATTACGCCCGCTTTTATAGACCATATGAAAAGCCCACAAGATCATTGCAAAAAAAGGCACAACTTCCAGAATCGAAAATACCGCACCGATCCAGTGCCAATATTCCGGTGTACCAATCCAGTAATAGTGATGACCGGTTCCCAGCAAACCACTAAACAGAGAGAAACCCACGATGACATACAGCCATTTTTCTATCACTTCACGATCAACACCTGTCATTTTGATCAACAGGAATGCCAACATGGCCGACATGATCAATTCCCAGACACCTTCCACCCACACATGCACCACCCACCACCAATACAGTTTATCCAAAGCCAGGTTATCGGGATTATAAAAAGCAAACAGAAAAAATATCATGGCACCCCATAATCCCAGCAATAAGACAATAGAAACCACAGTTTTGCGGCCTTTGAGAACCGTCATGGTTACATTGTATATAAACACGATGAAAGCAATAGCCATCAGGATTTTTATCAAAAAGGGCTGCTCCAGAAATTCACGTCCCTCATGAATGCCGAACAGATAACCAACCACGGCAGCCAAAGCCGCAAATACAAAAATGCCAAGCTGTAACCAAGCCAGCTTTGGACTATGAATCTCACATTCACTTTCTTCAGGTAGCAAAAAATAGCTCGCACCAAAATAACCCAATAACAACCACACCAGCAGCGCGTTGGTATGAATCATACGAAGGATATGAAAAGGCACCGCTTCCGACAAAAAATTAGGAAAAACATAAACGGTGCCAGCAAGCACACCGGCTGAAACCTGCACTAGGAATAAAGCCAATGCGGCGATAAAATAGGGATAGGCAAGCTTCTGAGTCTGATATTTCATAATGAATCTCTCCTTAGGCAACTCTGATAATCAATCAACCAGCATCATTGGGAGGCCAGCCCAGTGTATCGATACGACTTGTCCATTCAAAAAAGTCAATTAAATCATCCAATTCCTGCTCTGTCAGATTAAATTGTGGCATCTGCCGCCGTCCTTCTGTGCCGGTTGGCTGTGCACGCATCCAGGCTTTGATGCCCATGCGCGCACCTATCGGACTGTCACGCCCACCGTAGCGAACCCACACGTTTCCTAATTCAGGAGCGAAATAAGCCCCTTCTCCCAGCAGCGTATGGCAATTAATGCAGGAATTACGCTCCCACACATGCTTTCCTCTAGCGACTGCTTCGGTAAGGGTTGATTCATCGGTTGAAACATTTTTGATGTAGTAGTGACTATGCGCTGTTAACAGCGCAAAAATCACCAGAAAGAAAATCGAGCCACCATAGAATATGTTACGCGCTGCCGATTTGGTCAAACGTTCTGTCATACCTCCCCCTTGTTCACAAACGATTAAAATATACACATCATTAGTAGTGCCTTTTAACCATTATAATCAAATGGATAAATAATTTTTCTAGAAACTAGATGAGATGATAGCGCAAGTTATCGACTGTGTGAAGCGATGTTATGCAGATAGAAATGGACCGTAAAAAAAGCAACTAGCACAACAAAATGGATTCGAGTACTGCATTTTCCAGCAATCTGCTGATCCTGACGCGCATTTACAACACCAGCGCAAATTCCCCGCACTCTCTGGCTTAAATCGTGATGATGAATCGACACATTGCGTGTTTTTTGCATAAAAGTAAAGCAAGTATTGTACCTATTTTCCTACGAATCATTGAGCCTTAGCAGAAAACCCTGTAAATTGACTTACCATTGATTACTTCATTGATTCGCATGCATAGAAAATTTTCATCAGCGCTGCGCAGTAGTCTGGTGTGCGGACTAACCGGCGCCCTGCTTGTTTTAAGTGGCTGTCAATCATTTCTGACTCAACCATCTCCAGTACTGCACATTCCGGCAGCCAAGCCATTGCCTATACCGGTTGCCAGCCATGAGTTCAGTTTCGATCCAGCGCGCGATGATGTAGTCGGCTCGCTGCAAGTGATTACTGCCAACCAGGACGACACACTGTCCGATATCGCCCGGCGTTTCAACCTGGGTTATGAAGAAATCGTCAATGCCAATCCCGAGGTCGATCCCTGGTTGCCGAAAACAGGCACCAAAATTGTGATCCCAACTCAATTTGTGCTACCGGACGCACCCCGGCAAGGCATTGTGATCAATCTGGCGGCAATGCGCCTGTTTTATTTTCCAAAAACCAAAGCGGGTCAACCACAAAAAGTCATCACTCACCCGCTCGGCATCGGTCGTGTGGAATGGAAAACCCCGGAGGGGGTGACACGGGTTACTTCCAAAAAAGAAAATCCATCCTGGATTCCAACGCCTTCCATTCGCAAAGAACATGCAAAAAATGGCGATCCATTGCCAGCCATCGTGCCCCCCGGACCGGACAATCCGATGGGCACTCATGTATTGAAACTCGATTGGCCGAGTTACGCCATTCATGGCACCGACAAACCACCCAGTATCGGTTTACGCGGCAGCCATGGTTGCCTGCGCATGTACCCCGAAGACATCGTGTGTATTTACAATGACGTGCCTGTGGGCACACCCGTGCGCGTGGTTAATCAACCGCAATTACTCGGCTGGCGCGACCGCACGTTGTATCTGCAAGCTTATCCGGTATTGGAAGACGATAAACGCAATCACGACAAACTACTTAAAAAATCATTAAGTAGCGTACGCACAACACCTAAAGCAAAATTTGATGCGCGTCCCAAAGCTAAGGTCAATCAGGCCCTGCTCACAGAAGTCATTCGCAACTCGCGTGCCGTCGCCGTTCCCATTACACATCCTGATATGACGCTGCAAGCACATCTTGATCGCGCCACGCGCGTACAGAACACACTGCCATTCAATGCAACATGGGATGGCGACATGAGTGGGCAATTAACAGCCGGAAAAATACTGGAAATGGCCGACAAAGAACCGGATTAGATGTCAGATTTTCATTGGCTTCAGTGAAGTTTGCATGGAATGCGACAGCATGGTTACTTCTCATTCACACAAAGCATCCATGGACTGATCACAATGAATTCAACCAAAGCGAAGGTAACCAGATTTTTTGCAAGTTACGTATTACTGTTCGTCTATGCTTATCTTTACATCTTTTTCGGTCTTGGCAATGACTTAATCTTCGAACGAATCATTTTGAATGGAATAAATTAGATCCATACAAGCATGTTCTGTGACTGATTGCTTTACAATCAAATAAACTCTTGACTGCCCAACAGTTTATTTGACAGTCAATTCATCTTCCAGTAGATTTTTCAACAAAACAAGCGCCATCTTGCTGCACACGTTTAGCCGCAACAAAAATTCCTCATCACAATTCACAAATCACCCTAAAGGAATTAGGATGCGTCTTTTCTTTTATTTCTGGATTTCACTGTTACTGATGACTGCACAAACAAGTATCTCTGCGGCGGATGCTGCGCCCATTCGCATGCTGATTCATGGTGGCGCCGGCACCATCGATCGCAATAAACTGACAAAGGAACTCGAACAGGCCTACACGCAGGTGCTTGTACAGTCATTGACTGCGGGTCATGCCGTGTTAAAAGCAGGTGGAAGCAGCGTGGATGCAGTCATTGCCGCCATTGTAGTGATGGAAGACTCACCGCTGTTCAATGCCGGCAAGGGTGCAGTGTTCACACATACGGGCCGCACCGAGCTAGATGCTTCGATCATGGAGGGATCTACACGCATGGCGGGTGCCATTGCCGCGGTGACAACGATCCGTAATCCGATCCGCGCTGCCCACGCGGTGATGACGAAAAGCAATCATGTATTGTTAATGGGCGAGGGGGCGAACACCTTTGCCGCTGAACAAGGGCTTGAGATTGTTGACCCTGCCTATTTTTATACCCAATCCCGCTGGGATCAACTACAAAGAGCCATCGTCAGAGAGCGCGTTGTGCGCGATCACGACGACGATCTGAATCCGCCACAGCCTGATAAGGATGAGAAACGCGGAACGGTAGGCGCTGTAGCGCTGGATCGGCATGGAAATCTCGCCGCCGGCACATCCACCGGCGGGCTTACCAACAAGCGCTTCGGACGTGTCGGAGATTCACCGATCATCGGTGCCGGTACCTATGCGGACAATCGCTCAGTCGCGGTATCTGCAACCGGCACAGGGGAAATGTTCATTCGCACTTCAGCAGCGTTCAATACGGCAGCACAAGTACGATTACTGCATACGCCGCTGGCTGAAGCCGCAGACAATGTCTTGGCAGAAATCAACGCTATCGGTGGAGATGGGGGCTTGATCGTACTCGATGCAAAAGGTCATTACGCCATGCGTTTCAATACCCGAGGCATGTACCGAGGCGCCATCGGCAACGATGGCATTGCTCGAATCGGCATTTTCTCGGATGCCGAAACACCAATTGCCGCTCCCTCTTCGCTTGATCAATCATGAGCGCTTCCATCCGACGATATTACAGTTCGTTGTAGTTACACCAATTTCACTTAATCACTACGATTGATGCGAATGATTGCCCCCTAGCACTGATAGTTCTATAAGATATGCTCAGTAGAGCATTAGCACCGCATAGGAAAGAGAATATGAAAGATTATCGAGTGAAGCCCGGAAGCAAATTGACACTATCGCATTTCGACACTGACGACACGGGCGATTACAAGAAAACCGATCAAGACAAAGCAAATGCGCAAGCGGTTACGCAGCAACTGATCGGCAAACTGGACGAGCTTCAGGAACGCCTGTATGCCAATAACAGTCGGGCGTTGTTGATTGTGTTACAGGGCATGGATACCAGTGGCAAGGACGGAACCATCAAAAACGTGATGTCCGGTATCAATCCGCAAGGATGCAAAGTGGTAACCTTCAAAACCCCATCAGCGGAAGAACTGGGACATGATTTCCTCTGGCGCGTGCATCAAAAAGCGCCCGCCAAAGGCCAAATCGGTATTTTTAACCGCTCGCACTATGAAGATGTGTTGATCACCCGCGTACATGGACTGATCTCAGACAAAGTCGTCAAGCAGCGCTTCAATCAGATTAAGGAATTCGAAGAATTACTATCCGAAAGTGGAACGGTCATTCTGAAGTTTTTCCTGCATATTTCAAAGGATGAGCAGAAAGAGCGTCTGGAAGAGCGCATCAGCAATCCGGAAAAACGCTGGAAGTTCAATGACGGAGATCTCGAAGAACGAAAGCTGTGGATAAACTATATGGAAGCGTTCGAAACCATGATGGCCGCCACCAGCACCGATCAATCTCCCTGGTATATCGTGCCTGCCAATCGGAAGTGGTATCGCAACCTCGTCATCGCCGAACATGTCGTTGATGCACTGGAAAATATGAAGCTGAAAACACCCCCTGCTCCCACAGGAATCAACTTTGATACATTGAAGATCGAGTAGATACACAGTGATGATTACCAGGACACGTAATTACATTGTCCAGATAGAGGTTTTGCATGGAAATTGAACTGAAACTAGCTTTGCATTCCCGTCATACCATGCGCATCCGACGCCACCCTCTTTTGAATCCAATCAAGCCCGAACAACGTTCACTGCTCAGTATTTACTTCGACACTCCCAAACTTGACCTGATGCGACGCGGCATCGCACTACGCGTGCGCCGTGTAGACGGTAATTGGATTCAGACATTGAAAGCGGAAGCGCAGTCAGTTGGCGCACTATCCAGCCGTCCGGAATGGGAAATGGCAATCGCTGATGGTAATCACCCAGACTTCTCCGGGCTACCGCAAACAGCATTAGATTTATTGACAGGCATCAAGCTCAAACATATCGCCCCCGTGTTCACCACCGAGTTTGTTCGCACCACTTGGCAAATCCACAACCATACCGCTCACGCCGAAGTCGCGCTTGATATCGGCAAAATCAATGCAGGCAAAGACTCTCGGGATATATGCGAAGTAGAAATTGAACTCAAGTCCGGAGCTTCCGAGTTTTTGTTCGATGCGGCAACGCAATTGCTGACACAGGTACCACTACATATCGAACCGCGCAGCAAAGCAGAGCGTGGCTATATCTTGAATGGCGCCATTACTGCGACCCCGGTGAAATCAATATATCCGCAAATTCATCCGGATCAGACTGCCAGCGCAGCCTGGAATGCCATCATGCAAGCTGCATTGGCGCAACTGGTCTCCAATGTGCCGGGCTTTCTGGAAAGCCCGCACGACACGGAATACCTGCATCAACTTCGCATTGCACTGCGTCGCCTATGTACTGGCTTGTTACTGGCTGAATCATTGGGCCAAACACCCCCTGCCTGGGAGCAATCCTTGCGTGCGTTGATGCATACACTGAATCCGGCACGCGACTGGGATGTGTTTCTGCTTGAGACTTTACCCAGAATTTTAACGACACTACAGCATGCATCGAAACCAACTATTGAAGAAACGATACTGGCCCTGTTGAGCGATAGCGCTGCACATTCCCGCCAACAGTCCCAGGCATTGTTGCTCAATCCCGTATTCACTCAACTGGTACTTGATATTGGACGCAGCCTGCTTGCGACAACTGACAATACGCAAAAAATGGATGCCAGCGCATGGGCAAAAACGGTTCTTGAGAAACGCTGGCACACGCTGTGCAAGCACTGTCGCGGCTTTGCCAAACTGAATTCAACCGAACGTCACCAAGCGCGTATTGCTGCCAAGAAAATGCGTTATGCCGCTGATGCTTTTGCACCACTTTACGGTAAACGCAGCAAGCATTTCATTACAGCTTTGGCAGCATTACAAGAAGAATTGGGACGTGCCAACGATGGATATATCGGCACGCAATTACTGCAAGCATTACCCAAGAAATCTGCTGCAATCAGCTTCGCTCTTGGCCGAATCCATGGCGCACTGGAATCCGAGGCTGTGCAGCATGCAACGCTATCGGGCACAAGCTGGCGACAACTGGCGCGCGCAAAATTGTTTTGGCATTAAGCGCAATCTGAATCACCCATGCGAGTGTACTAACCATGCGATATAACCGATCAATACGAAGCATCCCGCAAGCGTCATGTGAGCAGTTTGGCGGAATTTATGGGTTAATAGGGCTTGTGAATAAACCGAGATGATAAAGGGGCGCCCTGAATTGTCGGGCCTTTCAATGATATGCTCATCCGGCTTTAGCACCAGTTGATCGTGAATTTGCTGCGCTTGTGACTGGGCTAATTGGCGAGCGGATTCCCACTCTTGCTGATCTATATTGCCATCCTTATTACTATCAAAACGATTGCGTAACTGCTGCTGATCTTTTTTCCAATCATTAATCAGATCAATCATCACTTCTCGCATCGAGTGCTGCGATGTAGCTGACCAAGTTCTAAACTGTCCCAAAACATACAGCGACTGGCCTGGCAATATCAACCATTCGCTATAGCGATAGCTGTTAGTCAGTTTATTTAAAACCGACTGACTTTCCAGTAGCTGAGTCCTGGCCGGCCATTCGGTATTGCCATACCACACCAACTTCTCGATGCCATTCACTTCTGCATCGCCCGGATCCACATAACAACTGTGCAGACCATCCGTAAGCTTGAATCGATGATTGCTGATATTGCTATAAACCACATTCCAGCGCGTTTGCACTCGACCATTTTGCGTGAAAGTTTCCTGCTGCTCAATCAGGCTGCGATACCAGAGACACAAATGATTCGATAGTGGAGCGTAAATAGGTTGCTCTTCAATCAGTTGCCCCTTCCCTTCTAGCTCAATATAGCCTTGATGCGCAGAGCGTAACCGGGCGGTGGGAGTATCTTGGATAATGCGTAACCGCTTCCAGTTGCGCACAAAACAATAAAAACAAAGCAGTGCGGCCAGCACCGACACACTCAGCACAAACTCATAGTTTTCTGGAGTAACTTCCAGGCCTGGAATATTCATCTCGGAACTCTGCGCTAACCAAACAGCTTGCCAAGATTGACATCCTGTTTCTCAGCATCACTGAATTCGAGCAAGTCACGTGACTTGAATTTAAACCAATGAGCAATGATGACATCTGGAAATTGCTCAATGCGCACATTATTGATTTTGACCGCTTCATTGTAATATTCGCGTCGATCAGCAATACTGTTTTCCAATGCGGAAATACGCGCTTGTAAATGTTGAAATTTCTCACTGGCTTTCAGCTCCGGATAATCTTCCGCAACTGCAAATAAATTGCCCAATCCGATACGCAGCATACTTTCCGCAGAACCTAACGCACCGACACTCCCGGACTCCAGTGCCGATGCCACCTGTGAGCGCGCTGCGATTACCTGCTTCAGTGTTTCCTGCTCAAAACCCATATATTGTTTGCAGGTTTCAACCAGTTTGGGAAGTTCATCGTGACGTTGTTTTAGCAGAATATCGATATTCGACCAGGCTTGCGATACCGTATGCTTCAGATCGACCAGTTGGTTGTAAAGCATAATGCCGTAGATTATAACAATGACAATCGGTGCCAGGAAAATAAAAATGATGATATCCAATGTCGCACCTCCTTGAATTTATGTTCATTCAATATACCTTATAAATCATTCAGCAAATATTTCAAAAAGGAATGGGGACTGGCTTTATTTCATCTAAATGATGCATCAGAAAACTTAAGATGCTCAACGCCTATTGACGAATGACACCATGCTTCTCTATGCTTTCACGCTCATACAGTTTATGTGAATAAGTATTTTGAGAGACCGTGATGAGTATTCCAAAAAATTTACAATTTTTAATGGGTAAAATTGCATTGGTGTTTTTCGTATTGCATTGCGCTGAAATTTCAGCACAACCCCAAGTAAAATCTATCATGATACAAGTGGGTGAGGAGGAACCTTCCGGTTGTCAGTTATTAGGCAAAGTGAAAGGTTCATCCAAAGATAGTCAGAAAAACGAAGATGACATGCCCTACATGGAGCGACTGATGACTGCCAGAAATCAATTAAGAAATGAGACTCTCAAGCTGGGTGGCAATACCGTTCATATTATTCGTTCCAACAATACGGGCACATTTGAAATTCCTGGTGTTGATAAGGAAATAATATATATCGGGAATGCCTACCTTTGCGAATAAGCTCGGATCAATCAAAAGACATCACTGCATAATCTTGCGTGGATCCAAAAAACAGCAACTTAAATATCAGTCCTTCTTCGCAACAAGGTAAAGCTTAATAACCCCAGACCAACCAACCACATGACATACGTTTCCGGTTCTGTCACTGAAGATAGCTGAATATTTCCGGAATAAGATCCGCTTTCACGCACATCCTTCAACTCGCCATTAACCTGGATTTGATAACTGTGCGTAACATCCAAAAGACCCACATAATTTAAACTCGATATATTACCTGCCGCCCCTGAAGCCAAGATGGTCGAAGTCGTCGCATCAACTAATGCGAAACTCGTTATATTTACATTGGAATCACTGATCACACTGGCGCCTAATCCACTGCCATTCATTGGCACAATCACATCAAAAATATCATTAAATGATCCAAGCACAACATTATTACCAAAAACCGCACCCCAATTTGCGCCATTATCCGTAAGTACCGGCTGTATCAGAGCAGCATTCACGCCACTCATCCAGCATCCCCAACTCAGCGCAATTGCAACAAACATCATCCGTAAATTTTTTCTCATAACAAAACCCAGGAACCATAATAATCAATTAAATATGTGCAATATTGATTTATAAATACGCAATCATTCCCGACGATTATTTCAATAAAATATATATTCACTTATTCTATATATCGCGGGAAATTTACCCACAAAGATAGAAATATACGTGGAAAAATTTCACACGTCAATAGCTTGCAGGCCGCCAAACCATCCAATCATGCCCATTACAGAGATAAAACAATTAACAACCCGATAATTTCCAAAATTACATCGATTCAACCACACAGAAAAAACATCTGCTACGAATGGCGATCAGTTCAATTGATCACCCAAAGAAAAAAGGGCCGTATTTGAATCCAAAATTCCCGGCAATCTGTGCAGCAATCATTTTAAATATCCGCAGCATGCTCACTGCGCATTTGCGGTAAAATTGGAACTAGCAGCAACACTTCTTCTGTAACCGTGCGAGAGTTCAACGTGACTTCATCAAATTCTGATCATTCTAAAGCAGCACAGCTATCCTATCGTGATGCCGGCGTGGATATTGATGCGGGAGATCGCTTGGTTGAAAATATCAAACCGTTCGCCAAGCGCACATTACGTCCCGAGGTACTCACCGGAATTGGTGGTTTTGGTGCGTTATTCGAAATCTCCAAGCAATATCAAAACCCTGTCCTGGTTTCCGGTACGGATGGCGTCGGAACCAAGCTCAAACTGGCTTTCCAGCTTAAAAAGCATGACAGCATTGGTATTGATCTGGTTGCGATGAGCGTCAACGATATTCTGGTACAAGGCGCAGAGCCTCTATTTTTCCTGGATTACTTTGCTTGTGGCAAGCTGGATGTACAAACGGCCACCGCTGTAATCGGTGGTATCGCAAAAGGGTGCGAGCTATCAGGTTGCGCATTGATTGGTGGAGAGACTGCAGAAATGCCCGGCATGTACCCTCATGATGAATATGATCTCGCGGGATTTGCTGTAGGTATTGTAGAGAAAAATCGAATTATTACGGGTGCTACGATACGGGAGGGCGATATTGTGCTGGGTCTCGCATCGAGTGGCGCACATTCCAATGGTTATTCGCTGATTCGCAAGATCATAGAAAGAAATCAAATTGATTTATCGGTAGATTTTGATGGAAAATCACTGGGTGATGCCATCATGACACCGACACGAATTTATGTGAAACCATTATTGGAGCTAATGAAACAATTACCCATCAAAGGGTTGGCGCACATCACAGGCGGTGGATTAGTCGAAAACATACCACGCATTCTACCTGATCGAGTCATGGCTACTTTACAAAAAAGTTCATGGGAAATGCCTCCCTTATTTCACTGGCTGCAACAGCATGGCAATGTGTCTGATCATGAAATGGCACGCGTATTTAATTGCGGAATTGGCATGGTAGTTATAGTGGCTCCCAATGATGTCGAGAGCGCCATGCATAAACTACGTGCCTCTGGTGAGAGTGTCTGGCAAATCGGAGAAATCAAGCCGCGCACCGCCAATCTGGCAGCCACTGTTCTAGTGTAAAAACCACTCACGCCATCGCATCATGAAATCACTGGTTATTCTTATCTCCGGTCGCGGCAGTAATATGCAAGCGTTGTTAAAGGCTGGATTTCCAATCGAGAACATCACCGTAATCAGTAATAATCCTGGCACGATAGGCTTAGAAATTGCCCAACAGCATGGCGCCAAAACCATTGTTCTGGATCATCGCATCTATCCTGACCGCCAGACATTTGATAAGGCATTGGCTGAAAGAATTGATACTTGCCAACCAAAACTAATTGCACTGGCAGGTTTCATGCGTATACTCAGCGACAGCTTTGTACAACGCTATCAAGGCCGGTTAATGAATATTCACCCTTCGTTATTGCCCTCATTTCCTGGTCTAGGAACACATGCAAGAGTACTGCAAGAAGGTGTCAAGATTCATGGCTGCACCGTACATTTCGTTACTTCTCAACTGGATCACGGCCCTATCGTCATCCAGGCAGCCATTCCGGTATTACCCAACGACACTGAGAGCACACTGGCTGCACGAATTTTGCAGCA
The DNA here is from genome assembly GCA_017994575.1 of Nitrosomonas sp. Taxonomy (GTDB): domain Bacteria; phylum Pseudomonadota; class Gammaproteobacteria; order Burkholderiales; family Nitrosomonadaceae; genus Nitrosomonas. Next base: position 21,011 of record JAGOKN010000025.1, read on the forward strand.
TGAGCATCGCATTTATCCTCAGGCTGTGCAGTGGTTTATGGAAGACCGCATCCGATTGAATAACAATTATGTTGAAATACTGGATGCCCGTATTGATGAAATAGCTCTTTATTCACCAGGACTACCGGAATGAAATTACTTCTATTCATTTTGCTACTATGGATATTCAATTTTTCAGTAATGGCTACTGAAATGCCGTCACGCATTGACATCAGCTACACTGTCACAACCGATTTGGGTGAAGGAGAAATCAATGAAGTCATGGAAATCAAACATGGCAGTGATTCACATAGCTATCGCATCAACAGCGAAGCACAAGCCACGGGAATTTATAAGATCATAGAGCCCGGCAGTATCGTACGTCATAGTGAGGGAGTCATTACAAAGCGAGGTTTACGCCCTTCTCGCGCCTTTGAGAAACGTGGCAAGAAAGAACCCAGTGTCGCTGAGTTTGACTGGAAGAATCATGTAGTCAGACTCGAACATAAAGGACAACAACATCAAGAGAAATTGCCGGAAGGTACTTTAGATCGCTTAAGTTTGTCTTACAGCTTTATGTTTACTCCTCTTCCCAAACATCACGTCGATATATATGTCACGGATGGCCATAGTCTAAAGCTATCTCGCTATACAATTACCCGAGAAAAATTACACACTCCGATAGGGGAACTGGAAACTATTGCACTAACCAGGCAAGACGGGAAAAATGCCAAAATCAAAAGAAAACTATGGCTGGCACCCAACAATCACATGTTACCTGTTCGCATTGTTTCTATAGAAGAAGATGGTCGCCAACTCGAAAAGATAGTCACCGGAATTAACATCAGTTACAAAGCCGAACATTAATCCACTGCATCAATTGATACAGTACACTAGGAAATCAATGCAATTAACTCCCTTCCAACTAGAGACCGCTGTCATCGCAATTCGTACGGTGCTTCCTTTAGAATTTCCAGCTGATGCTATCTTGCGAAGATTTTTTCGAGAAAACCCCATGCTCGGCGCACAGGATCGCGCATTCATCGCAGAAACAGTCTTTGGTATATTGCGTCATCGCTTTTTTCTTGAAAGCCTAGCAGAAATCACGACACCCCGCGCACTGGTTCTGGCTTATCTGATTAAGTTTCAAGGCATGAACATGCGTGAAATCACTTCATTCATTAGTGAAAGTGAAACTAAATGGCTAGCTGAAATTAAAGCTATTAAATTAGATACTCTGCCATTAAATATTCAAGCCGAATTTCCCGAATGGCTGATAGAAAAATTAAAGCATTTTATGTCTGATGCAGAGATTCTGAACTTAGGATTTTCCTTGCAAAAATCGGCATCACTGGATCTTCGAGTAAACACATTCCTCACTAAACGCAATCAAGTTCTTGAAATACTCGGCCAAGAAGGTATTGCAGCGCACGAAACACCCTATTCACCTTGCGGCATCCGTCTAGCAGGCAAGCCTGCTATCAATCGCCATCCTCTGTTTCTATCTGGAAAAATAGAAGTCCAGGATGAAGGAAGCCAATTGCTTGGATATTTATTGGCGCCCAAGCGTGGCGAGATGGTCGTTGATTTTTGCGCTGGTGCAGGCGGCAAATCGCTACTTCTAGGTGCGCTGATGAACTCCCAAGGACGTCTTTATGCCTTTGATGTCTCTGAAAAACGATTGAGCAATATGAAACCACGCTTCAAACGCTCAGGATTATCGAACTTACACGCACAGCGCATTACGCACGAGAACGATATTAAAGTCAGACGATTGATCGGGAAAATTGATCGAGTTCTGGTAGATGCTCCCTGCAGTGGCCTCGGTACATTGCGCCGCAACCCAGATTTAAAATGGCGCCAATCTCCTCAGAGCATTCAAGAGTTAACAGCAAAACAAACGGCAATCCTCTCAGCAGCCGCCAGCTTGCTCAAACCAGGAGGGCGGTTGGTCTATGCGACTTGCAGCTTCTTGCCCGAAGAAAATCAGGAAATTATTCATCATTTCCTGGCAACGCACCCTCAGTTTACCTTGTTAAACTGCACTGAATTACTATCACAACAAAAAATAGCACTGAATACTGGTGAGTTCTTACAGTTGACTCCACAACTACATCAAACTGATGGTTTTTTTGCTGCAGCCTTAACACGCATTGAGGCGACAGGATCGACATAAACCATTGAATTCTTTTATCCATTTTGACCAATCATTACAGGAAAAGGTGCGAAGAACTTTGTCAGATCGTGATATCAGGCACAATAAAACCTGAAAAGTATTTTAGTGGAGAAATCAGTTAAATAGGAGAGATTTGCTAATTTATTAACCAGTTTCTCCTAATCTAGGCAATGGAGCGATATTCATCCGCTCATTAATTCTGTCGTGTGAGAGCAATCTTTTCTTTAAGCATTTCAATCAACGCTTGGAAACCATCTCGTTGCATAATTGCACGATATTCTCCACGCTTTATTGCAAGATCGCTCACGCCATCAAACAAGATATTGGTGATACGCCATTTTCCTTCCGTTTGGTGCAAAACATAGTCAAAATTGACGGTACCGCCATCAGATTTAATTAACTGGCTTCGCACTAAAATCTGCTCATGCGGCAAAGCACGCTGTTCAATAATTTCAAATTGCTCGCCCTCATATTGATTAAATCTCCCTGCATAAGTAGCAACACTGAGCTGGCGAAATGTTTCAACAATCAGATTTTGCTGCTTCTTATCCAGCTGCGACCAGTAGGTGGCACCCAATATAGTTTTAATAATCAGATCGATATCGTGAGACTGATCAATCACTGGTTCCAGGAATTTAAATCGCCCATCGTACCCCAGCTTTTCACCCTCACGCATGACTTGAACTAAAGAAGTTTGCAATTTCTGAATCACTTGTTCTGGATTCTCCGCTTCCACAGGGGCGCTGAATGCCGTCATCATTGGCAACAGCATGACCAATAATAAACTCCCGCCAATCAATTTAATTGTTTGCATTACTTTCATATCGACGATCTTTCCAACAAGCACGTTCTCCACGCCAGTATCGTAGCGCTGATGTCCAAGTCATAGCCAGGTACAAAGTACCAATAATAGGCAATGTCAGCCCCCATAATGGAGAACGCTGATAATAAATTAAAATAGGAATGTAGGTTAAAAACATAGCCACCCACGCCAATACACTCAGTATATAAATCTCGTGAGCAGGCAGCATCAAGAATGCAAGCGGAGCAGCCCAAAACATCGATATCATGATGACTGTACAAATGATCAGTAGCAAAAGCGAATATCTTAATTGAGTGTAAGCCGTACGTGCCACCATTTCCCAAATCGGTTTTAGCGTTTGATAACCACGATGACTTCTTGCCGCACGACTAAGTCCAATCCAGGTTTGCAGTCCTGCACGCTTGACATGTGCCGCCAAAGTACAGTCATCAATCAACGCATTATGGAGATTTGCAAACGCTCCTATAGAGCGTAGTGCTTGGGTCTCAATCAAAATACAACCACCTGCAGCGGCCGCCATGCGTGATGTCGGATTATTGGCTAAACCAAAAGGATATAGTAATTTAAAGAAAAAGATAAATGCTGGCATCAATAACCGCTCGATAGCGTTCTTCATAGGTGGCTCGGCCATCAACGACACCAACGCCAGACGCTCATCACGCGCTTTTCTGAACAACTGGGCAATGATTCCAGGTGTCAGCTCAATATCAGCATCCAACAACAATGTATAGGGTGTTCTAACTTCTCGCAGCCCCTGTTCAAGCGCCCATAGTTTTCCGCTCCAACCCGTAGGAGGTGTAGTACCCGATATTACCTGTGCACTACATTGCTTAGCTTGCTTCGCTGTATCATCTATAGATTGATCATCTATCACGATGATTTGCACTCCTATGCCTTGCGCATTCACTCCGTCCAATGTATGTCGGATATAAGGCCCTTCATTGCGCGCAGGAATTAATACGGTAATGTCATTGAGCATTTCACCAGAACCTTTAGCGATTCCAGATTCTAATTTCTCGCGAGTACTCCAAGGCCGCCATGGCAATATCAATATTGACCACCAGCATAAAGCGCCAAAAACAGAAAGGTATAACACCAATTCCACCATCCTCATTTAGTAGGTTGTAGAAACCAGTATTGCCACTCCAATACTCTTTACTTATTAATGAGTGTCACCTGAATATCTGAAAGTTTTTTGGGTGTTTTATTTTCTCCCGTCACCCATTTCGGAGTCGGTTCAGCTACCATCTCACCAGTCGTTTTGGGTCCTCTCATGGAAGCAATCAGTGCTTTCCATGGATGTTGGAGTGTGTCTTCAACAGCTGTTGCTTCATATCCGCAATGAGCCATACATTGAGCGCATTTTGGATTATTAGCTGTTCCATATTTTTCCCACGGCGTGTCATCGAGAAGCTCTTTGAAAGTTTTTGCATAACCCTCGTCTGACAATAAATAACAAGGCTTTTGCCATCCAAACACATTACGCGTCGGATTACCCCACGGCGTACATTCATAATCCTGATTGCCTGCCAGATAATCTAAATACAGCGCTGAATGATTTAACCGCCATTTGCGTTTTAGCTTCTTCCCTAATTCGAAAATACCACGAAATAATATCTTGGTATCTTGGCTTTTTATAAACACATCCTGCTGAGGTGCTTTCTCATAACTAAATCCTGGAGCAATCGTAGCTGCTTCGACACCCAACTCCATTGCGTAATCTAGAAATTCAGCAACATCTTCCGGCGTTTCACCTTGAAACAAGGTGCAGTTTACTGTCACCCTAAAACCTCTCTCCAGCGCCAGTTTAATAGCCTCAACCGCACGATCAAAAACGCCATCCTGGCAAACGGATGCATCATGGCGCTCTCTCATTCCATCCAAATGAATTGAGAACGTTAAATAGGGTGATGGCGTATAGTCATCGATCCTTTTCTTTAACAATAAGGCATTTGTACACAGATACACATATTTTTTGCGCTTAATGATACCTGCAACAATCTGCGGCATTTCTTTATGAAGCAGTGGCTCACCACCGGGGATTGAAACCATCGGCGCACCACATTCGTCAACGGCCTGCATGCATTCTTCATAAGAGAGGCGTTGATCGAGAACATCTTCCGGATGTGCAATCTTTCCGCACCCCGCACAAGCTAGATTACAGCGAAACAAAGGCTCCAACATCAATACCAAAGGATATTTCTTAACCCCTTTTAACTTCTGTTTGATTAGATAAGTGCCAACTGCAATCTGTTGACGTAAAGGAACTCCCATGAGCAAAACCTCCAAAAATACTTCAAAAGCAAATGAATGACGAACACTACAAAATTAATAAAAAATCAACCAAATCTAGCTAAAAGCCCGTATGAAATAAACAATGCCAGATCTAAGAAAAATCTGTCTGTAGTTCTTTAAGGTGTTTCTTTGTATTGAGGAATTTAAGTACTAAAAATAGAGATCCACAATAAACAATAACAACCATTGTTTAGCTTCCACAAATCCTATAATTATCTGATAAAGCTTTGAAACCCGTTCTAACGTTCAACTATAGAACATGACTCTGTCTATAGCAAATATTTTTAAAACCACAATGCCAATATGAGACACTAATGCCAATGAATTCTGCACAAACAAAAACGCCAAGAACTTTAATCTCTTGGCGTTTCAGAAAATGAAGCAGAATTAATACATGCCAGAGTTCCTAAAAATCGACACCCAATGCACGTAATGTGTTCTTAGTTAATTTACCCGCCGGTAGATTATTTTGCTTCTGAAAGCTTTCAATAGCATTCCTTGTTTTAGCACCACTTACTCCATCCACAGGACCAGGATTAAACCCTGCATTCACAAGTGCTTGCTGCACCTTACGCATAACGGCAGGGGTCGCTTTTACCACATCATTGCCATCATCAACAGCTTGTATCTGAGTGGAAGTCTCTTTGGCAACAGTCGACTTCGTTCCCTGCGCAGAAGCGTCATTAGCCATATTCGCTGAATCTAATTCTTCTATTGCTGATGATCCCAGACTCTCTATGCTTCCCACCTCATCAATTTTGGTAACTGGCTCAGCCACAACCGCCGCACCTTTCGCAGGTTCAGTAACAATCTCTTTGCTTTTCTTGGCATCAGCTTTAGGATCAGCGGGTGGATTACACCCTAATAGCAATCCTGCGGCTAACAAAAGCATTATGTGAGCTGTTAATGTACTGATTTTGCAAGATCTCATTGTTATCCCCCATAAATAAAGTAAATATAAAAGTCTCAAATCTTAACAATACGCAACAATGATAAATTGAAACACATCCGATGTCTTATTCAATTATCCTTACGAGCCATAGCAAAATGATTCGATTGATTTATTAGTCATGCAATAATTAATCCAGCATATGCTTTATGAACTATCACACTTTTCTGGCTATAACGCAATCTGAATCAGTTAATGATGAATCACATATTTCCTAAAAGAAATTTATGCTTAATTGGCGGTGGCCACAGTCATGTCAATGTAATCAAACAGCTGGGCATGCATCCTATTGCTAACGTTAAAATCACTTTAATCAGCAATGATAGGCTCACAGCTTATTCAGGAATGCTACCCGGATTAATTGCAGGTCATTATATGTTTAATGACTGTCACATCGACATAGGTAGACTTTGCCAATGGGCTGGCATTCAATTTATTCGCAACGGAGTGCAACAGATTGATCCACTGACAAAGAAAATTTTTTGTCATGCTCACCCTCCCCTCAGTTACGATCTGTTATCTTTAAATATTGGTTCTCAACCAGCACTTAACGATATCAGTGGCGCCCTTGTGCATGGACACCCTGTCAAACCGATCAAGCAATTTCTACGGAATTGGCATCAATGGATTGATTCCGTTCAATCTTCCAATCGCACGCAGCACATTGTCATCATTGGAGCCGGAGCCGCCGGTATCGAAATATTGCTAGCCATGCAGTATAAACTTCGTAGCTTGATGCCTGCTCGCGCTATGTTTACTTTGGTGTGCGCTGATCAAACCATACTCCATTCACACAACAACCATGTACAGCAATTTTTCAAACACCACCTGCAAATAAAAGGCATCGCGACTATCTGCGGGAAACATGTAATTTCGATCAACGAGCACCAACTGATACTGAATGATCACACCCAGCTTAGTTATGATTTCTGCGCTTGGGCTATTCATGCCGGTGCACAGCATTGGCCAGCGGATAGTGGCTTGCAGTGCGACAACCAGGGTTTTATTATGATTGACCAATATCTTCGCAGCATTTCACATCCAAGTATATTTGCTGCGGGTGATTGTGCGGCTTTCACACCCTCCCCACTACCGAAATCCGGTGTCTATGCAGTTCGTCAAGGACCTGTGTTAGCAAGCAATATTGTCGCCACACTTCAGAATCGCCCGCTTCTGGCTTTCAAGCCACAAAAATATTTCCTCAGTTTACTCACTGCCGGCCATCGCCAAGCTGTTGCTTCACGAGGTCCTCTATTTGCAAGTGGAAAATGGGTTTGGTTATGGAAAGACTATATAGATCGGGCATTTATCGCGCGCTTTAATCCCAAGCGACCAATCAATAAAAGTTGCTTGGATTAACACCACACTTTATATCATGCAAACTTCACAGTAAAAATATTAACAGCAAACCAGATAACCGCATCTGACTAAAACCAAGTTATTGTTCTATTAAATATTCGATAGCGGATGCTGGTGTCAATACCCTAGGTTTATCTTGTGCAACCTCGTTAAAAGATGGTATCAATGTTTCCAGAAATGGAATTGAGTTTATTGATCCGCTTCTTGTGTGAGTAAATCCTCTATTATGAATCATTTTTTTCAAGTTAAAGGCGAACGCCTGAGAATCAAACTCCAGTATCAGAGTATTCGTGATAGTCAGGATCTGACTAGTGCTAAATGATGAGAATGGATCTCTTCTAGCACTCAAATCAGTAAATAATGAGCTGATCACAATCACCAAATCCTTCCCATTGAAGTAGGCAGTTGCATCAATAGATTCTAACGGTTTTGGTAAGCCGTCCAGCGCCGGAATTCCTGAATATCCCAAGGCCGTGGCATTATCGATACACACATTTTGGCTATTATTGACAAAACGAGGAATTCCTCCTGTCAAACTTAAACGAAACATCCCGCCACCCAAATCCTCCGTGACCTCTAATCTGCTCTGGATTGGTGTTTCTGTTGACGTAAGATCGTTGGCATCTATCGGATTGAGACATTCAAATCCGTCATAGGTCAGAGACAATCCCCAAACATTACTTTGAACCAGCAAAGAAAATAATGTTAATACCAATATCTGCATTATTTTCATGGGTGCGCCTCGTGATAGAAAACGAGATTAATTTAATATTTAATCCCAAAGAGAATACTCACATTCAATAGAACATTATAAATATATAAACAAAAACGAATGCTTAACCAAATTATCATTTAAGGTTTGTTTGAACACACCATGTCATGTAGTTTAGCAAATGTATCCCCAACATACGCAATTTGTTCTGACGTATGAGCAGCATTTACACTACACCTCACCAGCGATTTACCCTCAGGCGCCGCTGGAGGCAGTATCAAATTCACATAAATATTATGCTCAAGCAAATTTTGCCAAAGCAAAAGTGCTTGTTGAGGCGTATCAAGAATAGCAGCAATCACAGGACCAGGATCCGGTCCAAGAACATAACCAGCATCCTGCAATCGAGAATAAAGCTGTGTTGAGCTACTCCACAATTGTTTACGCAAATCACTTCCCTTGCGCAACAACTCCAATGCCGCTCGCGTAGAAGCAATTGTGGCTGGTGAAGGTGACGCAGTAAAAATATAAGGATGACTCACATAGCGCAATTGCTCAAGCTGCGGGTGGTTACTCACACAAAAACCGCCAATACTGCACAAGCTTTTACTAAATGTACCGGTAATGAAGTCAACCTCCTCCAATAAACCGGTTTTTTCAACCAGACCCTGACCAGTTTCTCCTAACACCCCAAGTGAATGAGCTTCATCAAGTAGCAAGATACAATTGTATGCCTTTTTAAGCCTAACGATCTCAGCCAGAGGCGCTTGATCTCCCAGCATACTGTATATACCTTCAGCAATAATCAGCGTTGTTTCAACACGCGCTCCCAGTCGACGCAGACGCTTTTCCATATCGACCATATCATTATGTTTAAAGCGAATGATATCTGCGCCACTGAGAATACAGCCATCATAGATACTCGCATGAGAATCACCATCAATCAATACAGTGTCTCCGGGACCTACCAAACCAGAAATAGTCCCTAAGTTAGCTTGATAACCGGTTGTAAACACGATACCAGAGCTACAACGATAAAAATCGGCAAATTCCCTTTCTAGAGCACGGTGTCCAAAATAGCTGCCATTTGCCATCCGAGAACCGGTAGTACCCGTACCTTCCTTATCAATAGCCTCATGCGCTGCGCGGATGCACTCCGGGGCAAAGGTAAGTCCCAAGTAGTTGTTAGTTCCTAGCAGAAGGACACGACGGTCACCAATTCTGGCTTCCGTCGCCGAGTAAACTTCCTCTATTGGAATGCCAAAAGCACCAACACCATTGGGTAAAAGTGCTTTTCTTGCCGCAGCCGATGCATCTAATTTCTCAAGTAAATTCATTATGCTTCTGATTTTATTTTGTAAACTAAGTCGGCTAACTCACCAACAGTCTGAATATCTGTTAATGCATTAATGGGAATTGAAATATCAAAGGTATCTTCAATTTCCATAATCAAATTCAATAGCTTAATTGAATCAATGGACAATTGACTAATTAAATTAGTTTCAAGTGTAATCTGGGCATCGGCACTAGCTATACTATTTAAGCGATCACAAAGAAGCTGTGTGATTTCTTGGTAACTACTTTCAGTCATAAGTTGATTCAGGAGAGTTAAATTTTGAGTTAGATTACTTTAGATAATACATCTTGTAAACGAATACTAGGTTTCCATGCTGGGAGCACACGGATCAAGGCGGCATTATCACATACCCAGTTGCTATGTTGTAACTCATTCACCTTTCCAGGAGTCAACATAGGAGAGTAATGACAAAAGCGTGCAATCCATAGATTGAATAAAGCGATATTTCTGATTAAAAAGTTGGGTATGACTATGCAACGAACCGGATGTTTCCATATTTGTTGCGCTAAAGCGGATAAGCTTTGATAACTGTACCCATTCGGGACCCCATCATCTAACTCAAAAATACCATTGATATCGGTATCAGAATCCAACCAAAGTTGAATTGCTGCAACCAAATCTTCTACATGGATTAATCCAAACCGATTATGTATTTTCCCAATTACAGGAAGCAATCCACGATACATCGCCTGAAAAAGAGGTTTTAATTCTTTATCTCCCGGACCATAAACTGCAGTAGGTCGAAATATCGTCCATGGCAACTGATCCGAGTATTGAATGAGCTGTTGCTCAGACAAATATTTACTTTGAGCATACCAAGACAGTTCGGGTTGCCTTGCCGCTAAAGATGAAATTAGCAGAAAGCGGGGAGATTGTTTCTGCTCAGAGATGGTCCACAGAAGATTCTTAGTACCTTGGACATTGATATGCGAAAACTCTTTAAAAGAACTTCCTCGGACTGTTGCAGCACAGTGAATGACAAACGCTACACCATTAACTAAATGATGTAGCGCAGTTAAATTATCCAAATCACCGTGTATCCAATGGATCGAATCTCTACTATCAGACCGATATGTTCGCGTAAGTGCACGAACTTTCCATCCATCTTCAATCAACCTTTGAATCAGCACATTACCAATGAAACCAGTAGCGCCTGTTACAGCTACCAATTTTGGCATGTTTCTTTATCGATCTCCTGATTCTACAACAGATAATTGACCTGTAAGATTTGTTCTCTGAATATAACCTTGTCGCGCAGCAAAGCGGGAAAGCTTTCCAGAAGAGGTTCTTGGCAAAGTATGTGGTGGAACTAATTCAACAACGCAATTCACACCAAATGCCATATAAACTAACTGCTGTAATCTGGTAGTCAATGACTGCCTCTCCGTCACAGATGTAAGCCTACACTCAATAACCAAAACAATAGTTGTTGTCCCATCTTCATCATTCACACCAAATGCTGACGCCTCACGAGACCTTACTTCTGGCTGCTGTTCTGCCAACTCTTCAATGTCTTGCGCACGAATATTACGGCCATTTACAATTATCACATCAGTACGACGCCCAGTGATATAGAGATCTCCTTCAAAAAGAAAACCGATATCTCCTGTATCTAACCAATTCCCGGGTTTCAGTGCTTTGCTAGTTTCATCTATATTATTATAATAACCCATCATTACACTTTCGCCTTGCACCAAAACACTTCCAACCATCATTTCAGATAATTGCTGACCATCTTCATCAATTATCTTAACAATGTGGCCTGGCAAGGGGCGCCCACAATTGACAAATTCATTTTGTTTACGTCCATCAGCCTGTAATCGCACAGCCATTCTTTTATCAATAAGTGCTTTACTATCTATTTGAATACTCTTGCATCCTGTTCCAACTTTTGAGAATGTAACAGCAAGTGTTGATTCAGCAAGACCGTAACACGGCAGAAAAGCATTTTCATCAAAACCTGCTGATGAAAACTTTTCCGCAAAATTCCTCAGGGTTTCGGGCCTAATCATTTCGGCACCAATGCCAGCTGCTCTCCAACAACTAAGATCTAATTCTTTCAAATCAGATTCGCGAACACGCAAACTACAGAGCTTAAGACCGAAAGGTTGACTAAATGCAACAGTGCAACGATTGCGACTAATTAGACGCAGCCATTGCAAGGGTCGAATTGCAAAATCCCGTGTTGCAAGATAATCAACTGAAATTTGTGTGACCATTGGCGCAAGAACCAACCCCACTAACCCCATGTCATGATAAAACGGCAACCATGATGCTGAACGATCATCAGGTTTTATTTCCAATCCATTACAAACGATACCTTGCAAATTACACATCAAAGCACGCTCAGTGATAACTACACCTCTAGGAGTGCGTGTGCTACCCGAAGTAAACTGCAAATAGGCAGTTTCATCAGGATGATTAGGTTTTAATTCAACATCTTTTTCAGGCAATTCACCCAGTTTCCCAGGTGTCCCAACCCATTTCAGACATGCTGCTTCTTGGGCAGCTTCTTCCAAGAAACCAATATAATCAACATTAGCAAGTGCAATACTCGCTTGACTGCTCTCAAGCATACCTCGCAATTGCTGAACATATATTGTATGACTGCCAAGATTCACAGGAACTGGCATTGCAAAAGGCACTAAACCAGCATAGCGGCAAGCAAAAAACAATTCGACAAACTCAGGGGAAGTATCGGCAATGATTGCTACCCGGCTACCGCGAGGCAAATCAAAACCAGATAAACGTTGAGCTAAACTACGAGCATTTTCCCTCAATAAACTATAAGGCAAAACTGAACGTAAATTACCCTTCGCATCGTAAAAATTATACCCCGTTATTCCCCCGGCTGCATATTCTAAAGCGCTCGTTAGAGTATCAAAACCTGCTAACTGCTGAGTTAGTGTATTGAGTGTCGGTGTCGGTGTTATTTGCGACTCGCTTGAAGGTTGAAAATCAAACGCTTGCGTTAGCGGAGCGTTCAACTTGATTATTGTCGAACTCAAGATCTTCCCCTCGAAGTAATAGTACTTGTCATCTTGCTATCATAAGCAAGAAATTCTGGTTGAGCGCGCCAACGCCGATTACTAATCGTCAATAATATTCTTTTTGTTGGCTGGAAAATTTTCATTCAAACGCTTACCGCTGACATTGCTTAATAAATATAAGTGTGTCATATTTGACCAAACCGCAGCTTATATAAGGTGCTTTTTCCTGTCAAGGCAATATTAAATCGGTGTTGCACCAAAACAACAAACACCCCTTACTAATTTTTCTAGCCGCCCAAAAAAAGAGGGATTGTACCGGATAACATTTTTTGATCGATAGTTTTCTTCTAACTTCACACATTAAAAAATTAGAAAAACCTTCTAAAAAGATACTTATTAAATGCAGTCATATTGATAAATTTGCTCCGCGCGCCCTGCACCTATCCCCGCGGCAAGACCGCGGGGAATCGCAAGTTGAAGTTATGAATACTCGCTCAAAACATCAACATCACCGAAAGCTTGATCAACAGATCTAATTTGCTTCTCTGCCCTTAATAATCCAAGATTGGATTTTCAACATGCCTAAGAAATCAATATGTACCATTTCAATCATCTCTTTTTTAGTTGCGTTATACATTGCTTCCGAGACTTATTTTCAATATATAAAAGACTCCTGCATAACGAGTAAGGTTAGATCGTGATCGCGAAGCGAGCCACGATCTGAACCGTTTGTTGGACGAGCTCGGAGGTGCTGCTGTGAATCTTGTTATGGAAATATCTCTCTGACTGTGGCGGTCCTACCGGGGCGTGCTCCTCGCTACGCTCCGAAGTCCACCGCTACAAGTTGCCA